>JBLMWC010000125.1:0-68871 GCA_050257015.1 Bacillota bacterium | reverse complement strand
TCGATTCTGATGGTGTACCTGCTCATGAGCGGCCTGTTCACGCCGCTTCGGGGCATGCCGGGCTGGGCCCAGTGGGTGGCGCAGGCGAGCCCCGTGATGCACTTCACGCAGCTCATGCGTGCGGTGCTTCTCAAGGGCGCCGGCTTCCGGGACGTCGCCTACCAGCTCGCGATGCTCAGCGGGATCGGGGGGACGGTGCTGACGCTGGCGGTCCTGCAGTATCGGAAGCGGGCGGCATGAGGCCCATGCCGTGGTGCATGCCGGGATCCATCGCCATCGCCGGCGCCGCGAGCCGCGGGCGAATCCTGCCGAACACCGCAAGCCCCGCAGGGTGGCGCGTACCGTAAGTCGCGAGCAGCGCCGCCGGCACCGTGCCGGCTTCTCCGCGCACGCCGACGCTGGCATTGAGACTCCAGCTGGGGGCTGGATTGACCAGGATCCGCGCGCTGTATGACTTGAGCGGGTGGAAGTCGAAGTTGTACCGATCGCCGTCCGGTTCGCGTCCGTTGAAGAGCGAGACTTCCAGCTTTGCGGCGCGGGTGAAGAGGCCTGCAGTGAGCACCCCGAAGGTGATGTGTGTGACGTCCTGCCAGTGGTGGGCGATCGTTGCGAACGGGTCGTTCTCCGCCGACGGCCGGTGCATGAAGGCCACCGGCCCCAGCGCGGGCTCACCCACCGGCGCGGCGTACAGCGACAACCCGACACGCCGCGTGAGGGCGCGCTCCCAGGTTGCCGAGAGCTCCATGAAGAGGTCGTGGGGATGCTGCCGGTCGTGCAGCGGCTCTCCCTGGTATGCCTCGCCGCTCTGGAGGAGCAGCGGGTAACCCCGCGGGCCCACCGTGAACGGCTCGGCGCTCAGCATCGTGCTGAGCCGCAGCATTCCCCCTGCCGCATCCCGCATTGCCATGAGCATGAGCCAGTTGGCGCTTCCGACCTGATCATCACCGCGGGTCGTCCCCTGGTGGTCGTAGTACAGGTTGAGGTCGCCGTGCGCCATCAGCATCCAGGGGCCGGTCATGCCGGCGTACTCGCGAATCGGCGATGCGTCGGGAATCCACGAGGTTCCGGATCCCATGCGGGCGTGCGGAATTCCGAGCGGAGCGGCGGGCATTGCACCCTGGCCGTGAGCCTCGTGTGCGAGCGCCGGGAGGAGCAGCGCAAGGACGGCCGCTCGATAACCAATCCTCATCCGGCGCTCACGCTCGCTTCATCGACTTCGCCGCACACTCCAGCGTGGGCCGCATGCCCCCTCACGCGCCCGGCCGGGCGAGCAGACGCTGCCGGGCCTTCAGCTCGCGCTCCATGCGGCCGCACATGAGATCGCAGAGCCGGAAGACGTCCTGATCGGCGAGGGTGTAGAAGGCATAGAGCCCCTCCTTCCGCCGGGCCACGAAGCCGAGGGCGAGGAGGAGTTGCAGGTGCTTGGAGACGTTTGCCTGGGTCAGGCCGGTCCGCTCGACGAGATCGGAGACGGTGGCGTCGCCGCCGCGGAGGCACTGGAGGAGCTGCAGCCGGGTGGGCTCCGCCAGCGCCTTGAAGCGCTCGGCGACGCCGGTCAGCAGTTCGGGGGAGAGTTCCCTGCGGGTCATGGCTGCCTGGGCGCGGGCCCGGCGGGGGTAGTTGACCATATAACCATATAGTTGTATACTAGTATGGTTGGTCCGGCGGCGCCAGAGTCCCGTTCCCGTGAGCCCGCATGTCGCTTCGTCATTCGATCGTCATCCTGTTTGCGGCTGCGGTGCTGCCGGGCACGCTCACCGGCCAGACCCTGTCGCTCGCTGATGCGCTCCGGCTCGCGGAACGCTCCGCCTACACCAACCGGATCGCTGAAGCCGATGCCCGTGCGGCGGAGGGCCGCGCCGGCCTCGCGCTGCGCGGCGTTCTGCCGACGCTCCGTGCCGAAGGCGGCTACGTCCGGACCACCGATCCGCTCGGCGCCTTCGGCGCGACGCTCCGCCAGCGCAGCGTGACGGCGAGCGCCTTCGAGCCGGCGCGACTCAACGAGCCCGCCGCCATCGGGAATCTCTCCTCCGCCCTCGTAGTCGAGCAACCCATCTTCAACGCCGATGCCTGGTTCGGGCGCCGCGCCGCGGTGCGGGCCGGCGCCGCCGCGCGCGCGGCGGAGTCGTGGGCGCGGACCGGAACCCAGCTCGATGTCGTGCGCGCCTACTATGGTGCCGTGCTCGCGGGCGAGGCGGTTCAGGCCCTCGACAGCGCCTCCCGGGCCGCGCATTCCCATCAGCGCGTCGCCGAGTCGCAGCACCGGAACGGGGTCGTCACACGCTCCGACGCGCTGCTCGCCGCCGTCCGCGCCGGCCAGGTGGATGCGGACCTCATCGCCGCCCGGGGCGCGGCACGACTCGCCCGTGCCCGGCTCGCGGTCGCGCTCGGCGTGCCTGCGGACACTGCGGTCGTCCTTCCCGAGCGCCTGCCGGATACCACCGCGATCGCGTCGCTCGCACAGGTCGCCGACAGCGGTGCGCCGCTGGATCGTGGCGACGTGCGCGCGGCCAGCCTGGCCCGCGAGGCTGCCGCAGCGGACCACCAGCGCACGACCGCTCTCTTCCTCCCCCGAGTGAACGCGTTCGGCCGGCTCGACTGGAACACCCCGCGCACGCCCTTCGGCGGGCAGGATGCGTGGACCGCCGGCGTCATGGTCAGCTGGTCCCCGTTCAGCGGCGGTGCCGAGCTGGCCGAGCGTCGCGCCGCCTCGGCGCGGCGTGACGCGGCCGATGCCGCTCTGGCTGCCGCGGCGGCACGGGGCCGGCTGGAGCTGCAGGAAGCGGCCAACGCCCTGGAAGTGGCGCGGGCGCGCATGGCGATCACCGGCGGTGCGGTCGGGCAGAGCGCGGAGGCCCACCGGATCGTCGCGCGGAAGTATGAGGGCGGGCTGGCAACGGCGGTCGAGCTCTTCGACGCCGCCGCCGAAGAGACCGCGGCCCGCCTCGGCTTCGCGGAGGCCCGCTATCAGGCGATCGTGGCGCTGGCGGAAGGCCGGCGGGCGGCGGGACAGAGCCTCGCCATTCTCACCAGCCTCGAGTCAACGGAGCGGTAGCATGCGAACGATGACGGTGCTCGCGGTTCTGGGCCTGACGGCGCTGGCCGCCTGTCGCGACGAGCCGGCGCGGCAGAAGCTCGGCGCCACCGCGGCTCCCGCCGGCAGCATGATCGAAGTGCGCGATACCACGATCCCATCAGTCCTCGAGGCGGCCGGTATCGCGGAGCCGATGCGGCGGGCGACGCTCAGCACGAAGCTCATGGGCGCAGTGACCGCCGTGCCGGTGCACGAAGGACAGCGCGTGCGCGCGGGGCAGGTGCTGGCACGGATCGATGCCCGCGACGTGTCGGCGCGGCAGTCGCAGGCGCAGGCTGGAATCGCGGAGGCTGAGGCGGTGCATCGCGATGCGGTCACGCAGGCCGGCCGCTTCCGGTCGCTGTACGCTGACAGCGCTGCCACCCGGGCGCAGCTCGACGCTGCCGAAACCGGCCTGGCCCGCGCCGAGGCCGCGGTGCGCACCGCTCGCGCGGCGGCCAGCGAGGTCGACGTGATGCGTGGGTACGCGGAGCTCCGGGCGCCGTTCGACGGCATCGTCACGCAGCGGCTGGTGGATCCCGGGGCCTTCGTCGCGCCCGGTTCCCCGGTCGTCACGGTGGAGGACGGCTCCCGGCTCCGGATCACGGCGACGGTCGCACCCGCCGCCGCCGCGTCGCTCCGGCCCGGCGCGCGCCTCCGCGCCACGATCGAGAATGCGCCGGCGGAAGCGGTGGTCGAAGGCGTCGCGCCGACGCCGGCCGGTGCGCTGTACACCGTGAATGCGATCGTATCCAACGCCCGGGGCGAGCACCCCGCCGGCGGAGCCGCCATGCTGCGGATTCCACAAGGGATCCGCACCGGCATCCTCATCCCGGAGGCCGCCGTCATCCGCGAAGGGGATCTCACCGGCGTCCGGATCTCGGCCGCCGGCGGGCTCGAGCGGCGGTGGGTGCGGCTCGGCCTCGCAGCCGACGGACTGGTCGAGGTGCTCTCCGGCCTTCGGGCCGGTGACCGGATCTTCGTGCCGCAGGCCGCCGAGGGAGGCCGCTGACGATGGGGATCGCGGGACGCATCGCGGATCGCTTTCTCCGCTCGAAGCTCACGCCGCTCGTCACTGTGGCATCGCTGGCCGTCGGGCTCCTGGCGATTCTCGCGACGCCGAGAGAGGAGGAGCCGCAGATCTCGGTCCCCATGATCGACGTCATGGTGGCGCTTCCCGGCGCGACGCCGACCGAGACCGAGAATCTGCTGGTGCGCCCGATCGAGCGGCGGATGTACGAGCTGCCCGGTGTGGAACATGTCTACTCGACCGCGGGCGACGGCTTTGCGCTCGTGACCGTCCGCTTCCGGGTCGGCGAGAATCAGGAGCAGAGCGTCGTGAAGGTGCACGCCAAGCTCCTGGCCGCGGCGGATGAGGCGCCGTTCGGCGCGACCCCTCCTCTCGTGAAGCCGCATTCGATCGACGACGTCCCCATCGTCACGCTCACGGTTCACTCGTCGGGCTACGGCTCCAACGAGCTGCGGGAGATCGCCACGCATCTCGCAGACGAGGTACGCACGGTGCCGGACGTCGCGGAGACCTGGGTCATCGGCGGCCAGCCGAGGCAGATCCGGGTCACGCTCGATCCGATGCGCATGGTGGCGGCCGGGGTGACACCCGGCGAGGTGGGGATGGCACTGCAGGCCGCCAATGCGCGGCTGCAGGCCGGCGAGCTGGCCACCGGGAACCAGGTCTACCTGGTTCGCGTGGGAGCGCCGCTCCGGGCCGCGGCCGACGTGGGGAGCGTGGTCGTCTCCACGCGCGGCGGAGCCGCCGTGTCGGTCCGCGATGTCGCGATGGTGACCGAGGAGTACGGCGAGCGGACCGACTACGTCTCGCACGCGGGGCAGGGCGCCGCCAGCGAGAGCGCCGTCACGATCAGCATCGCGAAGCGCCACGGCGCCAACGCGACGCGGGTGGCGGAGGCCGTGCTCGAGCGGGTGGACGCCGCAAAGACGCGGCTCCTGCCCGCCGACGTGCGGGTGACGGTGACCCGCAATTATGGAGAGACGGCGAGCGACAAGGCGAGCGAGCTCATCCTGCATCTCGGCATCGCCACCGTGTCGGTGACGATCCTCATCTGGCTCTTTCTCGGCTGGCGCGAGGCGCTCGTGGTGCTGGTCGCCGTGCCGGTGACGCTCGCGCTCACGCTCTTCGCCTACTACGCGCTGGGGTACACGCTCAACCGGATCACGCTGTTCGCCCTGATCTTCTCGATCGGCATCCTGGTGGACGACGCAATCGTGGTGGTTGAGAACATCTACCGCCATCTGCTGATGGGGGACAAGGATCCGGCCACGGCCGCCGTCGAGGGCGTGGACGAAGTCGGAAACCCGACGATACTTGCCACCTTCACCGTCATCGCCGCGATCCTGCCGATGGCGTTCGTGAGCGGCCTGATGGGGCCGTACATGCGGCCAATTCCGGTCGGCGCCTCGGTGGCGATGCTCGCGTCGCTCGCCGTGGCGTTCATCGTCACCCCCTACCTCGCGCTCCGGCTTCTGCGCGGCCACGTGGCCACGCACCCGGCCGCAAACGCCGGCGCGCCGGCCGCTCTGAAGCCGGGCCGTTTCGGCCCGCTCTACGCGCGCCTCATGACCGGACTCATGGCGAGCCGCCGGCGTCGCCGCACCTTCTACGGCGGCGTGCTCGGCCTGCTCCTGCTCTCGATGGGGCTCGTGGCCGTGCGGCTCGTGTCGGTGAAGATGCTCCCCTTCGACAACAAGAGTGAGTTTCAGGTCGTGCTCGACCTGCCCGAAGGGACGACGCTCGAGACGTCGGCGGCGGTCGCGTCGGAAATCGCCGCCTACCTCCGCACGGTGCCCGAAGTGGAGAGCACCGAGCTGTACGCCGGCACCGCCGCGCCGTTCAACTTCAACGGCCTCGTGCGCCACTACTTCCTCCGCCGCGGCGCCAACGTGGCGGACGTTCAGGTCAACCTCCGCCCGAAGGGCGACCGCAAGCGTCAGAGTCATGCCATCGCGGTGGCGGTGCGGCCCGCCATCGACTCGATCGCCGGCCGTTATCAGGCGAGCGCCAAGATTGCCGAGATTCCTCCCGGACCGCCGGTGCTCTCGACGCTGGTCGCGGAGGTGTACGCCGGCGATGACGGCGCCCGCCTGGACGCGGCGCGGCGCGTGAAGGCGGTCTTCGAGTCCACGCCCGGGGTCGTGGACGTGGACTGGACGGTCGAGGCACCGCAGATGCAGCTCGCCTTCCGGGTGGACCGGGTCCGGGCGGCCACTGCCGGCGCCAGCGTCGAGCAGATCACGCAGGCGGTGTATCTGGCGCAGTCGGGCCGGACCGTCGGGCTCGCGGCCCAGCCGTCTGCACGCGAGGGGGTCGCGATCGTGCCCCGGCTCGCGCTGGAGAACCGGTCCGGCGCCGAGGCGCTCCTCGCCCTGCCGGTGGCGACGCCGAGCGGGCCGCAGCCGCTGGCGCGGTTCGTCACGGTCGACTCGTCGCGACGTGAAAGCGCGCGGTTCCGGCGGGACCTGCGCCCGGTCATCTACGTCACTGGCGACGTGGCGGGAACGATCGAATCGCCGGTGTACGCCATTCTGGCGATGAACCGCCGCCTCGATTCCGTGCGGGTGGGGGGTGCGGAAATCCGGCGCTACAACGCCGTCCAGCCGGAGCGGCTCGACGAGACGGCGCTCAAGTGGGACGGCGAGTGGCAGATCACCATCGAGGTCTTCCGCGACCTGGGCATCGCGTTCGCCGGGGCACTGGTGCTGATCTACGTCCTGGTCGTCGGATGGTTCCAGTCGTTCAAAATCCCGCTCGTCATCATGGCGCCGATTCCCCTCACGCTCATCGGCATTCTCCCGGGGCATGCGCTGACCGGAGCGTTCTTCACCGCCACCTCGATGATCGGCATGATCGCGCTCGCCGGCATCATCGTGCGGAACTCGATCCTGCTCGTCGATTTCATCCAGCTCGCCGAGGAGAGGGGTGCCTCCCTGGCGGAGGCGGTGGTCGAGGCGGGCAGCGTCCGCTTCCGGCCGATCGCGCTCACTGCCGCTGCGGTCGTCGTCGGCGGGCTCGTGATGGTGCTCGATCCGATCTTCCAGGGCCTCGCCGTCGCGCTCATGAGCGGCGCGGTGGTGGCGACGCTGCTCACGATGGTGGTCGTTCCACTCCTCTACTGGGAGCTCCGGCGACGCGAGCTCGCGGAAGGTGTCACACCATGAGGATGCTGGTGGTGATCTACGGCGGGCCGCGCCCCGAGCTGATTCCCGGGATGCTCGATGACCACGGCGTGATCGGGTGGACGCAGCTCTCCAACGCGCACGGTGCGGGGAGGAGCGGGCGCCGGGAGGGAAGCCGGGCCTGGCCCGGTGAGTCGCAGGTGTACTTCACCGTCCTGGCCGAGGACACCGTTGCGCCGCTCTCGACGGCGCTGCGGGACCTGGCGGGGGCTGCGCTCCCCGGCGAGCGGCTGCACGTCGCGGAGCTGCCGGTGGAGCGGTTCTTCTGATGCGTCACACGAAGGAGCGAAAGGAAACGGGCATGTGCAATGAGAACATCATCCGGCGCTTCGCCGGCACATTCATCCTGGCGTCACTCGCGCTCGGCTGGTTCGTGAGTCCGCTGTGGTTTCTGTTCACCGCATTCGTCGGCGTGAACCTGATGCAGTCGAGCTTTACGCACTTCTGTCCGCTCGAGCGGATGCTCGGCCGCCTGCACGCCTTCGGGTGCAGCACGGCGCTGGCCGGCCCGGCGGGGCCGAAGGAGGCGTCATGAGCACGATCATCGAAGAGCGCCCGACGGTTAGCCAGACCACCCCGTACGGCCTTGGTGTGACGGTGGCGCTGCCGTACGCCGCGGTGGTCACCCGGGTGCGAGACGCGCTGGCCGCGGAGGGATTCGGCGTCCTGACGGAGATCGACGTCGCGGCGACGTTCAAGAAGAAGCTCGACGTGGACCGGCCGCCGTACCTGATCCTGGGCGCCTGCAATCCGCCACTGGCGCATCAGGCCCTTCAGCTCGAGACCGATATCGGTCTGCTGCTGCCCTGCAACGTGATCGTTTATGCGACGGACGACCCGGTGCGGACGGTGGTCGCCGCGCTGGACCCCGAGGCGGCGCTGCAGCTGACCGGGCGGACCGATATCGCGCCGCTGGCGGCGGAGGTGAAGGCACGGCTCCGGCGCGTGCTGGAAGCGGTGACGCGCCCGGCGGGGTGAGAGCCGGCTTCAGCCGGCGGGAGTGGCGCTCGGGATCGCGCGGCCCGCCGGTTCGACGGAGGGCTCCGGGGGAAAGAACCGACGGGCCCAGAGCGCGACGTAGACGAGGCTGACGAGCACCGGTACCTCGATGAGCGGGCCGACGACCGCGGCCAGCGCCTCACCCGAGGCGAGGCCGAAGGTCGCGACAGCCACCGCGATGGCAAGCTCGAAGTTGTTGCCCGCGGCCGTAAAGGCGAGCGACGCGCTGGCCGGATAGGCGAATCCCAGTCGGTGGGCCAGCGCGAGCGCGAGTCCGAACATCACGAGGAAATAGACCACCAGCGGAACCGCGATCCGGAGCACGTCGAGCGGCACCGCGAGGATCCGGTCCCCCTGCATGGCGAACATCAGCACGATCGTGTACAGCAGGCCGATCAGCGCCGTCGGCCCGAACTTCGGCATGAAGCTCCCGTCGTACCACGTCTCGCCCCGTCGCGCGACGAGGATCCGGCGCGTCAGATAGCCGGCCACCAGGGGGATCCCCAGGAAGACGAGGACGCTCGCCGCGATGCGTCCCATCGAGACGTCGAGTGCCGTCGAGGCCAGCCCGAACCAGCCGGGCACGACGGTAAGGAAGAACCAGCCGAGCACCGAGTAGGTGAGGATCTGGAAGACCGAGTTGAGCGCCACCAGGACCGCGGCCAGCTCGCTCGACCCCCGGGCGAGCGAGTTCCAGATCAGCACCATCGCGATGCACCGCGCCAGTCCGATGAGGATGAGGCCGTTGCGGTAGGCGGGGAGATCGGGCAGGAAGACCCACGCGAGGGCGAACATCACGACCGGTCCGACCACCCAGTTGAGCACGAGTGACGTGCCGAGGAACCGGGTGTCGCGCGTGTGCCGGCCGATCGTCTCGTAGCGGACCTTCGCGAGGACCGGGTACATCATCCAGAGGAGGCCGATGGCGATCGGCACCGACACCCCCGCCACCTGTACCCGGTCGAGCGCCGGGGCGAGGCCGGGCCAGGTGCGCCCGACCGCCAGGCCGAGCGCCATCGCACCGAGAATCCAGGCCGGCAGGAAGCGGTCGAGGAACGACAGCCGGCCGGGCGTGCTCACCTGCGGGGGCGTGCCGCGCTGTCCGGCCGCGCCATCCCCGGCATCGGCGCGTGCCCCGAGTCCGGATGCATCATCCCGCGCATCGGCTGGCCGGGCGCCGGATGCTGCATCCCCGGCATTCCGCCCATGTGCTCGCCCATCATCTGCTGCATGTGGGCGTGCATCATCCGGTGCTCCGCGACGAGTGCGTTGATCACGTCGGCCATGGCGGTGACCCGCGCGTCGCCGGTGGTCCGGTTCATCCGGGCGACGGCGCTGTCGAGTCGGGCATCCATCGAGTCCATCATCTTCATGTCCATCTTCATGCCCGCGGCCGGCGGGCCCATCTTCGCCGGTGGGGCGGGCTGCTGGGCTGAGAGCGGGGCTGCGACCACGAGCGCAGCGATCAGCGCCGCTCCGATTCCTGACATTCGCATGCTGTCCTCCAGGCTGCAGGTTACAGCGAGGCCCGGGTACCGGGCCGTCGCTCGATGGAATCTACCGGAGCCGCTGCCGGCTGGTACGGCTCCATGTGCACCAGCACCGACTGCACCTGCGGCACTGCCGCGCGTATGGCGCTCTTGACCTTGCCGCCGAGGACGTGCGCCTCGGAGAGCGACAGGGCGGGATCGGCCTGGACGTGGATCGTCACCCGGTACTCGAGCCCCGTCTTCCGCACTGCGAGTTTCTCGGTCGCGAGAACGCCGGCCACGCCCTCCGCTGCCCGGCGCACCGGCTCGACCACTTCGGCGCCGGGCATCCGGTCCATGAGGTCGTTCCACGCGGGGCGGAGCATGGACACTCCGTTATATGCGATGATGAGCGAAGCGAAGAGCGCCGCCCAGTCGTCGGCTGACTCCCACCCGGGACCGCCGAGGACGGCGATCGAGATGCCGATGAACGCTGCGCCGGACGTCAGGGCGTCGCTCAGGTGATGCCAGGCATCGGCCTTGACCGCGGTGCTGTCGATCGCGGCGCCGACTGCGTGAACGCGGCGGGAGAGCACCCACTTGATCACCACGACGGTGATGAGCACGCCCAGGGTCCAGGGTGCCGGTGAGAAGTGCGGGGCCCGGATCTCCTTGACCGCCTCGATCGCGATGCCCATCGCGGCCAGAAGCAGCATGAGTGCCACGGCGCCGGCGGCGAGCGCCTCCGCCTTGCCGTACCCGAACGGGTAGGCCTCGTCGGGTCCGCGGCCTGCCAGGCGGAGGCCGGCCCACACGATGAGTGAGGCGAAGACGTCGGCGGTCGACTCGACCGCGTCGGCGACCAGCGCGTACGTGTTTCCCACGAGCCCGGCGATCAGCTTGGCGATCGCGAGTCCGGCATTGATGACGAGGCCCAGCTGGGCGGAACGGATGCCGCGGGAGGTGTCCGGGGCCACGAGCGCTCGGGGTGGCGGGATCGAATGACGGGAGCGGCCGGCGCCCGAATATACGGCGCCGGCGCCGCTCCGCCACGCGTCTACTCCGTAATCTGTCCCGCGAAATGCTCCGTGGATGCCTCGGCGTCGGCCCTGGTGGGCTGGACCGTCCGGTCGGCGTGCTGCGGCGGCGCATACAGCGTATAGAGCTTGAGCGCGGTATCGCCGGTGTTCCGGATGTTGTGCTTCGCGCCGGCCGGGACGAGCACCGCCGTTTCGCTGACGATTCCCGTCTTGTGGCCGTCGATCCAGACTTCGCCCTGGCCGTGCTCGATGCGGAAGAACTGATCCACGTTCTCATGGACCTCTTCACCGATCTCCTCGCCGGGCTGCAGTGCCATCAGCACGAGCTGAAGGTGGGGACCGGTGTAGACGACGCGACGGAAGTCGTGGTTCTCGTCGGTCTGATCTTCGATATTCGCGATGTAGCCCTTCATGGCGTCCTCCCTTGTTCGTGGCAACAACTGACCTGGTCCGCTCAAGGGTAGCGGTCGAGAGGTGAAGCTGGACGAAAGGCTGGATGAAAGTCTCGTGAGGGACTACTTGAGTCCGATGCGTCGGACGAGGTCGGCGTACCGCGGGTCGGGCCGGAGCGGCAGGAAGCCCGGGTCGAGATGCAGGTAGATGAGCCCCGATGACCGCGCCTGGTACGCGCGCTCGAGCGCCGTGAACGCGCGGTCGAAGTCCCCGATCGCCGCGTGGCCCATGGCGAGTACCTCGGAGCGCATGTACTGCTGGCGCGACGCCTCTTCCAGGCGCGTCATGATCGCCTCGGCCTCCTCCTGCTGGCCCAGCGCGGCCAGCGCCCGCACGATGTTCGCGTCGTACGAGCGCACCGACTTCTCCAGCGCCTGCGCCCGCCGGAACCAGAGGAGCGCCTGATCGAGCTCGCCCTTCGCGAGATGCGCAGCGCCGATATAGTGCGGCGCCCGGAGCCATCCTTCGTCCAGCTCGAGGGCCCGGTGCCCCTGGGCAATGGCGCCGTCGTAATCCCCGGCGTAGAGGAGGAAGCGGGACAGCCACTCGCAGTAGTGGACCGAGAGGGGGTCCAGCTTGAGCGCCTGGGCCATGGTGTCGATCGCGTCGTGCAACCGGCCCACGAGGGGCAGGGCGGTGCCGCGCACGTAATGCGCCTCCGCGTAGCTCGGGCTCAGCGTCGTCGCGCGTGCGAGCTGCGCCTCGGCACCCGCGAAGTCCCATTCGTGCCAGCAGAGCACCTTGCCGATCGAGGTGATCGCCTCGGCCAGCTCGGGATCACGCTGCAAGGCGCGCTCGGCTGCCGCCTTGGCGCGCGGGTACGCCTCATCGGGCGCCACCCAGTCGTCGGCCAGATTGCACCAGACATCGGCGATGCCGGCGTAGGCGCGCGCCAGTCCGGGGTCCCGGAGCAATGCCTGCTCGAACAGCGAGAGCGCTTTCCGGAGCGACGGCTCCGACAGCTTGGCGAAGAAGAAGCGCCCCTTGAGATACAGCGTATAGGCTTCGAGGTCCTTGGTCGGCGGAACGACCTGCGCCCCGTCGTTCGCCAGCCTGAGCTTCAGCGCGTCGACGATGGCGCGCGAGATCTCGTCCTGAACCGCGAACACGTCCTCCAGCTGCCGGTCGTAGGTCTCGTTCCACAGGTGGTAGCCGTTCTCCACGCTGATCAGCTGCGCCGTGATCCGGATCCGGTTGCCCACCTTCCGCACGCTTCCCTCGAGAACCGAGGAGGCACCGAGCTTCTCCCCGATCTGCCGCACGTCCACCTCCTTGCCCTTGAAGGCGAAGGAGCTGGTGCGCGAGGCGACATGCATCCCCGGCACCTTGGCCAGCGCGTTGATGATCTCTTCCGTCATGCCGTCGGCGAAGTATTCGTTCTCCGGGTCGGCGCTCATGTTGGCGAGCGGCAGCACCGCGATGGCGCGGGCATCGGCGCGGGGCGCGCCGCCGACCGCGCGCTCACCACTGTCGCTGTCCCGGCTGATGGCGAGGAGCGCAGCGGCGAATTCCGCGGCTGAGGGAAAGCGATCGGCCGGCGTCCGCGCGAGTGCGCGGGTGACGGCGGTGTCGACCGCAGCGGGAACATC
Source organism: Bacillota bacterium (assembly GCA_050257015.1). Taxonomy (GTDB): domain Bacteria; phylum Gemmatimonadota; class Gemmatimonadetes; order Gemmatimonadales; family GWC2-71-9; genus JAICUF01. Next base: position 56,036 of record JBLMWC010000125.1, on the reverse strand, counting down.
CCGCGTCGCCTGGATCCGCGGAATGGGGGCGACGAAGCGCTTGGCGATGATCGCCTGCGCCGAGATGCCGGTGAACGGCGGCTCACCGGTGAGCATCTCGTAGAGCACGCAGCCGAGCGAGTAGAGATCGCTGCGCCCGTCGGTCCCGAGATCGCCGGCGGCCTGCTCGGGGCTCATGTACGCGGGCGTGCCAAGCGAAAGGCCGGTCTGCGTGAGCGACGCCCCCTGCGCGGAGAGCGCCTTGCCGATGCCGAAGTCCGCGACCATCGCAGCACCTTCGTGCAGCAGGATGTTCTCGGGCTTGATGTCACGGTGGACGACATTGTGCCGGTGGGCGTAGTCGAGCGCCGAGGCGACCTCGCGGGTGATCCGCAGCGATTCGGAAAGCGGCAGCTGGCGCTCCCGATCGAGCCGTTCCCGGAGCGAGCGGCCCTCCATGCTCGGCATCACGTAATAGAGGAGACCGCCGGCCTCCCCCGAATCAAATACCGGAAGGATGTGCGCATGGGTCAGCCCCGCGGCGAGCTTGATCTCCCGCAGGAACCGGTCGGCTCCCATCGCGGCGGAAATCTCGGGGCGGAGGACCTTGAGCGCCACATCGCGGTCGTGACGGAGATCGTGTGCGAGGTACACGGTGGCCATGCCGCCCTGACCGAGCTCCCGGCCCAGGGTATAGCGATCGGCAAGTCCGGATGCGAGGCGGTCACGAAGGTCGGTCATCAGGACTAATATGCGGCGCGGGGGGGATTTAGCGAGGGCTCGAGGCACGACACCGCGACAGGGAGGCGCGCCATGATGCGAGGTCAGGAAGATCACCTGGAATCCGCTGGGCGCGAGCCCGACGCCAGCGCAGGCGGGGCCGGCGCGCCCCCCGATCCGGACGGGCCGAATCGCGCACCCGATCTCACGCGCGAGTACGCCGGCGACGACGTCACCGTGCAGTGGTATGCCGGGCGCTGCATCCACAGCGCGAACTGCGTGCGCGCACTTCAGCGCGTCTTCGATCCCAGGCGCCGGCCCTGGGTGGACCCGACCGCCGCCTCAGCGGAGGAAGTCGTTGCGGCGATCGTTCGTTGTCCGAGCGGGGCGCTGCATTTCGTTCGGCACGACGGCGGCGCCGACGAGCGCCCGGACGTTCCGGCCACCGTGACTCCGGTCCGCGGCGGACCCTTCTACCTGCGGGGCGACGTCGAAATCCGGGGATTCGAGGGGCAGCCGATCCGCCGCGATACCAGAGCCGCCCTGTGCCGGTGCGGGCATGCTCATCAATTGCCGCTGTGTGACAATACCTGCCGGGCGATCGGCTGGACTGAATAGGCCGTTAATGGCACATTAGAGTGCTATTCTGCCTTTACGGGCCTTATATGGCACCATGTCTATCATATTGCTGCTGCTCAAATGATCTATTATAATAGGCCATAGAAGGCACATTATTGTTGGTTTATCTTGTAGGGGGCCATATATGGCCCACAAGCTAGCTGGAGGTTTCCCATGCAGCAGATCCGATCAACGGCGACGACCGAGGAGATTCTCCGCGAGCTCGGACAGCGCATCCATCGGTACCGGCTTCAGCAGAACCGGACACTGGTCGAGGTGGCGGCGTCAGCCGGGGTCGGTGTCCGTACCGCGAAGCGGGCCGAGGCCGGTGAGCGGCCGACCCTCGAAACGGTCGTCCGCCTGCTGCGCGCGCTGGGACGCCTCGACACGCTCAATGCGTTCCTCCCGGCACCGCTGGTTTCGCCGCTGCAGCTGGCCGATCTGGGTGGCCGCGAGCGTCAGCGCGCCGGCACGCCGCGCCGACGCGCAGGCAAGCAAGAGGATGACACGAAGGCCGGGCGTGGCTGACCGGCGGCTGAGCGAATCGGCGTTCACGGTCGCGCGCATCCTTCTCTGGGGCCGGCAGGTCGGCGCCGTGGCAGAGGATCGCGAGGGCAATGTCGTCTTCGAGTACGACGATGAATTCCGGGAGTCGGGACTCGAGATCTCGCCCATCCATCTCCCGCTCTCGCGCCGCGGGCCAATCTCATTTCCCGAGCTCCGCCGCGTCGCCTCGTTCGCAGGGCTTCCGGGGCTACTGGCGGACTGCCTTCCCGACGCGTTCGGAAACACCATCATCACCCGCTACTTCGAGCAGCGGGGCACGCCCGACGCCGCCCTCAGTCCAGTGCAGAAGCTGCTCTACATCGGGAGTCGCGCCATGGGCGCTCTCGAGTTCAGCCCGCCGATCGTGGGCCGGAACAGCCCGCATGGCGACGAGGCGCTCGAGATCGCGCGCCTGGTCGAAGAAGCCCGGCGGGTGATCGAGGGGGATCCCGCCGTGGCGGTTCCCGAGATGATGCTCGTCGGCGCCTCCGCCGGCGGGGCCCGTGCCAAGGCGCTCGTGCTCTACAACCCGGATACGGGGAAAGTGAAGTCCGCCTTCGCGGCGCGGCGTCACGGTGACGAGCACTGGCTGATCAAGTTCGACGGCGTGACCGGTGGTGCCGGCGGCCACGTGATGGTGAAGGAATTCGCGCCCGGCCCGTTCGGGCGCATCGAGTACGTCTATTCCCGGATGGCCCGCGCTGCCGGCATCGAGATGGCCGACACGCGGCTCCTCCGCGAGCGGGACTTCGCGCATTTCATGACCAGACGGTTCGACCGCGAGGGCGGCGCGCGGCTGCACATGCACAGCCTGGGCGGGCTGCACCATGCCGACTACAACATCAGGCAGGTGCTGTCATACGAGGAGTATTTCCGCACCATCCGGCTGCTCGGAATGGGACAGCCGGCCGTCGATCAGGCGTTTCGGCGGATGGTATTCAATGTCGCCGCGCGGAATCAGGACGACCACGTCAAGAATCTGGGCTTTCTCATGGGACCGGATGGGAAGTGGCGCCTCGCCCCGGCGTTCGACATGACATGGGCGTGGGGCGGGAAGTGGTCGCGAACGCACCAGATGACGGTTCGCGGCAAGGATGACGACTTCACTCGCGAGGACCTGCGCGCCGTTGGGCGCGCGTTCGACGTCACGGGCGATGGGGTCGGCATCATCGATCAGGTGGAGGCCGCGCTCGGTCTCTGGGTGCCTGAGGCCCGCGACGCCGGCATCAGTCCGGAGTGGATCACGAAGATCGAGGGACTCTTCCGACACTTCGGTTAGGAGCGACGTGCGCTCGCCGACGTCAGCCAGCGCGCGCCCGAATCGGCACCGCCATCGCCGCTGGCTTGACGAGTGGACTGGAGTGAGCGAGATGGCCTGTCACCCACCAGCAGCCTGCCGCCAGGAGTATCCCTGCGTAGCCGTCCACGGCATAGTGCCAGCCGAGGACGACCGATGCGAACAGAGTCACAGCCGTGAAGCCCCACCAGAGCCAACGGGTCAGATGCCAGCGCGGAGGAGTGCTCATGGCGTAGAGTGCCGGCATCGCGACATGCAGGCTGGGAAACGCAGCGATCCCCTTGGCGAAGGTCACACCGGGGTGCACATAGGCATCCCAAAGCTGCGCCTGCAGCCTCGTCGCAGCGAGCGGCAGCGCGTGCAGGCGCCGGATCAACTCCAGGTATGGGCCAGGTTCTCCCGTCACGCGATTGTAGTACACCGGCCCCGCCGAGGCGACGAGGACACTTAGGACCGAACCGACGATCCACGTCAGCATCATCGCTGTCAGAAAGCGGCGGCGTTGTGCGCTCGGGCGTGCCCAGCCCCACGCCACGACCACGAGAAAGAACGCGATGTACCAGGCGGCATAAAACGCGTCCACGAGCCGCAGTGCCCTCGGGCGCGTCAGGAACCGGAGGAGCCGCCACGGATCAGTGTGGTGAAGCGCATGGTCCAGACCGGCCAGCAGCGCGTCGAACGCGAACGGGTGCAGGAGTGGCAGCCCCGCTTTCCATGAGACTGCGTTGATGACCGCTGAACGCGTGAGGAGCAGCGTGAGCGCCAGGCCGAGGAGACGCACAGGCGCCGCCGGGCCGGCCGAGGTCATCACGCCCCAAGGCCGGCGAAGCACGAGCCGCTGCCACACCAGCACCGGCACCACGACGACCGGGACGAGCTCGACGAGGAAGACGCCGGTCCACCAGCCGTCGAGCGGTCCGACAAGGCCTGGGGCTACCGTGTGGTCGAGGACGCGAAGCGACGCCGCAGACAGGCACACGATGAGGAACGCCCATCGGTGCTCACGCCACAGCACCGTCGCGATGTCGCGCCACCCGCCGAACAGGGCGTTCATGGCCCGCCAGCCCGCATCCCGACCCTCCGGTAGTCGCTCTGCTCTGAATCTCTCCTGCTGTTTCGTCAGGGCAAGTGTTACGCCAGCGTGGGCGGGGCAGTCGAAAAGACAATCGCTCCGCACGACGTTTCGTCGTGCGGAGCGAATGAGCTGTCCAATCGGGGCGCCCGGATTTGAACCGGGGACCTCCTGCTCCCGAAGCAGGCGCGCTAACCGGGCTGCGCTACGCCCCGTCCTTCAACCAGTGCGCCCTAGAGGACTCGAACCTCTAACCTTCTGATCCGTAGTCAGATGCTCTATCCAATTGAGCTAAGGGCGCGGTGCCGCCACTGCCAACCGCATGGGCGCTACAAGACTCGAACTTGTGACCTCCACGATGTCAACGTGGCGCTCTAACCAACTGAGCTAAGCGCCCTGCATGCTTCAGGCGGTCAGTCGGTCAGCCGATCGGGCGGTCGGCAGCCCGAAAAGCCGCCGGAGTCTCTGACCGCCTGACCGCCTGTCCGCCTGACCGCCTTGAACCACCAATAGCGGGGGTGGGATTTGAACCCACGACCTCCGGGTTATGAGCCCGGCGAGCTACCAGACTGCTCCACCCCGCGACGTGTACCTTGAGCAGAGCGGGAAACGGGACTCGAACCCGCGACCCCAACCTTGGCAAGGTTGTGCTCTACCAACTGAGCTATTCCCGCGAACGGACGGAGATTCTAGCGGTCGGTCTCCATCCGCGCAACCGCTCCGAGCCGGCGACCCATAGGGGCGGCGCCGGGCCGGTGGAGAGTGGAGGCGAGGGGGATCGAACCCCTGACCTCGTGAATGCCATTCACGCGCTCTCCCAACTGAGCTACGCCCCCGTTATATTGTCGCCCCGCCGCGAAGCATCCTTCGTCGAAGAACCCCTCGCCAGCGGAGCACGAAAACTTAAGCTCGCACCCGGAGGAGTGTCAAGCGGTTAGCGCCGCTTCCCACCTTCCGCCGCCGCCGACTTTCAGGGTTAGTTTGCACCCATGACGACCTCGCAGCAGCCGCCCGAGGGCGCGACGCCGAAACGGGCGTCGAAACGCCCGCCGGACGACGCGGTGCCGCTCACCGCCGACATGACCACGGCCGAAATCCTGGCCAGCTCGCCGTCCGCGCGCCCGCGCCGCACCCGCAAGCGCGACACCGCGAAGAGTCTCGGCGTCTACGACGCCGACAAGGACATCCTCGACCAGTATCTCTACGAGGTCAGCCTCACTCCGCTGCTCACCGCGCAGCAGGAGGTCGCGATCGCGCGCCGGGTCCGCGCCGGCGACGCCGAGGCGATGGAGGAGCTGGTCAAGCGCAACCTCCGCTTCGTCATCTCGGTCGCCAAGAAGTACCAGAATCGCGGCCTCGCGCTCACCGACCTCATCGGCGAAGGCAACGTCGGGCTGATGACGGCGGCGCGGAAGTTCGATCCCGATCAGGGCGTGAAGTTCATCTCGTATGCCGTGTGCTGGCTCCGCCAGGCGATCCTCGCGGCCCTCGCACGTCACGGGCGCACGGTGCGCGTGCCGCTCAACCGCACGGCCGATCTCTCGCGCATCATCCGCGCATCCGAGGCGCTGCGACAGGAGCTGCGCCGGGAGCCGGCGCCGGAGGAGATCGCCCACGCCACCGGCCTCGCGCTCGACATCGTCCAGGCGCTCGCGGCGCTCAACAGCGCCGACGTGCGCCTCGACGCGCCGCTCGACGCCGACGGCGACCGCTCCCTCATCGACCGCTTCATGGCCGGCGGCCAGGACGCCGACGCCGATGCCATGGACCACTTCCTCGCCGAGGAGATCGACCACGCGCTGGGGACGCTGCCGCCGCGCGACGCCAAGGTGCTGCGCCTCTATTTCGGCCTCGACGGCGGCCGCGAGCACACGCTCGAGGAGATCGGCAGCATGCTCGGCGTCACCCGCGAGCGGGTGCGCCAGCTGCGCGACCGCGCGCTCCGGCGATTGCGCGAAGGCGACGTCGGGCGCGCGCTGGCGAGCTTCGCGGCCTAGCGGTAGCTTTTGCCCGTGCGGCGTCTCGAAGCTCTCCGCGCCCCCGGGCGGATCGAATTCATCTCGCAGGTGGGACGCTGGACCCTCGGCGCCACGCGGGCGCTGGCCGACGTCTCCGTCTGGCGGCCGCTCGTCATCGGGCACATGCGCCGGCTCGGCGTGGACTCCATCCCGATCGCCATCTTCATCGCCGTCTTCACCGGCATCGTCCTCGCCCTCCTCGCTTCGTACATCTTCACCGGCGCGATGCCCCTCTACATGGTGGGCGCCCTCGTGGGGAAGACGGTGATGATGGAGCTGGGGCCGGTCCTCACCGGGATGGCGCTGGCCGGAAGGGTCGGCGCGAACATCGCCGCCGAGCTCGGCACGATGCGGGTCACCGAGCAGGTGGATGCGCTCGAGACGCTGGCCTACGACCCGCGCTCGTACCTGGTGGTGCCGCGCGTCATCGCCGCGACGCTGATGTTTCCGGTCATCACGGCGTTCGCCGTGGCGGTCGGCGTCACCGCCGGCTGGCTCACTTCGATCAACCTGCTCGATTTGTCGTCGGTGGAGTTCTTCAAGGGACTCCGGCTCTTCTACAAGTTCAAGGACGTCTGGTTCGGTCTGGTGAAGAGCGCCAGCTTCGGCGCGGCCATCGCGCTGATGGGCTGCCTGAAGGGGCTTTCCGCCCGCGGCGGCGCCGAAGGGGTGGGGGCGGCCACCACCCGCGCCGTGGTGCTGGGGTGCGAGGCGATCCTCGTGCTCGACGCGTTCTGGGCGCTCGTGCTCCTGTGATCCGGCTCGACAGGGTCTGCAAGGCGTTCGGTCCCCGCATCATCCTCAACGGCGTGGACCTCGACGTCGCCGATGGCGAGAACACCGTCATCATCGGCCGCTCCGGCAGCGGAAAGAGCGTGACGCTTCGCTGCATCATCGGGCTGATCCAGCCCGACGCCGGGCGCGTCATGGTGGATGACGCCGTCGTGGCCGACCTCGATCGTGACGGGCTGGCGGCGCTCCGCGGGAAGATCGGCTACGTCTTCCAGTTCGCCGCCCTCTTCGACTCGATGACGGTGGCCGAGAACATCGCGCTGGGACTGAAGCGCCGCGGCTTCGAACGCGACGAGATCGCGGAGCGGATGCGGCAGAGTCTCGCACTGGTGGACCTGGCCGGGGTAGAGGAGAAGCTGCCCGCGGAGCTGTCCGGCGGCATGCGCAAACGGGTCGGCATCGCGCGCGCCGTCGCGCTCCGGCCGCGCTACATCCTGTACGACGAGCCGACCACCGGCCTCGATCCGGTGACCACCGCCGTCATGAACGAGCTCATGATCCGCACCCGCGACATGGGAGTGACCGGCGTGATCGTCACGCACGACATGGGCAGTGCCTTCGCCGTGGGTGACCGGATCGCGATGCTGCACGAGGGCCGCATCCGCCAGGTCGGCACTGCCGACGAGATCCGTGCGACGGAGGACCCCGTCGTGCGCCAGTTCATCGAAGGACGACCGGATCCGGGCGTCCCCGCCGGCACCGGGAAGGATTGAGCCGATGAAACGCCGCAATGAATTCGTCGTCGGCCTCGCCGTGCTCGCCGCGCTCTTCCTCGTGATCGCCGGCGCACTCTGGCTCAGCGAAGCCGACCTCAATCAGAAGGAAGCGACCTACACGGCGCGCTTCCGGACGGTGGAAGGACTGCAGGTCGGCAATCCCGTCACCCTGCGCGGCGTCAAGGTGGGCAAGGTCGTCGCGATCCGGCTGGTGAAGAACGCGTGGGTCGAGACCGACTTCAGCATCGACCGCGACGTGAACCTTCCCGCCAAGCCGGCGGTGATCGCCGCCTCCGCGAGCCTCTTCGGCGGCTGGTCGGCCAACATCATTCCGCTCGAGCCGTTGCCGGACGATCCCAACGTGCGCGCCGCGCTGATCGAGTCGGACCAGGCCGGCGGATCGGCCTGGCCGGGTGCCACGCTCCCCGACATCGGCCAGCTGACGGCCCAGGCCAGCCGCATCGCCACCGACATCGCGAACGTGACCCAGCGCGTGCAGGGCGCCTTCGACAGCGTGGCGCTCCAGCAGCTCCGGCAGAGCGTGCTCGACATGGCGGCGATCAGCAACCGCCTCGTGAAGTTCGCCGGGAGTCAGACGACGCGCGTGGACCGGGTGACGTCGGACCTCGTGAGCACCTCGGACGCCTTCGCCGGCGCGACCCGCAGCCTCAGCGCCTCGGCGGCACGGGTGGACAGCGCCACCAATCAGGGCCAGCTCCGGGAGATCATGAACAACGGCCGCGACGCCAGCGGCGACCTGCGCCAGGCGTCGGCCGACTTCCGCCAGCTCATGGCCACCATGCGGGCCAACGACGCCAGCCTCGTCCGCATCCTGCAGTCGGCCGACTCGCTGCTCAGCAAGATGCAGAGCGGCAACGGCACGCTCGGCAAGCTCGCCAACGACTCGACGCTGTACTACGAGACGGCGGCGACGATGCGGCAGTTCCGCGAGCTGATGGCGGACATCCAGGCACACCCGAGGAAATACATCAAGGTTTCGGTCTTCTGATGGGCAAGCGTCGTCCCGAGCTCGAGGTGAGCGCCGGCGGGATCGTCTTCCGGCGTCCTCCCGAGCAGCTCGCGCGATTTCTGCTGATCCGTGATTCGTACGACAACTGGGGCTTTCCCAAGGGCCATCTCGAGGAGTCGGAGACGCCGGCCGAGGCGGCGCTCCGCGAGACGGCGGAGGAAACGGGGCTCGAGCGGCTGATCCTGCAGGGCCCCATCCGGGTCATCGACTGGCATTTCCGCTTCCGCGGCCGGCACATCCACAAGTACTGCCACTTCTTTCTCTTCGAGTCGCCCGACGGCGACGCGGCGCCGCAGCTCGACGAGGGGATCACGGCGTGCCGCTGGTGCGTGCTCGAGGAGGCGCTCGAAGTGCTGAGCTACGATAACGCGCGCGGCGTCCTCAAGCGGGCCGGCGAAATGGTCCGGACGCTCGTGGCGGTGGGGAAGGGGCGCCCCGATCGCGCTCCCCGCGCCGGCATCGTTCTCCCGGCCGACGACGCCGACGAGCCGGTCGGCCTGCCACCGCTCGGTCCGCCGGCCTGAGATGCCCGCCGTCGCCGCGATGCTCGACAGCCGCAGCGCGATGGCGGCGCTGCGCCGCACCCTGCCCAGGACCGGCGCCAGGGTGGTGGCCTGCCGCACCGCGGCGGCGCTCGATCGCGCGATCGCGCAGCGGCTGGTGGACGCCATCGTGCTCGCGCCGAGCGCCGCGGTGGCGCTCGTGGTCGCGTCGCTGCGCGGCCGGGTGCCGCAGATCCCCATCGTCGCCTACGCCCCGTTCCGGCCCGACGACGGCGAGCTGCTGGTGAGCTGCCGCCGCCAGCAGGTCACCGCGGTCGCGGTCGAGGGGGTGGATGACGCGGTGGTGGGGGAGATCGTCTCCCGCTGCTCGCTCACCAGTGCCAGGCGGCGCGCGATGGCGGACGCGCCGCGTGCGCTCCGTCTCACCGAGCCGCTCCAGCGGATGACGTGGGACTATCTCCTGAGCGCTGTCGAGCACCCGGTCCGCACCGCGCAGCTCGCTCGGCACCTCGAGGTGAGCCGGGAATACCTCTCCCGCCAGTTCGGCGCCGGCGGCGCGCCCAATCTGAAGCGGGTCATCGACCTGACCCGGATCGCGTGCGCGGCGCAGCTGCTCCAGAACCCGGGCTACACCTCGGGCACCGTCGTACGCCTCCTGCACTTCGCCTCGTCGAGCCATCTCGCGAGCACCGCACGGCGGATCGCCGGCGTGACGCCCGGGGCCCTCGGCGCGCTCGGTCCCCGGGGCGTCCTAGCGGCGTTCGTGCGCGGGAATACGCGGAGTCGCGTCCGGTAGGATTCCCCCGGCCGGCCACCCCGTTCGGCCTGACTGCCGATCTTGCCGCCCCCTGCCATTGTGATTATTTTCACAAGCTGATCTCCAACCGAACCTTAGCCAGGCATACCGGATACATGGCCACCGATTCGATCCTCCGCCCCGGCGAGCTCAAGGACATCCTGCTCCGCGAGATCGCGTCCGCCGACCTGACGACTGTCGACGTGTCGGAGGTCGGAACGGTTCTCGAAGTCCGCGACGGCGTCGCGCGCATCTATGGCCTCAAGTCGGCGGAAGCCGGCGAGATGCTCGAGTTCACCGCCTCGGAGACCGGCGAGACGGTCTCCGGCCAGGTGCTGAATCTCGAGCAGGACAACGTCGGTGCCGCGATCCTGGGCGACTACCTCAAGCTCCGCGAGGGCGACGAGGTCCGCCGCACCGGCCACCTGCTTCAGATCCCCGTCGGTCCGGCGATGCTCGGACGCGTGGTCGATCCCCTCGGCCGTCCGGTAGACGGCGCGGGCCCGATCCAGACGTCCGGCTCGCGACCGGTCGAGATGGTCGCGCCGGGCATCATCGTCCGCCAGCCGGTGAAGGAGCCGCTCCAGACCGGCATCAAGGCGATCGACGCGATGATTCCGATCGGCCGCGGGCAGCGCGAGCTGATCATCGGCGACCGCGGCACCGGCAAGACCGCGATCGCGGTGGACACGATCATGAATCAGAAGGGCGCGGGCGTGGTCTGCGTGTACGTCGCGATCGGCCAGAAGAAGTCCACCGTCGCGACGGTGGTCGAGAAGCTCCGGCAGGCGGGCGCGATGGAGTACACCGTCGTCGTCGTTGCCTCGGCGTCGGAGCCGGCGCCGCTCCAGTACATCGCTCCCTACGCCGGCTGCGCGATCGCCGAGTACTTCATGTACGAGGAGGGCAAGGCGACGCTCTGCGTGTACGACGACCTGTCGAAGCAGGCCGCCGCATACCGGCAGCTCTCCCTCATCCTGCGCCGTCCGCCGGGCCGTGAGGCGTATCCGGGCGACGTGTTCTATCTTCACAGCCGCCTCCTCGAGCGCGCAGCCAAGATCTCGGAGGACAAGGAGCTGACGAAGCTCGACCCGCGCATCAAGGTGCCGGGCGGCTCGCTCACCGCGCTCCCGATCATCGAGACCCAGGCGGGCGACGTCTCGGCGTACATCCCGACGAACGTCATCTCGATCACCGACGGGCAGATCTTCCTGACGACCGACCTGTTCTACTCGAACGTCCGTCCCGCCGTGGACGCCGGCATCAGCGTGAGCCGGGTGGGCGGCAACGCGCAGATCAAGGCGATGAAGCAGGTGGCGGGTCCGCTCCGGCTCTCGCTGGCGCAGTACCGCGAGCTCGAGGCCTTCGCCCAGTTCGGCTCCGACCTCGATCCGGCGACGCAGAAGCAGTTGGCCCGCGGTGCCCGGCTGGTCGAGGTGCTGAAGCAGCCGCAGTACCAGCCGGTGCCGGTCGAGAAGCAGGTGGCGATCATCTACGCCGTCACCAACGGCTATCTCGACGACGTCGAGGTCGGGCACATCCGGCAGTGGGAGCGCGACTTCATGAGCTATCTCGACGCCCAGCACCGCGCGGTGCTCGACGGCATCCGCACGAAGAAGACGCTGGATGACGACCTGACCGGCAAGCTCAAGGCCGCCATCGCGTCCTTCAAGTCGATGTTCGTGGCGGGCTGATGGCCAAGGGACGGCAGCTCAAGGGACGGATCCGGTCCGTCCAGAACACGCGCAAGATCACCAAGACGATGGAGCTGGTCGCCACGTCGAAGCTGAAGCGCGCGCAGGACCGCGTCGTGGCGGCGCGGCCGTACGCCGAGGCGCTGCAGGCGGTGATTGCGGACCTGGTGACGCCGGAGCTGGCGGAGCAGTTCCCGCTGCTGCGCCGGCCGGCGCCGCCGTCGAAGGGCGGCCCGCGCCGCGCGGCGGTGGTCCTGCTGACGTCGAACCGCGGACTTGCGGGCGGCTTCAACGCCAATCTCATCAAGGAAGCCCGGCGCCGGATCGAGCAGCTCGAGGCGGAGGGGTACACCGTCGAGCTGTACGGCGTGGGCCGGAAGGGAATCGGCTTCTTCCGCTATCTCGGGCGCAGCTTCGCGCTGGAGCGGATCGACATCGGCGACAAGCCGACGGTCGAGCATTCGGTGGAGATCGGCGATCAGCTGATCGCCGCCTACGAGCGGGGCGAGCTGGCGAGCGTCGATCTCGTGCACCCGAAGTTCCAGAGCGCGCTCTCGGCGCCGCCGACGACGGTGCGGCTGCTGCCGGTCGAGCCGCCGCCGGCCAAGGCGGCGAGCGGCACCCGCCCCGACTACATCCTGGAACCGAGTGCCGAGGCGATTCTGGTGCAGCTGCTGCCGCTCTACGTGCGGAACGCCATCTACCGCGGGCTGGTGGAGATGGTGGCGGGGTTCTACGGGGCGCAGCGCACCGCCATGAAGAACGCGACTGACAACGCGGGCGAGATCCTCGAGGTCCTCAAGCGGACCTACAACCGGCAGCGCCAGGCCGCGATCACGCAGGAGATCTCCGAGATCGTCGGCGGGGCGGCGGCACTGCAGGGCTAGCGGGCGGGAAGCGGCGACGGACAGCGGACACCAAGGAGTCATGATGGCCACGGCAGTCAAGGAGCAGGTGAAGGGCGCAGCGGAGGAGACGGCGCGGAACATCGGCCGGATCGTACAGGTGATCGGGCCGGTGCTCGACATCGAGTTCGAGCCCGAGCATCTCCCGGAGATCTACAACGCCCTCGAGATCACGAATGCGAACGTCACGCCGCCGATCCGGATCGTGGCCGAGGTGCAGCAGCACATCGGGCAGAACCAGGTGCGCGCGGTGGCGATGAGCAGCACCGACGGCGTCACGCGCGGGATGTCGGTGACCGACACCGGCAGCGCGATCACCGTGCCGGTGGGTGACGCCCCGCTGGGCCGCATCCTCAACGTGCTGGGCGAGCCGGTGGACGGCGGGGAGCCGATCCCGGCGACCACCGAGCGCTGGGCCATCCACCGCCCGACGCCGAAGTTCACCGACCTCGAGCCGAAGACCGAGATCTTCGAGACCGGCATCAAGGTCATCGACCTCATCGCCCCGTTCGTGAAGGGCGGCAAGATCGGTCTCTTCGGCGGCGCGGGCGTCGGCAAGACGGTCGTCATCCAGGAGCTGATCAACAACGTGCAGAAGGGCCACGGCGGCCGGTCGGTCTTCTGCGGCGTGGGGGAGCGGACCCGCGAGGGGAACGACCTCTACCTCGAGTTCAAGGAAGCCAACATCCTGGACTCGGTCGCCCTGGTGTACGGGCAGATGAACGAGCCGCCGGGGGCGCGGCTTCGCGTGGGCCTCTCGGGGCTGACGATCGCCGAGTACTTCCGCGATGTCGAGGGCCAGGACGTGCTCCTGTTCATCGACAACATCTTCCGCTTCACCCAGGCGGGCTCCGAGGTCTCGGCGCTGCTCGGGCGCATGCCGAGCGCGGTGGGCTATCAGCCGACGCTCGCGACCGAGATGGGCGATCTCCAGGAGCGGATCACGTCGACGAGCAAGGGCTCGATCACGTCGGTGCAGGCGATCTACGTGCCGGCGGACGACCTGACCGACCCCGCACCGGCCACCGCGTTCGCGCACCTCGACGCGACCGTCGTGCTTTCGCGTGCGATCTCGGAACTCGGCATCTACCCCGCCGTGGATCCGCTCGACTCGTCGAGCCGCATTCTCGACGCGCAGTTCATCGGCGAGCGCCACTACAACGTCGCCATCGGCGTCCAGCGCACGCTGCAGCGGTACAAGAGCCTGCAGGACATCATCGCCATCCTTGGCATGGACGAGCTGAGCGAGGAGGACAAGCTGATCGTCGGGCGCGCGCGCCGGATTCAGCGGTTCCTGTCGCAGCCCTTCTTCGTGGCCGAGCAGTTCACCGGCTTCCCGGGCAAGTACGTCAAGCTCGAGGATACGGTGGCGAGCTTCGAGCGCGTGCTCTCGGGTGAGTTCGACCAGCTGCCGGAGCAGGCATTCTACATGGTGGGCGGGATCGACGAGGCCGTCGAGAAGGCCCGGAAGCTCGCGAGCTCGTGATGCAAGTCACGGTGATTTCGCCCGAGGCGTCCATGTTTGACGGCGAGGCCGACTCGGTAGTCGCGCCCGCGTACGACGGCGAGGTCGGCATCCTGCCGCACCACGCTCCGCTCATGACGCTGCTCGGCGAGGGAACTCTCGTCGTGCGGCAGGGCGGGGCCAGTCACCGGTTCCAGGTTCGAGGCGGGTTTCTGCAGGTCGTCGACAATCGGGTCCGCGTGGTCGCCGAACACGTTCGAGGAGACTGACATGATTCGAAGACTGTCCGCTGGGTTGTTCGTCGCCGCCATGGCGCTGGCCGGCTCGAGCGTTACCGCGCAGGAGCTGTTCACGCCGATGTACAAGGCGCCGTACCGCGCCTTCACGAATTACGAGCTGGGCGTCGGCTTCTCCCAGCCGACCGGGGCCGACTACGCGCTCGAGGGCTTCTACGGCCTGGGCCGCGGCCGGAACGACTTCGGACTCGGCGTCGCCTACATCAATTACTGCTGCGGTGAGAGCGCGGTGTCCGTGGGCGGCAACTTCCGGACGCGCGTGCTGCAGAGCTCGCAGGATTTCCCGCTCGACGGCGCGCTGACCCTCGGCCTGGGCGGACTCTTCGGCAACGGCAACACGCTGTTCACCGTCCCGGTCGGCCTCACCGTCGGCCGGCGGGTCGAGCTCGAAGGCTCCAACACCAGCTTCGTGCCCTACCTGATGCCGACCATGGTTCCGACCTTCGGGAACGGCGACAGCCGCGTCGCGTTCGACCTCGGTCTTGGTGTGGATGTGCGACTGACCCGCAGCCTCGACGTGCGCGTGAGCGGCGCGCTGGGTGACGCGGACCGCCGCGGCATCGGCGTCGCCGTGGCGTTCGTGCACTAACCGCATTACTGGCTGTCCAGCGCCCGGCCGGTGGCCGGGCGCTTTTTTTAGTGATTGACGGGCCCGCGCTCCCCGCTCTAGCTTCCGGATTCCCGCTTCCCGATCCGGCGCCACTCAGGAGGATCAATGCCGCAGATGACCACGCTGGCGTTCACCGCTCTTCTCGTCACCGGGGCTGCCGGGGGTCTCGGCGCGCAGGTGCGCGGAATACCCGTCTACAACAGCGGCGTCGCCGGAGGCCTCGCGCTCGCGGGCGAGTTCGGCGTGCCGAACAACGCGGCCGGCGGCGGGATCGCGTACGGAGCGAGCGCGCGCATGGGGCTCGGCATCTTCGGCATGACGGCGATGGCGATCCGCTCCGATCCGAGCGGCGAGGGGGGCAACTCCGTCGGGGTGGGGGCGACGGTGGACTACAAGCTCCTCGGGGGTCCGCTGATTCCGCTCTCGGTGACGCTGCAGGGCGGCGCCGGCTATTCGCGCAATGCGTTCATCGCCCAGCCGAGCGGCGCCACGTCGCATGTGACCAACCTCCGGGTGCCCATCGGCGTCGGAATTGCGATGAGCCTGCCGAACCCCGTGCTCGCCATCAAGCCGTGGCTCGCGCCGCGCATCGACATCGTGCGCTCCACGGTCGAGGGTACCACGGCCACGTCCACTGCATTCGCGATCAGCGGCGGGATCGAGTTCAACCTTCTCAGCGGACTCGGCCTGCATACCGGCTACGACTGGAGCCGACGCGACGGCGTCACCTACGGCACCTTCGGTGTCGGCGTGCATTACGCCATCCGCGTGCCGGGACTCTAGCCGCTCCGCGGCCATGAGCCGGATCGTCGATGCGGCCCCGTAATCCCGGCCGGGGCCTCCCCCACTTCATTCTCCTGCTCGGCCTCGCCGCAACGGCGGCGATGGCGTCGTACGTTCACCGCTCGACCCGGTCCCGCGACCGCGAGCGCTTCCTCGAGCTCGTCGAGCAGGTGCGCCAGGGTGTCGAGCGGCGTCTGGGCCCGCACGTCGCCATGCTCCGCGGGGCGGCGGCACTGTTCGCGGCGTCGGACACCGTCACGGCTGGCGAGTTCCGGAGGTTCGCGGAGGAGGTCGACCTGCCGCGCCGCTACCCGGGCGCGCTGGGGATCGGCTATTCTGTCCTGGTGCCGCCGGGGCGCGACTCCGCCCTCGTGCAGGCGATGCGCCGCGAAGTGGCGCCCGAGTTTCGCCTCACGCCACCCTCGGCGCCTGGCGAGCGGCATGCCATCGTCTTTCTCGAGCCCCTCGACCGCCGGAACCGCGTGGCGCTCGGCTACGACATGTACGCCGATTCGGTCCGCCGCACGGCGATCGACCGGGCGCGGCGCGAGGGTCGCGCCGTCACGTCGGGCCGGGTGTCGCTCGTGCAGGAGATCGACGGCCGGCATCAGCCCGGCTTTCTGATCTTCGTCCCCGTCTACCGGAACGGCGAGCGGCCGATCACTCCCGAGGAGCGGCGGGCGGCGTTCGTGGGCGTCGTGTACAGTCCGTTCCGGGCAGACGACGTGCTGGGCCGGCTGTTCGCGCACACGCCGGTCGAGCGGCTGGATCTCAGGGTCTACGACGGACCGCGGCCCGACTCCGCGGAGCTGCTGCACGACTCGCGTGGGTTCGCCGGCCGACCGCCGGCCACGTCGGCGCCCGAGTTCTCGCGGTCGACGCTCGCCTCGGTTCCCGGCGGCGTCTGGACGATCGTCGTGGACGCGCCTCCGGGGTTCCGCGCCTCCGATCCGTGGGCGCCGCTGGTGCTCGTCGCCGGAACGCTCATCTCGATCGTGCTCTTCCTCGTCGCACGCGCGCAGAGCCGCTTCGGCGCGGAGCTTCGCGTCTCGGAGTCGCGCTTCCGCTCGCTGGTCGAGCAGTCGGTGTTCTCCACACAGGTGCTCGACCCTGGCGGCCGGACAGTGCTCGTCAACCGCGCGTGGGAGCGTCTCTGGGGCACGACGCTCGATCAGCTCGGCGACTACAACATTCTGGCGGACCCGCAGCTCGAGGCGAGCGGCATCCTCCCGCTTCTCCGGCGGGCGTTCGCGGGAGAGCCGGTCTCGCTGCCCGCCGTCGGCTACGTTCCGGACCGCGGCGTGTATCAGGGCGTCCAGCGGTGGGTCCGGGCCTTCGCCTACCCCGTGAAGCGGGTCGATGGCGTGATCAGCGAGATCGTGCTGGTGCACGAGGACATCAGCGAGCGCCGGCAGGCCGAGGAGCGCCTCAGGTACCAGCTCGATCTGATGGACACGATCACGCAGAACGCCGAGGATGCGCTCTTCCTGATGGACGCCCGGGCCCGCGTCACCTTCCTCAACCCCGCCGCCGAGCGGCTGCTGGGCTGGTCGCGGGAGCAGCTGCTCGGGCGCGTTCTGCACGACACGGCGCACGCCCGCCGCCCCGACGGGACTACCGTCTCGCTCGCCGAGTGCCCCCTGTGCCGCGTCTTCCGCACGGGCGAGACGGTCCGCAATCACCAGGACGTGTTCTTCCGGCGTGACGGAAGCACGGTGCCGGTCATCTGCTCCAACGCGCCGATCATCCGCGAGGGCAGGGTGACGAGCACGGTCCTCGTCGTGGTGGACGACACGGAGCGGCGACAGGCGGAGGAGGTGCGCACCCGGCTCGCGGCCATCGTCGAATCGTCCGACGACGCGATCATCGGCAAGCGGCTGGACGGCACGATCGAGAGCTGGAACGCGGCGGCTGAGCGGATGTTCGGGTACGCCGCCTCCGAGATCGTCGGCCGGTCCATCCTGACGATCCTGCCTCCCGACCGCCGGATGGAGGAGGAGGAGCACCTGACCCGCGTCGCCTCGGGCGGGCTCGTCACCCAGCTGGAAACGGTTCGGCTGGCGAAGGGCGGGCGCCGCATCGACGTCTCGCTCAGCATCTTCCCGGTCCGCTCGGGCGGCGAGATCACGGGTGCGGCGACCGTCATGCGGGACATCACCGACCGGAAGCGCCGCGACGAGGCGCTCCGTCACACGCAGAAGCTCGAGAGCATCGGCGTGCTCGCCGGCGGGATCGCGCACGACTTCAACAATCTCCTCACCGGGATCATGGGGAACGCGAGCCTCGCGCTCCACATGATCCCGCCGGAGGCCGGCGCCGCCGATCTGCTGGAGGACGTGCTCCGCGCCAGCGAGCGGGCGGCCGATCTCACCAACCAGCTTCTCGCGTACGCAGGGAAGGGGCGGTTCTTCATCGCGCCGGTGGACGTGTCGCGGCTTGTCCGCGGGATCACCAGCCTGATCCTGTCGTCGATCCCGAAGAAGGTGCGCCTGCGGCTCGACACCGCCACCGGGCTGCCGCCGGTCGAGGCCGACGCCAGCCAGCTGCAGCAGCTGGTGATGAACCTCGTCCTCAACGGGGCCGAGGCGGTGGGCGACGGGGCGGGCGAGGTGGCGGTCATGACGCGGGCTCGCACGATCGCCGCGAACGAAGCGAGTCGCGAGTTCCCGGCCTTCGACCTCGCACCGGGGGAATACGTCGAGATCACCGTGGAGGACACCGGCGGTGGAATGGACGACGCGACCCTGCGCCACATCTTCGATCCCTTCTTCACCACCAAGTTCATGGGACGCGGCCTCGGACTGGCCGCCGCGCTGGGAATCGTGCGCGGGCATCAGGGCGGCATTGCCGTGCAGAGCCGCCCGGGATGGGGCACGCGCTTCACCGTCGTGTTGCCGGCCTCGTCCCAGCCGGCGCCGGCCGAGCCGTCGCCACCGCCACCGCCGGTTCGCGCCGGGCGCGGTGCGGGTCGCACGATCCTGGTGGCGGATGACGAGGAGATCGTTCGCGCCGCCGCCGCCGGTGCGCTCCGGGCCGCGGGCTACGAGGTGCTGGAGGCCGCCAACGGCCAGGAGGCGGTGGATCTCTTCCGCGCGGAGGCCGACCGGATCGCGCTGGTGCTGCTCGACATGACGATGCCGGTCGTGGCCGGTGCGGAGGCGATTCCCCTGCTCCGCGCGATCCGGGCCGACGTACCGATCATCGCCTCCAGCGGCTACGGCGAGCTCGAGGCGGCCGCGCGGCTCACCGGCCGCGGCGTCGAGGGCTTCCTGCCCAAGCCGTACGCGGCGGACCGGCTCGTGGCGATGGTGGCGCGGACGCTCGACGCCGATTGACCAATTGCGCGCCCGGTGCGCCGCCGATTATTTTTCCGACGCAGGAGGAAAGCCCCATGATTCACACGCTTGCCGAAGGAGGTGATCCATTGTCTAGTGAGAGTTGCATCCTGAGCTCGAGTTGGGCAAACGGTCGCCTGGCCGGAGTCCGGTAGCAGCGCATTACGCGTTCCCGGTCAGTTCCGGAGCTGGCACGAGCTGGAGCGATTCGTTCGAGCTCAGATGACAACCGATCGCGCCGCTTGACCCTGGGTCAGGCGGCGCGGTCCACATCGGGCCTATGCCTCCTTCGTCGACGTCATACTGGCGGCTGAGCCGCTCGCCGCGCTACAGTCTCCTCTTCGCCCTCCCGCTGCTCGTGCTCTACGAGCTGCTCGCCTTCGCGCTGTCCCGCGACGCGATCGCCGGCGTCCGCAACGGTGCCGACGTCCTGCTCAAGAGTCTCTTCGTCGCCTTCGGCGGCCGCTGGGGACTGGTGGCGTTCGGCGCGCTGCTGGTCGGCACCGGCGCGGTGCTGGTCTGGCGTGACATGCGCCGGAGCGGCGGCGCCCTGCGCTGGCGCCTCTTCTTCGGGATGCTGGCCGAGTCGGTGGCGTACGCGCTCGTCTTCGGGATGGTGACGGGGACGCTCACCGGCCTGGTGCTCCGGCTCGCGCCCGCGCTGTCCATCACGCCGATGGGAGGGCTCGGACTCCCGACTCAGCTCATGGTCTCCCTCGGCGCGGGGATCTACGAGGAGCTGCTCTTCCGCGTGCTCCTCGTCTCCGGACTCGCCGCGCTCGCGCGCCGGGGATTCGGCTGGGGGCGGCCCGCGGCGGGGGTCTTCGCGGTGATGGTGGGGGCTGTGCTCTTCTCGGCGTTCCACTACGTGGGGCCGTACGGCGACCCGTTCACGGCAGGCTCGTTCATCTTCCGGCTGATCGCCGGAATCCTCTTCAGCGGGATGTATCTCCTCCGCGGTTTCGGGATCACCGCGTGGTCCCACGCCCTCTACGACGTCTTCCTGTCGCTCCTGCCGTAGCGGCGGCGCGGCGCCACGCTACCTGCCCGTCTTGACCCGGTAGATCGAGTCGAGCACCTGCCGGAAGACGGCGATTGGATAGGCACCGGCGATCATTCCCCCCTCGACATAGAAGCTCGGCGTGCTCGTGGCGCCGGCGCGCGCGGCGCCCGCCGCGTCGGCCTCTACCGTCTCCCGCGCCTTCGGTGACTGGAGACAGGAGAGCATCCGCTCGCGCGGAATGCCGACCGAGTCGGCCAGGGTGATGAGGAAGGGGGCCGGGTCCTTGAGCGGCGCCCAGGTCTCCTGATGCTTGTAGAGGAGATCGTGCACCGGCCAGAATTTCCCGGCATCCGCCGCGCACATGGCGAACTGGGCGGCGGCCGCCGCATTGGGATGCAGGCTCGTGAGCGGGTAGTTGAGGAAGACCCAGCGGACCTTTCCGGTGGCGACATACTCGCGCTCGATCGCGGGCCACGTCTCGAGCGCGTGCCGGCGGCAGAATGGGCACTGGAAGTCGGACATCTCGTACACGGTGATCGGCGCCGTCCGCGAGCCCATGGCGCGGGCCGCCAGCGGATCGGTGGTGTCCGCCTTCGCCGGCTGCGCGTGCGCCGTGGCGCTCTTCGCGGTGGCGGGCGCGCCGGCGGCCGGCGTCTTCGCTCCCGACCCCTGTGCCGGCGACGGGCTGCTGCAGCCGCAGAGTGCCGCGAATCCGAGAACGAGGCCGATCCGGAACGTCATGGACGGTATCTCCTGATCAGTAGCGAGGGCGCTGTACGCCGTTGTGGCTGGTGAGCCGGATAGTGTCGCCGGCGACCGGCACGTTCCAGTACCAGTAGCGGTTCGGGTCGGTCACGTCCCACGACGTGCCGTAGATCCACCACCGGCCCGGCGGCACGTGTACGTGTGTCCAGCCATCGGCGCCGGTGGTGTCGCCCCGCACGTCGCGGCCAGTGAGGCGAAGTCGGGCGGTCGCGATGCTTTCGTAGTCGCCATATGTGCTATTTTCCCACTGCACGACGCTCCGGCGGAGGCTGTCCACCCGCGCGTCGTTGGCGCTCCGCACCGCGTCGAGTGCGCGGCGGGCGTCGGCGACGCGCGTTTCCGCGGTGGCGAGGCGGCCACGCAGCGCCGCGGTGTCGCCGCCGGCGGCCAGTGAATCGCGCAGCGCCGCCGCCGCCTCGCTGGCCGACGCCAGCGCGACGAACGGGCCGCGATACGCGGCGAAGGCGCTGTCGAGCTCGGCCGCATGGGGGCGGGGGGTGGCGGCCCGCGCCTCGAGCGCGCGGAAGATGCTGTCCCGGTCGAACGGCACGGCGGTGAGGACGACCCCGGGCACCGGCGACTCGGCCGAGTCCGGTCCGATGATGGACACGCGAACGGCCACATCGCGTCCGCTCTCGCAGCCGGCGACTACGAACGCAAGTGCAAGGAGCATCATTGGGCGCGACACGACTCAAAGCTATCGGGCTGGGGCTGGCGCTACAACTCGCCGCCACGGGACTCTGGGCCCAGGCCGGAGTCGAGCAGTACGTGCCCGCCCAGCCGCTCGGCCTCGTGAGCGACTTCGCCAACGTCATCGATGCCGGCTCCAAGGCCGAGATGGACGATCTGCTGACGCGGCTTCGGGGCGCGAGCGGCGTCGAGGTCGCGGTCGTCACCCTGCCGACGGTGGGCGACTACGAGGCGAGCGAGGTCGCCCTCGCCATCGGACGGAAGTGGGGCGTAGGCCTCAAGGCCGAGGTCGGCGACGTCAGGCGGAACGCAGGGGCGGTCGTCCTCCTCGTGCCGCGCCGCGAGGGGGAGCCCAACTCGGGGCAGATCCGCGTCGAGGTCGGCACCGGTCTCGAGGGGGTCGTCACCGACCTGCAGGCCGGGCGGATCCGCGACATGATGCTGCCCGAGCTCTCGCAGGGGCAGTACGGGGCGGGGCTCCTGACCGGCGTCCGTTCGCTGGTCGGAATGATCGCGCGCGGGATGAACATCAGCGATTCGGCGCTGACCCGATTCCAGCCGCCGCCGTCGAACGGCGCCGCGAACGAGTCGTGGACGCAGTACCTGCCGCTCCTGCTGATCCTGTTCTTCTTCGTGCTGAGCTCATTCGGCCGGCGCCGGCGTCGGGGCGGTATATTCGGAGGTGGCCCCTGGATCGGGGGCGGCTGGGGCGGGGGTGGCTGGGGTGGCGGTGGCGGTTTCGGCGGCGGTGGGGGATTCGGAGGGTTCGGAGGAGGTGGCGGTTTCGGCGGCGGCGGAGCAGGAGGGAGATTCTGATGGGTGATCCGGTGCAGTCGCTCCTCGATCCGTTCCTCGCCGATACCGACCGCGTGCTCGGCGATCGCTACAGCGCGGTGCTGTACGGCTCGGCCGCGCGCGGCGAGTTCGTGCAGGGGCGCTCGGACATCAACGTGCTGATGGTCCTGGACGACGTCGCCCCGGCCTCGCTCCGCTCGCTGGCGCCGTCGTTCGGCGCCTGGCGGAAGGCGGCGCAGGAGCCGCCCCTCCTGCTGAGCCGCAGTGAATGGCTCGGCGTGGCCGACGCGTTTCCGATCGAGATCAGCGACATGCGCTCGGCCTACCGGGTGCTGCGTGGCTCCGATCCCCTCGGGCTGGTCGCCGTCGAGCGGGCCGATCTGCGGCGGGCCCTCGAGCGCGAGTTCCGGGGAAAGCTGCTGCGGCTCCGGCAGGGCTATGTCACCCTGTCGAACGATCCGGCTTCGCTTTCGGGAGTGGCGGCGGAAAGCGTCGGCACGATGCTGGTGCTCTACCGCGGCCTGCTGACGCTCGTGGGGCGTGAGGTACCACGGGATGCCGCCGCGCTGGTCACGGCCGCAGCCAGCCTCGCGGGATTCGCACCTGACGCCCTCGCGCGGGTTGTGGCCGGCCGCGGCGATCGCGGGTGGCGCTGCACGGCGGCAGAATTCGAAGCGTACTTGAACGCCGTGGCCCAGACGGCAGAGTTCGTGGATCACCTTCAGCTCGGAGATCAGTGATGAAGCGCTCGACTGCCTGGTTTGTCCCGATGCTCGCGGTCTCGCTCGCCGTCGGCACCACCGGCTGCGGCTATAACACGATCCAGGTCCTGGACGAGAAGGTGAACCAGGCGCAGGGTCAGGTGCAGACGATGCTGCAGCGTCGCGCCGACCTGATCCCCAACCTGGTCAGCACGGTGAAGGGAATCACGAAGCAGGAGGATACGGTCTTCATCTCCATCGCCAACGCGCGCTCGCGGCTGGGCGGCGCCATCCAGTCGGGCGACGTCAACCAGATGGCCGCCGCCAACCAGCAGCTGAGCGCGGGGCTGGGCCGGCTGCTGGCGATCTCGGAGAACTACCCCCAGCTCCAGTCGAGCCAGAACTTCCGCGACCTGCAGACCCAGCTCGAGGGGAGCGAGAACCGGATCGCCACCGCGCGGAACGACTACAACGCGGCAGCCAACGAGTTCAACGCATACATCCGCCGGTTCCCGTACAACATCACCGCCAAGGTCTTCGGCCACGGCACGCCGCGGCCGTACTTCCAGGCCGAAGCCGGCGCAACCGAAGTGCCCAAGGTCAACTTCTAGCGGCTGACTGCGAATACGGAAAGCGGGAGGCACCGATCCTCGGTGCCTCCCGCTTTTTTTCATGCTCATCCGCCCGACCGCCTAGTCCGTTACGACGTCCGGCAGCACGTAGTGCAGCGGATCGACCGGCCGCCCGTTCACGTGCACCTCGTAGTGCAGGTGGGGGCCGGTGGCGAGACCGGAGTTGCCGACCAGCGCGATGCGCTGGCCGCGCGCGACCCGCTGGCCCTGCCGCACGAAGAGCTTCGAGGCGTGGGCGAACTTGGTGACGATTCCGTAGCCGTGGTCGATGGTTACGACGTTGCCGTACCCCGTCTCCCAGCCGGCCGAAAGCACGCGGCCGGCGGCCGGTGCCTCGATTGGGGTCCCCATCGGCGCGGAGACGTCGATCCCTTCGTGCGGCCGCGCGATGTGCAGGATCGGGTGCTCGCGCATCGACGAGAAGGCGCTGGTGAGCCAGCCCTGCGTCGGCATGATCGACGGCATCGCCGCGAGCCGGTCGCTGTGCGAGGCGAGACTGTCGGCAGCTTCGCGGAACGAGGTGGCAAGGAGATTCGCCCGGCGGATGAGCGCAGAGATGTCCACCCGGATCGCGTCAGCCCGGAGTCCGAGCGGGCCGGGCACGTGCGCGGCGGTCATGGTGCCGGCCGGTCCGCCGATGCCCGCGGCGCGGACCTGCGGATCGAGTGGTGACAGATTGGCGAGCACCCGGATCCGCTGGTCACGCTGCGCGATGCTCTGGAGGGTGTCACTGAGGTTTCGGACCCGGCCGTGCAGCTCGCCCAGCTGGGCGGCGAGGAGGGCGTTCTCCTGCTCCAGCCGGGTGGCCCGGCTGAGGTCCACCGACCGCGAGATGCTGGCGTAGCCAAGGAGGACGGAGACGACGACGACGGCGACGCACAGGGTGACGGCGACCTTGAGAACCGTGTAGGAGACCTCCACGATGCGGGAGGGCTCCGAGCCATGCGGTACCAGGACCACCGTCCATCTGCGCTTCGCCATCCTCTTCACCTCGTTCCGGGGATCATCAGCTGGCTCCGGCGCACGGACTCTCCGCAAGGATTCGGCCGCGCGCTGAAGCCGGGGCTAAATGTCGCCGCGGGGACCGGGGGTGTCAAGCACGGAATTCCGTGTCTAAGTCTTTCACTGTCAAAGACTTTCGTGGCCTGTTCGGACCCCGCAAACGTAACTGGTTGGGGGGGACGGCGTTGGCGTCAGACAGGGCGCGGGAACAGGTTTTCCGGTTTGGCGGTCCGGGCGCCGGTCAGAGCCGGTGCCTCGAGCGAGGCCCAATCGGCCGCCGCGCAATTTCCTGCCTGCCCCAGCGCCTCCCAGAGCACCTGTGCCTTTTCCGGCATGAACGGGCTCACCAGCACCGCGAGACGATACAGGCATCCTGCCAGTGCCGCCAGAGATGCATCGAGCTCGGCCTCGAGCCCCTGCTTGGCGAGTGACCACGGCGCCGTCTGCTGGATGTAGAGGTTCGCGGTCGAGACAAGCTCCCACGCCGCTTCCGCCGCTCCCTTGAGTTCGAGGGCGTCGAGCGCCGTCGCGTAGCGGGCGACTGCGCCTCGCCCCGCCTCGTCGAGCGCCGTCGCGGGCGCGGCAGGCACGACGCCGTCTCGATACTTGGCGAGCATCGCCAGCGAGCGCGACGCCAGGTTGCCGAGGCCGTCGGCAAGATCGGCAGTGTAGCGTTCGTCGAACCGCTCCCATGAGAAGTTGCCGTCGTTCTCGAATCCGACCTCCCGCAGGAGGAAATACCGGAGCGCATCGGGTCCGTGGCGCTCGATCGCCTCGCCGAGGGTGACGGCGGTGCCCGCGGTCTTCGACATCTTGGTGCCGCCCCACTGCACGTAGCCGTGGGCCCAGACCTCCCGTGGCAGATCGAGGCCGGCCGCCAGCAGCATCGCCGGCCAGATGATGCAGTGGAAGCGCGTGATCCCCTTGCCGATGACATGGAGCTCGGCCGGCCAGAGCCGGGTGTACCCCGGGTCCGGGAAGCCGGTGGCCGAGAGGTAGTTGATGAGGGCGTCGAACCAGACGTAAACCGTCTGGTCGGGGTCGCCGGGGTAGGGTATGCCCCAGGCGCCGCGCACGCGTGAGACCGAGATATCCTCGAGCCCGCCTTCCAGCAGGCGGAGCACCTCGTTCCGGCGGATCGCCGGCTCGACCCGGAAGCGGCCGGACCGGATCAGGTCGAGCAGCTGGTCGGTGTACGCGCTGAGCCGGAAGAAGTGGTTCCGCTCGCGGGTGGGAATGAGCTCGAGCGTCGGGTGCTCGATGCAGTGCCCGTCGACGATCTGGGCATCCGTCTTGAACTCCTCGCAGCCGGTGCAGTACAGTCCCTCGTACTCATCCACGAAGAGGTCGGCCGGCCGGTGCCGCTGGATCCGGGTGAGCAGCTCAGCCACCGCCGCATGATGCCGCGGCTCCGTGGTGCGGATCCAGTCGTCATTGCTGCAGAGGAGCCGACGCCAGAATCCCTCGAACCGCTCGGCCATCGCATCCACCCACGCCGTCGGCGTCGTGCCGGCGCCGGTGGCGGCCTGAATCACCGACTGGCTGTGCTCGTCCATTCCCATCAGGAAGTGGACGTCGTCTCCCCGGAGGCGGCGGTAGCGCGCGATGCAGTCGGCGCCCACCTTCTCGAGCGCGTGGCCGAGGTGCGGGTCGCCGTTGGAGTAGTCGATCGCGGTGGTGAGGTAGAACTTGGTCACTTAGCCGGTGGGTTCGGTGGTACCGCCGTTGCCGGGACGACTTCCGCCGCGCGGCCCGCGCCGCCGCCGCCGGCGACGCGTCTGATCGGTCTCGGCGGCATTGGGACCGTCGGACGGCGGCAGCGGCGTCTGCTCCGCCGCCGGGAGGCGCGGCTCGCGGGCGGGTGCTTTCACGGGCGCCGCAGCCAGGACGGGCGCTTCGGCCTGGACGGCGGCCATCTCCTCCCTCAGCTGGATCAGCGGAATGATCCGCGACGGCTTCCCCTCAGCCCGGAGATAGACGCGCTCGCGGAAGATGTCCACCGCGATCACCTTCTCCACGCCGGCCGACGTCTGGAGCGACTTCCCTTCCTTCGGAAAGCGCTTCCGCGAGCTGACGTAGAACTCGTGCTCGTACTTGAGACAGCAGAGGAGCCGGCCGCACCCGCCCGAGATCTGCGACGGATTGAGCGAGAGGTGCTGGTCCTTGGCGAGGCCGAGGTTGACCGGGGAGAGCTCCTTGAGCCAGGTCGAGCAGCAGTACTCGCGGCCGCAGCGCCCGACGCCGGTGAGGCGCGCCGCCTCGTCGCGGACCCCGATCTGGCGGAGCTCGATGCGGGTCCGGAAGCGGGATGCGAGGTCCCGCACCAGCGTCCTGAAGTCGACCCGCTTCTCGGCGGTGAAGTAGATCGTGAGCTTGCTCTTGTCCCACTGCCACTCGGTGTCGCTGACCTTCATGATCAGCTCGTGCGCCCGAACCCGCTGCATCACCTGGCGCCGGACGTCCTCCTCCGAGCTGCGAATCTCCTCGTGCGAGCGCACATCCTCTTCCGTCGCGCGCCGCACGACCGGGCGGAGCGGCTCGGGCTGGGTCGTCTCGCCTACGGCGCAGCCGGAGCAGCCGGATCCGCACTTCTTCGCGGCGACGTCGCCCACGGCGGTGACCCGGCCCAGATCGCGGCCGCGCTCCGCCTCGACAACGACGGGGTCGTTGACCCGGAGCGGCGCATCGGCCTGGGACCAGAGGAAATACGCCTTGCGGGTTCCCTTGAACCGGACTTCGACGGTCTGGCCTTCCATCAACTCTCGCTGTACGCGCCCATCGCGGCAAACTTCTCCGCGCGGCGCCGGACCAGCTTCTCTGGGCGGATCTTCCTGAGCTCGGTCACGTGACGGATGAGGCTCGCCCGAAGCGCCTCGCCTGCGGCGTCGGGATCCACATGGGCCCCGCCGACCGGCTCGGCGATCACCTCGTCGATAACCTTGAGCTCGAGCAGATCGTTGGCGGTGATCTTGAGCGCCTCGGCGGCACGCTCCCGCTGGTTCGCATCCTTCCACAGGATGGCGGCGCACCCCTCGGGGGTAATCACCGAATAGACGGAGTTCTCCAGCATCAGGACGCGGTCGGCGACGCCGAGCGCCAGCGCGCCGCCGGAGCCGCCTTCGCCGATCACCACCGCCACCGCCGGTGTCGGGAGCACGGACATTTCGAGGATGTTCCGCGCCAGCGCCTCACTCTGGCCGCGCTCCTCTGCGCCGAGGCCGGGGTAGGCGCCGGCGGTGTCGATCAGCGTGATCACCGGCGCGCCGAAACGCGCGGCGAGCTTCATCATGCGGAGCGCCTTGCGGTAGCCCTCGGGATGGGCCATGCCGAAATTCCGCTTCAGGTTCTCCTTCGTGTCGCGTCCCTTCTGGTGGCCGATCACCATGACCGATGTGCCGCCCAGCCGCGCCCAGCCGCCGACGATGGCGGGATCGTCGCGGTAGAGCCGGTCGCCGTGCAGCTCGATGAAGTCGGTGAAGATGCTGCTGAGATAGTCGAGCGTGTATGGGCGGCGGGGGTGGCGGGCCAGCTGCACCCGCTGCATCGGGGTGAGGTTCCGGTAGATCTCGCTGCGGAGTGATTCCAGCTTGCTCTGGAGTCCCTGCAGCTCGCCGTCAACGTCAATCTGCCTGTCGCGGCCGAGCCGCTGCAGATCCTCGATCTGCTGCTCGAGCTCGGCCAGGGGCTTCTCGAAGTCGAGGGTATA
Organism: Bacillota bacterium; assembly: GCA_050257015.1. Taxonomy (GTDB): domain Bacteria; phylum Gemmatimonadota; class Gemmatimonadetes; order Gemmatimonadales; family GWC2-71-9; genus JAICUF01. The sequence goes on along the minus strand of JBLMWC010000125.1, from coordinate 27,567 downwards.
CACGGACGCCATCGGCTAGCCCGCTTTCACGTAGTGGACGGAGTCGGCGCCAAGGAGGTCGCGCAGGGCGCGCACGAGATCGTCTTCGGCGGCCACACGCAGGCGACGGGAGCGGAGCCGGACCGCCTCCCCGTTCCCGTCGCTCCATTCAATATAGACGGGGGTCGGGCCCGGATGCGCGGTGCAGAGGGCGGCGGCGGCCCGGACCGCGGCGGCGGCCGGCGCCTCGGGCGCGCGCCAGCGGAGGCTCAGCGCCACCGCGCCCGAGCGCTTCAGGTCCTCCAGGTTGCGCGCGGTCTCCACGATGAACGGCGCGCGCTCCTCGCCGCGGTCGCGGTCGCTGTAGCCGCCGGTGAGGAGCACGGCGGCGTCCGGCAGGATGATCTGGTTGAGCTTGGCCCAGGCGTCGGGGAAGACGATCGCCTCCGCCGTGCCGTGGAAGTCCTCCAGCACGAGCCGCGCGTACTCCTTGCCGGTCTTCTTCGAGATCTGCCGCTTCACCGCCGTGACGACCGCCGCGACGTTCACCTGATGCTCGCTCCATTCGCCGAGGGTGGCGGTGGTGCGGGAGCCGAACAGCTCCACCTCGTCGCGGAATCGCTCCAGCGGGTGACCCGAGATGAAGAAGCCGAGGACCTCCTTCTCCCGCGCGAGCCGCTCGGCCTCGGTCCAGTGCGGCACCTCGGGGAGCGGATGGGCGTGGCGGGGGCCGGCGACCGTCTCGCCGAAGAGCGAGGCCTGGCCCGCCTCGCGCTCCTGCTGCTTGAGCTGCGCCTCGCCCAGCGCGTCCTCCAGCCCTTCGACCAGCTGCTTGCGGTGGCCGCCGAGGGAGTCGCACGCGCCGGCGGCGATGAGCGACTCGAGGACCCGCTTGTTGCAGAGCCGCAGGTCGAGTCGCTCGACCAGCTCCGTGAGCGACGTATAGGGCGACTCCCGCCGGCCGGCGATGATCGACTCGATCGCGCTCCAGCCCACGTTCCGGACGGCGCCGAGGCCGAAGCGGATCCGGCGGTCGCCCACGGCGGTGAACTTGAAGCCCGATTCGTTCACGTCGGGCGGCAGCACTTCGAGCCCGAGCTCCCGCGCCTCGTTGATGTACTGCACCACCTTGTCGGTGCTCCCGATCTCCGAGGACAGGAGCGCCGACATGAACTCGGCCGGATAGTGGGTCTTGAGCCACGCGGTCTGATAACTCAGGACCGAGTAGGCCACCGAGTGCGACTTGTTGAATCCGTAGCGGCCGAACGTCTCGATCTGCGCGGCCAGCTCGTCGAGCAGCTTCTTCGGATGCCCCTGGGCGATGCCGCGCTCGACGAACTTGCCGAGCTCCTTCCGGATCAGCTCCGAGTCCTTCTTGCCGACCGCCTTCCGGAGGACGTCGGCTTCGGCGAGCGAGAAGCCGGCGATGACGTTCGCAATGCGCATCACCTGTTCCTGGTAGGTGATGACCCCGTAGGTCGGCTCGAGCACGTCCTTGAGCAGCGGGTGCGGGTAGGTCACCCGCTCCTGGCCGAGCTTCCGGCGGATGAACACCGTGTGCATGCCGGCGTCGAGTGGACCCGGCCGGAGCAGCGCGTTCGACGCGACGAGGTCGTCGAAGCGGTCGCACTTCATGGCGCGGAGCGTCTCGGTGGCGAGCGGCGACTCGAACTGGAAGATGCCGCCGGTCCGGCCCTTCCGGAGGAGCGCGTAGACCTCGGGGTCGTCGAACGGCAGCGTATCCATGTCCGGCCGCGTGCCGTGGCGCTCGGCGATCATGTTCACGGCGTCGTGAATGACCGTGAGCGTCTTGAGGCCGAGCATGTCCATCTTGAGCATGCCGACCTTCTCGAGCGGCCCCATCTCGTACTGCGTGATGATGGAGTCCTCTCCCCCCGCCGCGGCGCCGGCGCCCTTGGTCGGCGCCGTGCAGACCGGGACGTACTCGTCGAGCGGGCCCGGCGCGATGACGACGCCGGCGGCGTGCACCGACATGTGCCGCGAGATCCCCTCGATGCGCGAGGCGAGGCTCGCGACCCGCTGGTAGACCGGGTTCGACTTCACGAGATCCCGCAGCTCATCCACCTTCTGGATCGCCTCGGGGATCGTGAGGCTGTAGGCGGGGCCTGAGGGGATCAGCTTCGTGATGCGGTCGGCTTCGCCGGGGGCGACCCGCAGCACGCGGGCCACGTCCTTCACCGCCGCGCGCGCCTTCATCGTGCCGAAGGTCACGATCTGCCCGACGCTGGCGCGGCCGTAGCGCTCGCGCACGTACTCGATCACCTCGCCGCGTCGCTCGAAGCAGAAGTCCACGTCGATGTCGGGCATCGAGACGCGCTCGGGGTTCAGGAACCGCTCGAAGAGGAGGTCAAAGCGGAGAGGACAGACGTTGGTGATCCCCAGCGCGTAGGCCACGATCGAGCCGGCCGCGGAGCCGCGGCCCGGGCCGACCGGAATGCCGCGCGCCCGCGCCGCCGCGATGAAGTCCTGCACGATCAGGAAGTAGCCGGCGTATCCCGCCTTGTTGATGACGGCCAGCTCGTAGTCGAGCCGCTCGATCACCGCCGGCGGGAGCGGCGTGCCGTAGCGAACCTCGGCACCCGCGGTCGCCAGGTGGAGGAGGAGCGCCTCGTCGGTCGCGAATTCCGCCGGCCTGGGGAAGCTCGGCAGGAAGTACTTCTTCTCGAAATCGAACTCGCAGCGATCGGCCACCGCCTGCGTGTTGTCGAGCGTCTCGCCCGCGCCGGGGAAGAGCGCACGCATTTCCTTCTCGCTCTTCACGTACGATTCGGACCCGGTGAAGCGGAAGCGTTTCGGATCGTCCAGATCGCTTCCGGTGCCGATCGCCAGGAGCACGTCGTGGGACTCGGCGTCCTCCTTGCGGAGGTAATGGGCGTCGTTGGTCGCCACCACACCGATGCCGAGCTCGCGGCCCAGCTCGAGCATCCCCTTGGTGACGAGCTGCTCCTCGGGGATGCCGTGGCTCTGGATCTCGAGCCAGAAGTTCTCGCGACCGAAGGTGGCGGCGAACCACTCGGCGCTCCGCTTCGCCTCGTCGTACTTGCCGTGGCGCAGGTGGAGCGCCACCTCACCCGAAAGGCACGCGGCGAGACAGACGATCCCGTCGCTGTATTGCGCCAGGACCTCCTTGTCGATCCGCGGCCGACGGTAGAACCCCTCGGTGAAGCCGATGGAGGTCAGCTTGACGAGATTGCGGTATCCGGTCCGGTTTCGCGCCAGCAGGACGAGGTGGCTGTAGGGTCCCGGCGCGCCCGCCGGCTTCTCGCGGGCCTGACGGGGCCCGAAGGCGAGATAGGCCTCGAAGCCCAGGATCGGCCGGATCTTCTGTGCCTTGGCTTCCTCGTAGAACGTCCACGCTGCATGCATGTTGCCGTGGTCGGTGACCGCCAGGCTGTCCATGCCGAGCTTCTTGACGTGCGCGACCAGCTCGCCGACGCGGTTCGCGCCGTCCAGGAGGGAGTATTCGCTGTGGGTGTGGAGATGGACGAAGGACATGCCCGCCGGGTGCGCCACTCGACTCTCGCGACAGCGTCCAGCGGGACACCGCGAGCCGACAGCGCCAGAGGATGATGGAGGAGATCGGCCGCCCCGGGCGCGGGACGTCCGTCGTCCTCCGACCGGGAGAAGCTACCGGCGCGCGCTACGATTGTCAAAAGCCGTTGTGCCGTCTTATCTTAATTCGCCCTGTGACTGCAGGACCCCTGCCGGAGTCTTCTCTTAGTGACCCTTTCTCGACGCTGGATCCTCCCGCTGGCGCTGATGGCCGCCGCCTGTACCGACGGGCCGGTCTCGCCGCCTCCCCCGGTGCAGGTGAGCTGCAACAATCCCTCGAGCGTAGCGCTCGCGCCGGGCGACTTCACGGTGATCGACCCGGCGGCCTCGGGCAGCTGCATCCGTCTGCCGGCGGCCGACGCGAACGGAGCGGAGCACATTTACGTCGCGCTCTCCGCCGCGGGCCGGGAAACCAGTACCGGGGTGAGCACGAGCTATCGCCTGGCGGGTGCGGCGGCCGGCGCCCTCACCGCGGCGGCTGCCCCGACGCTTGCGGGCGCGGCGGCGGAGCTGCCGGGCGCGGAGGCCTTCCAGGCCCCGACTCCGGCATCCGAGTTCCACAACCGGCTCCGCGCCAGGGAGCGCCTGATCTCGGAGAGCCCGGGCGCCGCGTTCTCCGCGGCCCTCGGCGCTCCGCCCGCGCTCGTCCCTCCGGCCCCGGGGTCGACGCGGACCTTCCAGGTCTGCTCCACGACCGATTGCACCAGCTTCGTCGGCGTCACAGCCACTGCGCTGCACGTGGGGCGGAAGGCGGCGGTCTATCTGGACAACACCGTGCCCAGCGGCGGGTACACCCAGGCCGACATCGACTCGGTGGGTAATCTGTTCGATGACTACCTCTATCCGATCGACACCACCGCCTTCGGCCGCGAGTCGGACCTCGACGGCAACGGTGTCGTCGCCGTCCTGCTGACCGACCAGGTCAACAAGCTCAGCGGCAACTGCAACGCCGCCGGCAGCGTGATCCTCGGCTACTTCTTCGGCAGCGACCTGGTGCCGTCCCAGAACGGCTCGAACGCCGGAGAGGTCTTCTACGGGCTGGTGCCGGACCCGGGCAACTCGAGCTGCACCATCTCCAAGAGCTACGCGAAGGGGCTGATCGGGCCGACGTTCATCCACGAGTTCCAGCACATGATCAGCTTCAACCAGCACGTGCTGGTTCGCGGCGGCGTGGCCGAGGACACCTGGCTCAACGAGGGGCTGTCGCACCTGGCGGAGGAGCTCGGCGGGCGGCAGATCCCCGACCCGTTCTGCGTCGACGACACCGGCGCGCACAGTTGCTTCGGCCAGTTCGTCAAGGGCGACATTCAGAACGGCTATCGCTACCTGCGCGACGTCGAGGCGACGCCGCTGGTGGAGACGAGCACGTCGACCGGTGCACTGGCCGAGCGGGGGGCCAACTGGCTCTTCGTGCGATGGCTCACCGACCAGTTCAGCGCCGACCCGCTGGGGACGGACTTCACCCGGTCGCTCGTCGCGACGAACGCCGTCGGCAGCACCAACGTCGCGCAGCGGACCGGGGTGGCGTTTCCACTCCTCGTCTCGCAGTGGCAGCTCGCGAATTATCTCGACGATCTGCCGGGCTTCACGCCATCGAGCGCGCGCCTGCAGTACCGCACCTGGGATCTCCGCGCGACGTACGCGACACTGCATCAGCAGCTGCCGACGACGTTCCCGCGCATCTTCCCGCTCGTTCCGGACAGCATGCACCCCGGCCCGTACCAGCGCTCCGGCGTGCTGCGTGACGGATCCGGCCGCCACCTGCTGGTGATCCAGGACCCGTCCGGCGCGGCACTCGATCTGCAGCTCTCCGACAGCACCGGCTCGACGCTGGGCACGACCGCCGTGCCGCGGATCGGGATCGCGCGCATCCGCTGACGCGGACGGTGCGTCGCCGAAAGGGTGTCATGATCTTCCTGATCGTCGTCGGCGTGCTGCTCGGCGGCTACGGCACGGCGTACGTGGCGAGCGACGATGTCCGCTATCTCACGCGGGCGGGGTTCGAGGAGACCCGGATCCTCAAGGCGCGCGAGCCGATCGCCGACGTGCTGGCCGACAGTGCGACGCCGCCGGCGCTCCGGCGCTCGCTCGATCTCGTCGTCGCCGTGCGCAATTACGCCGCCGATCTCGGTCTCGAGGCCGGACAGACGTACACCACGTTCGCCGACGTCGGCCGCGACACCCTCCTGCTGGTCCTGCAGGCCTCCCCCCGCAACTGCCTCTGCCCCTACGAGTGGAAGTGGCCGATCGTGGGCCGGATGCCGTACAAGGGCTTCTTCGACCCGAAGGCAGCGCAGCACGCCGCCGACAAGCTGTCGGCCAGGGGCTTCGACGTCTATCTCCGGCCGTCGGGCGCCTTCTCGACCCTCGGCTGGTTCAACGATCCGCTCCTCTCCACCGCGCTGAGCCGCGACTCGATGGAGCTGGCCGCGACGGTGTTCCACGAGATTGCACACAATTCACTCTACGTGAAGAGCGCGACGCCGTTCAACGAGAGCTTTGCGCAGCTCACGGGATACCGGTCGGCCGAAACCTTCTTCCGCTCGCGGGGCGACAGCGCGCTGGCGGCGCGAGCCGCCGACCGCTGGCATGACGAGATCATCCTCGGAGCGTTCTACACCGAGCTGACCGACCGGCTCAAGGCGCTCTACGCCCTCCAGCTCGATTCGGCGGCGGTGGACTCCGGTCGCGCCGTTGTCGGCGCCTGGGCGCGAGCCCAGCTGCAGGATTCGATCGGCCCCGTGCTCAGGACGTACCGGATCGGCCGGCAGGTGGACCGTCCGATCAACAACGCCCGCCTGATCGGCGCGACGATCTACCGGTCGCATCTCGATCTCTTCGAGCGGTGGTATCAGCAGCATGGTGCCGACGTGCGCCGCAGCGTCGCCGATCTGCGCGAGCTGATGAAGGGGGCCGAGGGCGACAGCGCCTTCGCCCGGCTGGCGCGCGCCGTCGCGGACTCGACGGCTCGATAGCGCCCGGATAAGACAAAGCCGCACCCCGCCGGGGCGCGGCTTCGTCGTGTGCGGCCGCGAGTGCTACCGGGGGGTAGCCGGAGTTGCCGGGCTCGCGGGCTGCGTTGCCGGCGTGGCCGGAGTCGCCGGCATTGCGCTCGTGCTGTCGGCCGGCTTGGTGCTGTCGGCCGGCATCGCCGGGCGGACGGAATCAGGCGGGGTCGTCGTGGTGACCGGAGGTCCGCCCGGCTTCCCGCCGGCCCCGTTCGCGCCGCGGCCGATGGTGTCGGCCGAGCTCGTGATGCCGGGTGAGCCGGCCCCGGCCGGAAGGCCCTGCATGCCGGGGAGGCCCTTGGTGGTGGTGGCGCGCGGCGCGGTCTGCGCGCTGTCACGGTTGAAGTGAGCACTGGCGCTGTCACGGACCGCCGCAGTGTCCCGCACGGCGGAGCCGTTCCGGCTGGAGTCGCGGACCGCGCTGTCCGACCGCACGTCCATCGAGCGGTAGGCGGAGGTATCGCTGCGCACCGCTCCCATGGTGTCGGGACGCGTGCGCGTCGTCCGCCGGGTCACATGATGCTTCCGCGTCGTCGTCGTGCGCGCGTGAGTGGTCGCGCGGGCGCGACGCGTCGTGTCCTGCATCCCGGTCTGGGTGGTCGCATGCACGCGAGAGGTGTCCCGCGTCGCGTCCTGGGCGCGGGCGGGGGCCGCCGTCATGCCGAGTGCAAGAACCCCTGCCAGCGCACCGGTCACGATGGCGCCAAGTCGTTGTGTCATCTGTACATTCTCCCTGCTCGAGCCTCGCCTCGATGGCCGTGGCTCTGGTTGATCTCGAGTTACCCGGGCGCAAAAGCGCGTCCGGCATGCTAGCGGCGCGTACCGCATCTGACTGTGAGGTATCTCACGTTGGCGGCCCCGGGCGGCACCCGGCGCGCCCTCTCCGGGACCGATATACCTTACCGGGAGATGAATTCCCGGACCCCCAGGAGAGCCCCACCATGGATACCGCCTTCGTGAGTCGCGAGCAGGACCGGATGCTGAGGGAGCTGACCGAGTTCCTTTCGATTCCGAGCGTCAGCGCCCTGCCGGATCATGCCGCCGACTGCCGGCGCGCCGCCGACTGGCTGATGCAGGAGCTGAGGCGCCTGGGCTGCCCGGTCGTGACCCTGGTGGAAGGGCAGGGGCACCCGGTCGTCTGGGCGGAGGGGCCGCAGGTGCCGGGGAAACCGACGGTCCTCATCTACGGCCACTACGACGTCCAGCCACCCGATCCGCTGAACGAGTGGTCCACCCCTCCGTTCGAGCCGACGGTGCGTGACGGGAAGCTCTACGCGCGCGGCGCAGCCGACGACAAGGGGCAGGTGTACTGCCTGCTCAAGGCATACGAGGCCGTTCGCGGCCCCGACGGGAAGCCGCCGCTCAACGTGCATTTCATCTTCGAGGGCGAGGAGGAGTGCGGCGGGCGAGTGATCTTCGATCTGCTGCGGGCCGAGCCCGAACGCACGCGGGCGGACGCCGCGCTGGTCTGCGACATGTCGTACTTCGCGCCTGGCTGGCCCGCCGTCTACACCGCGCTCCGCGGCCTCTGCTACGCGGAGATCTCGGTGCGGACGCTGCAGCGGGACCTGCACTCCGGCACCTATGGCGGCGCAGCCCCCAACGCGCTGGAGACCCTGGTGCGCCTGCTGGCCGACCTGAAGGACGAGGACGGCAAGATCCACGTCAAGAAGCTCTACAAGTCGGTCGAGGAGCCCAGCAAGGCCGAGCTGAAGTCGTGGAAGCAGCTCCCGTTCGACGAGGAGAAGTTCCTGACCGAGGAGGTCACCGGCAAGGCGCTCACCGGGTTGGAGGATCACTCGGTGCTCGAGCGGATCTGGGCGCTTCCCACCTTCGAGATCCACGGGATCAAGGGCGGCTTCGTGGGCGAAGGCGCCAAGACGGTGATTCCGGCCCAGGCTTCGGCGAAGGTCAGTCTCCGGCTGGTGCCGGGGCAGAGCTTCGAGAAGGTGGCGAAGCAGCTGCGGAAGTCGGTCGAGCGATACGCCCCGAAGTGGGCCGACGTGGACGTGAGGATTCACCACGGCGGCGATCCGGTCCAGGTAGACGTGGAGGCGCCGGCGTTCGATGTGCTCGATCAGGCTTTCGAGGAGGTGGTCGGACGGAAGGCGGTGCACGCGCGGGCGGGCGGGTCGATTCCCATCGTTCCCGAGCTCGGCCTCGCCGGGGCACCGGTGATCCTCACCGGCATCGGACTGCCGGACGACGGGCTCCACTCGCCGAACGAGAAGCTCGACCTCACGCAGTTGTGGAACGGGATCCGGATCTTCGGGCGGTTCTTCGAGCTGCTCGGCGAGCAGGAGCCGGCGGAGGTCGAAACGGAGGAAGCGGAGCCGGCGGAGGGCGCAGCCGTCGCGATTTAGTCTTCCGGCGGGAGTGGCGGTCTCGGCACCCCGCCGGAGTAGCGTGCCTCGGTTCGCGCGTGCAGCTCGTCGATTCCGATGAGCGCGCGGGCCGAGGCGATCACTCCCGCCACCACGTCGTCGGCCCAGTACGGGTCGGGACGCTCGCCGGGCGGCAATTTCCTGATGCAGCTCTCGAGGTAGGTAATCGCGGTCGTGATCCACTCGGTCTGGGCGGTCGCCACCGTCGCCCAGGACCCGGTGGACCTGAGCTCGAGCTCCTCGAGCGCCTTGAGGTGCTCCTTGAGCCCCTGCGTGACCGTCGGCGACCGCAGCTTGTCGGCGATCAGTGCGAGCACCGTGCTCCGCTCCGACTCCTGCGGCTCGGGGAGCGGCGCGAGATAATGCCGCTGGTCGGCGACCATTTCGGCCAGCCGGATGCAGACGGCACGGATCGCCGGTTCGAGCGCGCCGGGAGCTTCGCTGGACCAGCTGGTGGCGGCGCGCAGGATCTCCGTGATCCGCTGATCGGCCTGCGCCTCGAGACCCGGTTTGTGCATTGCATCCGCCATGTACGGAGGATGGCGGAACTCGACTCCAAAGGCAACGGGTCGGCGGGTGATTCCCCGCCGCCTACCGGGCGGCGCGAAGCCGGGCTACGCGGCGGCCGAGGAAGACGAGACCGGCGAGACAGAGGGCGCCCAGCCCCGCGAGACCGGCACGGCCCAGGAAGGCGTGCACCGGGGTGGTGACCAGCATGACTACGACGGTCGCGAAGGCGCTGACCGTGCCGAACATGACCCGCCGGTAGACGTTCCGGACGGGAGAGAGGGCCACCCAGGTCGTCCCGGCGGCCACCAGCACTCCGAGGAAGGTGCCGGCGAGGAGGACGTAGAGCGCGGGAGCGGAGGGTTCGCTCGCCGCGGCGGCGGGGGAGCGCTCGCGGAGGAGCGTGACGAGGAAGACGGTGCCGGTGACGATCAGCGTGCCGGCGAGGACCCCGAGCGGCACGGCGGCGGCGATGAGCCCGAGCGGGTCGGGAAGTCCCGGCGCGTCGGGCTCCGGGGAAGTCGTCACCTAGATGTGGATGACCCGGCCCATCGAGTCGAGGCAGGCCTCCGCGATCGCCTCGGAGAGCGTGGGGTGGGCGTGGATCGCCAGATCCACCTCCTCCACCGTGAACTCGTTCTCGCGGGCCACGTCGAGCTCGTGGATCATCTCCGACGCATGGCTGGCCACGATGTGCGCGCCGAGAATCTCGCCATACTGCTTGCCGCGAATGACCTTCACGAATCCCTCGGTCTCGTTCGAGGCACGGGCCCGGCCGTTCGCGCTGAAGGGGAAGCGTCCGACCTGGTAGTCGAGCTTCTTTTCCTTGCACTGATCCTCGGTGAGCCCGATGCTCGCCACCTCCGGGTGGCAGTACGTCACGCTCGGCACGTTGTCGTACTTGATCGGCTGCGGCTGGTGCCCGGCGATGATCTCGGCGACGTGGACGCCCTCGCGGCTCCCCTTGTGCGCCAGCATCGGCGGCCCGGCGACATCCCCGATGCAGTACACTCCCTTTGCGGTCGTCTCGAGGGTGGCGGGGTTCACCTTGACGAAACCGCGCTCGGTGAGCTCGACGCCGGATTCCTTGAACCCCATGTTCTCGGTGTTCACCGAGCGGCCGGCCGCCATCAGGACCCGCTCGGCCTCGACCGTCTCGGTCTTGCCGCCCGCCTCGATCTCGAGCGTCACCTTCGTCGGCGTGACGGTGGCCTTCTTCACGTTGGCCCCGGCGAGTACCGTCATGCCACGCTTCCGGAAGCTCTTCGCGATGACGTCCGAGCTCTCGGCGTCCTCGAGCGGCAGGATCCGGGGCAGGGCCTCGATCAGGGTGACCTTGCTGCCGAACGCGTTGAAGATGTCGGCGAACTCGCAGCCCACGGCGCCGGCACCCACGATGGCGATCGACGCCGGCGCGTTCTCCAGGAAGAGCGCCTCGTCGGAGCTGATCACGCTCGTCTTGTTGATCTCGAGCCCGATCTGCGGAATCCCGCGGACCCGCGATCCGGTCGCGATGACGACCGCCTTCTTCGCCTCGTAGACGTCATTGCCGACCTTCACCTTGCGGCCCGGCTGGAGCACGCCGGTGCCCTTGATGACGGTGATCTTGTTCTTCTTCATCAGGAACTCGGCGCCCTTCGAGTTCTGGTCCGCGACCTTGCGCGAGCGCTTCATCGCGACGCCGTAATCGGTCTTCACCGGGCCGGTCTCGATCCCCAGCTCCTTCGCGTCGTGGGCCAGCAGATTGGCCACGTAGGCGCTGTGGAGCAGGGCCTTGGTCGGGATGCAGCCGATGTTCACGCAGACGCCGCCGAGCTTGTCGCGCTCGACCACGGCCGTGGCGAGTCCGAGCTGAGCCGCCCGGATCGCGCAGACGTAGCCCGCGGGTCCGCCACCGATCACGATCACGTCGAACGAATTCGCCACGAGTACCTCACGAGAAGTGTTGGCAGCGGCGGCCGCCCGGCCGCCGCGTCGTCACCAGACCAGGGCCAGCGGGTTCTCCAGCATTCCCTTGAGCGTCCGCAGGAATTGCGCGCCGGTGGCGCCGTCGATCACCCGGTGGTCGCACGACATCGTCAGTCGCATCCGCTTCCGCGGCACGACGGCGCCTTCGTGGACCACCGGCTTCTCGGCGATGCGTCCGATCGCGATGATTCCCGCCTCCGGCGGATTGATGATGGCGGTGAACTCCTCGATGTCGAGCATGCCGAGATTCGAGATCGAGAACGTCCCGCCGGTGTATTCCTCCGGCGTGAGCTTCCGGGTGCGGGCACGCGCCGCGAGGTCCTTCGTCTCGACCGCGATCTGCCGAAGCGACTTCTGGTCGGCGTGGCGGATCACCGGCGTGATGAGGCCGTCCTCGATTGCCACCGCCATGCTGACGTGGACCTCGTTCCAGTACCGGATGTGGTCGTCCTGCCACCAGGCGTTGCAGGCCGGATGCTGCCGCAGCGCGAGCGCCACCGCCTTGATCGTGATGTCGTTGAACGAGACCTTCCCCTCGCCCAGCGCGTTGAGGGCCTCGCGGGCCTCGGCGACGCGCTCCATGTCGGCTTCGATCGTCAGATAGAAGGTGGGCACCGGGCCGAGCGACTGTCCGAGCCGCTTCGCGATCGTCTTGCGGATCTGCGTGAGCGGCACGTCGGCGAACGGCTGGCCCGCGGGCACCGGATGAAAGACCGGCACCTGCGGCGCCGCAGGTGCAGACGCGGCGGCCGCGGCCGAGATCCCGGCGAGATCGCGCTGAACGATGCGCCCCTGGGGGCCCGAGCCGGCGACGCCCTGGAGACTGAGCCCGCGGTCCGCCGCGATCTTCCGTGCGAGCGGCGAGGCCTTCACCCGTGCCGACTCCGCGGCGGCCGCGGCCGGCGGCGCCGGCGGCATCGACGTCGGCCGGTTGTCCTGGTCGGCAGTCGGCTGCGTGGCCTGGGCTGCCGCTTCGGGCTTCACCTCCGGCGTCGGCGCCGCCGCCTTCGGAGCTTCCGCCTTCGGGGCTTCCTTCGCGGCGGGCTTCCCGCCGTTGGGGCCCGACGGTGCCTCCACCGCCTCTCCCGGCTCGCCGATCACGGCGACGAGCTCCGACACCGGGACCGTCGCACCCGCGGGCACGACGTGCTTGAGCATCGTTCCCGCCGCACGGGCCACCAGCTCCATGACTGCCTTGTCGGTCTCCACCTCTGCCAGCACGTCGCCGACGGCGACCGCCTCGCCCTCCTGCTTCTTCCACTCGACGACGCGCCCCTCTTCCATCGTCGGCGAGAGCGCCTCCATCACGACCTTAGTCGACATAGAGCACCTTCTTCACGGCTGCGATCACCTTGGCCGGGTCGGCCTTGGCGAGCTTCTCGAGCTGCTTGTTGTAGGGCATCGGCACCTCGGCACCGGTCACGCGGAGAACGGGGGCGTCGAGCTCGTCGAAGATCTCGCGCTGGATCGTATCCACCACCTGTGCGCCGACGCCGGCGAAGCCCCAGCCTTCCTCCACCACGACGCACCGGTGTGTCCGCGCCACCGAGGTGAGGACCGTCTCGGTGTCGAGCGGCCGGATCGTCCGGAGGTCGACGACTTCGGCGTTGATCCCGTCAGCCGCGAGCTGGTCGGCGGCCTTGAGCGCCACCGCCACCGTCTTCGAATGACAAATGAGGGTGACGTCGGTGCCCGCGCGCTTGATGTCGGCCACGCCGAGCGGGATCGTGTACTCTCCCTCGGGGACCTCCCCCTTGGTGTTGTACAGCATCTCGCCCTCGATGAAGATCACCGGGTTGTCGTCCCGGATGGCGCTCTTGAGAAGTCCCTTCGCGTCGGCCGGCGTGGCGGGCATGGCGACCTTGAGGCCGGGGATGTGCGCGTACCAGCTCTCGAAGGCCTGTGAATGCTGCGCCCCGAGCTGCAGTGCCGCGCCGCCCGGGCCGCGGACCACCATCGGCACGCCGACCTGCCCGTTGGACATGTAGCGCATCTTGGCGGCGGAGTTGACGATCTGGTCCACCGCCAGCAGGGCGAAGTTGAAGGTCATCATCTCGATGACGGGCCGGAGGCCGACCATGGCGGCTCCGACGCCGACGCCGGCGAAGCCGAGCTCGGTGATCGGGGTGTCCACGACGCGGCGCGCGCCGAATTCCTCCAGCAGGCCGCGGCTGACCTTGTAGGCGCCCTGGTAGACGCCGACTTCCTCGCCCATGAGGAAGACGCTCTCATCGCGGTGCATCTCTTCGCGGAGCGCCTGGTTCAGCGCGTCGCGGTAGGTCAGGGTCGGCATCAGCTCGCCTCCGGCGCGTAGACGTCGCGGTAGAGCATTTCGGGGGCGGGATCCGGCGCTTCCTCGGCGAAGTGGTACGCGTCCTCCACCTCCTCGACCACGCTCTTGTCCATCGCCTTCACGTCGTCCTCGGTCATCACGCCGTCGCCGATGAGCTTCTGTGACCACACGGCGATCGGATCGCGCTTGCGCTGCTCCTCGACCTCCTCCTTCGTGCGGTAGTGGCCGTGGATCGGGTCGCTCATCGAGTGCCCCATGAAGCGGTAGGTCCGGACCTCGAGCAGCGTGGGGAGCTTCTCCTCCCGTGCCCGTTGCACCGCGCGGTCCATCGCCGCCTTGACGGCGAGGACGTCCTGCCCGTCCACCACCTCGTTGGCCATGTCGTACGAGCACGCACGCTCGGAGATGTCGTAGATCGCGCTGGCGCGCTCGAGGGCGGTGCCCATCCCGTAGCGGTTGTTCTCGCAGATGTAGATCGCCGGCAGCTTCCAGAGCGCCGCCATGTTGAGCGCCTCGTGGAACGCGCCGTTATTCACCGCCGCCTCGCCGAAGTAGCAGATCGCCACCTGGTCGGTGTCGCGGTACTTGATTGCGAACGCCATGCCCGTCGTCAACGGAATGTGCCCGCCCACGATGCCGTGCCCGCCCAGGAAGCCGCGGGACGCGTCGAAGAGATGCATCGAGCCGCCCTTTCCGCCCGAGCAGCCCTCGGCCTTGCCGAAGAGCTCGGCCATGACGGCGCGCGGAGGGATCCCCCGCACCAGCGCCTGGCCGTGCTCACGGTACGAGGCCGTGATGTAGTCGTCGGGCCGGAGCGAGGCGATCGTGCCGACCGCGACGGCTTCCTGACCGATATAGAGATGGCAGAAGCCGCCGATCTTGCCGAGGCTGTACGCCTCGCCCGCCTTCTCCTCGAACCGGCGGATGAGCAGCATCTGCCGGAGCCAGTGCCGCCAGAGCTCGGCGGTGGCGGGATCGACCGTCTTCCTGCCGGGTTTCGTTGCCGTGCCTGCCATCAGGAAATCCTGTGTGTCGTGACTGGGGGAATCACGCCGTCGGGCGCGGGCGCCGCAGCGCGCGCCTGCTCCCATGCGTGGTAGGACGAGCGCGTGAGCGGACTCGCCTGCACGTGCGAGAAGCCCATCGCCATGCCGGCGTCGCGCAGCTCGGCGAATTCGTCCGGGGTGTAGTACCGGACCACCGGGAGGTGCCCGTCGCTGGGCCGGAGATACTGACCGAGGGTGAGGATGTTGACGTCGCTCCGCCGGAGATCTCGCATGCAGACGAGGATCTCGTCCCACTCCTCGCCCATGCCGAGAATGAGCCCGCTCTTGGTGAGCGCGGCGGGACCGCCCAGCCGGCGGGCGGTCGCGAGCAGCTCCAGCGCGCGGTCGTAGCGGCCGCCTGGACGCGCCAGCCGGTACAGCCGCTCGGCGG
This sequence comes from Bacillota bacterium, assembly GCA_050257015.1. Lineage (GTDB taxonomy): Bacteria > Gemmatimonadota > Gemmatimonadetes > Gemmatimonadales > GWC2-71-9 > JAICUF01. Next base: position 12,418 of record JBLMWC010000125.1, on the reverse strand, counting down.
TCTCGAGATTGTGATTGAGGATGTGCGGCCGGGCGTCCATCACGATCCGAAGCGCGGCCACCGACCCCTTGAAGTCCGGAATGAGCACTTCGACGGTACTGTCGGGGAGCCGCCGGCGGATCTCGGTGATGCACCCGGCGAATGCCTCGGCGCCGCCGTTCGGCAGGTCGTCGCGGTCGACCGACGTGATCACCACGTGCTGCAGGCCCATCCGCTCGACCGCTTCCGCGAGGCGGACCGGCTCGAGGGGGTCGAACGCCGTCGGCGTGCCGTGGGCGACCGCGCAGTAGGTGCAGTTCCGGGTGCACACGTCGCCCAGGATCATGAACGTGGCGGCGCGGTGGTCCCAGCATTCGCCCATGTTGGGGCAGCGCGCCTCTTCGCACACCGTGTGCAGGCCGAGCTCCCGCATCATCCGCTTGATATGGGCGAACGTCGGTCCCCCGGGCGCCTTCACCTTGAGCCACGCCGGCTTCCGCACCGCTGCGGCGGGCGCGGGGACGGGGCGATCGGAGACGGAGGCGCGGGTCAGCTGGACCAGCGGGACAGCCACAGCGGAACTCCTTGGCCGATAAGGAAAAGGTCGGGCGCTGGGAGCCCAATTATAGCCCGGGGTGGTAGGGGACGGTACCCGCGGCAATGCGGGTGTCAGAAGAAGAGGAGGAGTCCTGCGGAGACCTGATCGGAGCGGTTCCTGGCGCCCGAATACGCCTGTGCCTCGGCGCGGGTATACTCGCCGACGAGGCGCAGCGAGTGGGTCGCGCGATACATCGCCATGCCGATTACCGCGGTGTTGCGCCGGACCAGATCCTGGTTGTCGAGCGCGAGATCGTACGCGGTCTGCCGTACCCGGCTCTCGCCGAAGCTCATCCCGAAGGTCCAGGGTGCGTCGGCGCGGGTGGCGGTCAGCTGGGCCATGTAGCCGTACGTGGTCCGAACCGCCCCGCTGCCGTCGACGCCGAGGTTGGTGCTGAGCGCGTAGGTAGATCCGACGCCCTTCGCCCCGTACCCCGAGGCGACGAATGCGAGCGCCCCCGCCTCGAGTCGAAGCCCCGCCGCCGCGCCGCGCGCCGTGATGCGCTGCTCCGCGCTCTGTCGCATCGCGCTCGCCCAGAGGCGGACTCGGGCGCGCCCCAGCGTGCCATGCCAGGTCGCCTCCGTCTCGACCCGCGGCATCGCCGTCGGTGCCGCGCCCTCGGCGGAGAAGTCGCCGTTGATCCGGTCGGGGTCGAAAATTCCGACGGAGAGCTGCCACGAGTGCGACGCGGGCGAGGCGTAGGTGACCTGGCCGTTGAAGTTGGGGTAGATGTAGCCGAAGCCGCTCCGGCCGAGCGTGGTGCCCGGCGCGCCCAGACCGCCGCCGGTCGCGCCGGTGCCGAAGAGCGTCATGTCGTTGAGGATGTTCTCGCGCTGATAGAGGCTCAGCTCCCGGCCCGCGAGTACCTGGCCCCACACGCCGCCGATCGTCATGTAGGCCTGCCGCATGTCGATGCGGGCGCCGGCCTGGGTGCCGTTATCGAGGTTGTCGTGCACGCTCGCGTTGCTCACCTGCACGCCGACGCCGAAGTGCGCGCCGAGGTCCACCGACCCTTCGTGTGTCTTGACGTCGAGCACGACGATCGACGGCAGCAGCCCGGTGCGAATGCGGGTGATCAGCTCCGCCGGCACGCGTCCGCCGTCGATGGGGCCCGGCACGATCTCGCGCCCGTTGGTGAAGACGGTGAAGACGTTCACGTTGCCGGCGAGCGTGATGGCCCACCCGTCCGGCCCGGGCAGCGATACCTGGGCGTGGGCGGGAGAGGGGGCGGCCGCCAGCGCGATTCCCGCGAGCGCGGCGGCGGCCAGCCGCCCGAATGCGCTCACCGCGGCCGCTCGTTGAGGAGCCGCTCGATCGTGGCGCGGAACTCGGCGACCTGCCGGTCGTGCTGACGGCCCGTCGCCGCGCCGACGAAGCCTGCATGCACCATCCGCACGCGGCCGTCGCGGCCGAGAAAGACCGACGTCGGGAAGGCGGTGAAGCCGCGCAGCTGGGGCAGGGTGGCGGCGGCTGCGCGCGCATCACTGACACCGGCGAGCAGTAGCGGATAAGGAATCCGGTGTACCTGCCTGAAGCGCCGAACCAGCGGCGCGTCCACGGCGCTATCTCCCGTTACCTCATAGGCCAGCCCGACGATCTCCAGCCCCCGGCGGTGGTAGCGCCGGTAGAGATCCACCAGCATCGGCGCCGCCTCGTGGCAGGTGGGACACCAGGTGCCGAAGATGTCGATGAGGACGACCTTGCCGTGGAAGCGGGGGTCGTCATTCGACACCGTCCGGCCGTCGAGGCCGGGGAACGAAAACCGGAACGGTGCCGTGGTGTCGGCGCTCGTCATCTCGAGCGGGTTCCGGAGATGCGGCGTGCCGGTGCTGCGAACGGCGGTGAAAGGGGTCTCGCTGCTCAGCCCGGCGTGGAAGATCCCGCGCAGCGTGTCCCCGTCGAGGCGCCCGGTGAGGAGATAGACGAACGACCCGTCGAAGTGAGCCAGGTGGAAGCTGTCCGCCTCGGCGCCGCCCCAGAAGTGGCCGTAGTCGCCGGTGTTCGAGATCAGCGCGCCGATGAGGCCGCTCGAATCGTTCGAGAAGAGCATCACGCGGGGGCTCGGCCGGCCGTCGGTGACGAAGGTCGCGTCCCAGCTGCCGAGGAGCCTGTCCGGCCCGGGCTCGATCCGCCAGCGGCCGCGCGACGCGCGGAACGGAATCGTCCGCGGCCCGCGATTGCCCACGTTGTGGTAGACACCGGTCAGGGAGTCGCCGTGCAGCGTCGTCGTGATGGTGGCGGCGTAGTCGGCGATCTCGAGCACCACGGTATCGCCCGCAACGCGCACGCCCGAGAGCGCAGTGCAGACCTTCCCGTTGCAGATGCTGGCGCTGAAGCCGTGCCGGAGCGGCCGGACAGTCAGCGTGAAGCGCAGCTCGCCGCCGGCGAGATCGAGCACCGCGCGCCACTGGCCGGCCGGTGACGCCGCGGCGACGGCGAGTGCGAAGAGCGAGGCGATCATGAGTGACCCTCATACCGCTCGCCGGCTCTGACCGGCGCCGCGATCGTGTTGCCTGCCCACGGCGCCGGGCAGGGGTACGCGGCATTGTAGGCGCAGAACGGATTGCGCGCGCGATTGAAGTCGAGACGGTAACGGCCGTCCCGGAGCGGCTGGAGCGACACGAAGCGGCCCGCCGGATAGCTTCCGGCGCCGCTGGTGCCATCCCGGAAGTACACCTCGAGCGACGCCTCGCCCGACTCCGGGTCGGGCAGACGCATCACCCGAAGGCGGACGACGCCCTGCACGTCGAGCGAGACGGTCCCGGCGTCGGTGGCCTCCACCTCGACGCCGTCCGGCGTCAGCACCCGCTCCGATGACGGCCGGGCCGGAGGTGTCAGCGTGCCGGTGAAGACGAGACGGGAATCGTAGGGCCAGTACGCCGGGGGTGAGCCGGATTGGCCAGCGCGGAAAAGGGTCACCCGCGAGCGCGGGGGCTCGCCCGTTACGAGCACCGTCGTCGTACCGAGCCGGACCGGGCGGTTCCGGGCGATGGGGCGCGCGGCGCCGTCGCCCTCGACCCACACCGCATCGTCGCGCTCCACGATCCGGGCGGTTCGGCCGGCACCCATTTCCACCGAGACACCCGAGCGGTCGAGTGGTGCGGCGCTCACCGCGGCGAGCGGAGACACCGGCGCGTGCGCGAGCCAGTCCGCGAACGCCGCGCGCTCCGCTTCGAGCTCGCGCGGCGCCTGCGCCGGCAGAACGCCGGTGACCGCGCAGATCAGGAATGGAATGAGTGCGGTTCGAAGCGGATCACGCATCGCGACGGCTCCACGAGCAGAAGAATGCCGGCCGCCGGGGCCGGCGCTCACCAGCGCCAGTACCGCTCCGGCGACAGCAGGCTCACGTCCTCGTGCGTCGGGGTCCGCGCCACCAGCTGGCTGATGATGCGCCCGGTGATGGCGGCGAGCAGAATCCCGTTGCGACCGTGGCCGGTCGCGTACCACAGTCCCTCGATGCCCGGCGCCGGACCGACGATGGGGAGGCCATCGGGCGTGACGGGGCGCAGGCCGGCCCAGGTGCGAAGCGGGCGCACGCCCGAGAGGGGAGGGCAGAGCGTCGCCAGGCAGGCGAGGATGCGCTCGATTCCGGCTTCCGTCACTGAGGCATCGAACCCGGCGAATTCCATCGTCGACCCGGCCACGGCCTCGGTGCCGCGGGAGAGCACGTAGCAGTCGCGATTGTAGATCACCGCGCGGGGAATTCCGGCGGGCCACGGGAGTGCAACCATCTGGCCGCGCACGGGCTCGACGGAAAGCGGCCGGGGGAGCCCTTCGATCCGGCCGGACCACGCACCGGCGGCGATGACGACATGCTGGGTCGGGTAGCGGTCGGCTCCGACCACGGCGGTCACGCGGCCCCCCTGATGCTCGATCCGGCGGGCACCGTCGTGGATGATGCGAGCCCCGCGACGCTCCGCGTCGGCAAGCAGCGCCCGGACGAGGGCCGTCGGGTCGAGTGCGCCGTCGTGCCGCGCCCAGAGCGCGCCGAAGACCGGGCCGGTCCACGGCCAGTGCTCCCGGGCCTCGGCGGCATCGAGCCAGTCGCAGAGATAGCCTTGCTGCCGCTGCCACGCGACCTTCGATTTCAGCTCGGGAACGTGATGCTCCTCCGTGGCGAGCTGGGCGATCCCCTCCTGCCAGAGGCCGATGTCGATTCCGGTCTCCTCGGCGAGCTCGGCGGCGAGCTCGTGATAGCGGTCGCGCCCGGCCAGCCCCAGCTCGAAGAGGGGATCGGCGCCGTCGGCCTCGATCTGGGGGGCGAGCATCCCCCCCGCCGCCTGCCACGCGGCGCCCGGCGCCCCCGGATCCAGCACGAGCGGACGCCGGCCCATGACCGCGAGCTCGCGGGCACAAGCGGCGCCGACGGCGCCCCCACCGATGACGACAACGTCATGTGCAGCTGGCACTTGGCGTCCTATGAAACTTTTTGAAACGTCTGGGCGTACGATTCAGCGTCCGGCCACCTCGGGAGGAAAATAGCATGGTTCGCAACATCGTTGGCTTCTCGCTCTTCGCTGTGTTCGCCGTCGTCCTGTTGAAGGTGCTTTTCCTGCTGTTCTTCGGGGTGCTGGGGATCTTCGGCGTGGTGCTGAAGCTGGCCATCTGGGGCTTCATCATCTATCTGATTCTCAAGATCTTCGCGCCGAACACCGCAGCGCGGGTGCGCGAGACGATCACCGGCAAGCCGGCCTGATCGCCCGACCCGAGATGGCAAACGCCCGGCGAAGTTCGCCGGGCGTTGTCATTTCGGGTCCCGCACGAGCCGCATCAGCTCGCGGCACCAGCCTCCGCTTCGGTCCGGCTGCGCTCCGCCGGCGCAGGCGGTGGAGGTGCCGGCAGGCGCAGCCGGCCGGCCTCATGCCAGAGACGGCGCGCCGTCTCCCACGGTTGTACCCGGCTCGCCCGGGGCCGCAGGTCGTGGCGCTCCACCACGTCCACCGTTTCGATGCGCCGTGCGTAGCGCGCCGTGCGGCCGATCAGCTCCGCGTTCGCGGCCCACCCCTCGGTCGACAGAATCGGCGGCTTCCCATCGCGGAACGCGCTCCGGAGCGTGCTCAGCCGGAACGCGGTGAACCCCGAGACGAGATCCGACACGCCGGGCACCCGCACGCGGCCCCGCAGCAGCATGGGGGCGAAGCGGCGCACCATGCGCCGGCCGCGCGACGGCTCGCCGGAGAGTGAGGCCTGGGCGACGACGAGATCGGCGCCGCTCTCGATCCGCCGCACGAGATCCGGCAGATAATGCGGCCCGTGGGCGAAATCGGCGTGCATGAGGATGGCGCAGTCGCGCTTCGGCCGGTCGGTGCGGTCGACGGCGAGCCGCAGCAGCTCCTCGATGGTCCGGCCATAGCCGAGCTGACGCTCGTGCCGGATGACGGTGAGCGGCAGCACGCGGGCGTAGGGGCCGAGGACGTCCGGGGTCGCGTCGGTCGAGGCGTCATCGGCCACGATGAGCTGATACTCCCGCGGGAATTCCGCGAACACCTGCCGGATCTTCCAAAGCAGAAGGCCGACCGTCGGCGCTTCGTTGTGACTCGGAATACAGACGTAGATCATGGTCCGTCAGTGCGAGGGTGCTGAACGATACACCGGTCCGTGACGCGGCGAGAGCCTTCAGTCGTGGACGATTGCCTCCGGCCGCGAGATCCGGTCGCCGCCGCGACGGCTGGTGACGGTGGCGAGAAGCGCGCGGAGCTCGGCCAGGCTGAAAGGCTTGTGAAGGTATGGGCGGTTCAGACTCTCGAGGAAGGCGAGGGTGTCGCCCCGGACGGTGTCGCCGGTGCTGAAGACGACGCGGGGCGCGAGCGCCGGGTCCACCCGGCGGAGCTCCTCGTAGAATTCCCGGCCTCCGAGTCGGGGCATGCGGAGATCCGAGATGATGAGATCGAACTCGTCCTCGCCGGCCATCCGGAGGCCTTCGGCGCCGTCGGCAGCCACCTCCACTTCATGGCCCCACGCGTCGAGGGTCGCCCGCATGTAATGCAGGATGTGCGGCTCGTCGTCCACCACGAGCACGCGCAGGCGCGCGAGGGGCCCACGGGTCAATGCGCTCGCCGGCTCGGCTGCCGCCGAGGACTCGCCGCAGGGGAGCTGGACGGTGAAGGTGGCGCCTTCGCCTTCGCGGGTGGCCAGCGTGATCCGCCCGCCGTGCTCCTTGACGATTCCCTGACTGATGGACAGGCCCAGGCCGGTGCCTTCGCCCTCGCCCTTGGTAGTGAAGAACGGCTCGAAGACCTGCTCGGCGAGCTCGCGGCACATTCCGGGGCCGTCGTCCGTCACGTCGATCGCCACGCCATCGAGCTGGCGACGGGCCCGAACGGTGATCGTTCCCGGCCGACCGGTCGAGGCGATCGCCTGCGCGGCGTTGTTGATCAGGTTGACGAAGACCTGCTGCATCTGGTTGGGGTCGAGCGACACGAGCGGCACGTCCGGCTCGATCTCCACGCGGGCCTCGACGTGGTAGGCGAGCAGCTGGTTCCGCAGGAGGGATAGCGTCGACTCGAGGAGCGGCTCGAGGGCCACCGGCCGCCGCTGCCGCTCCTGCTTGCGCGCAAAGCTGAGGAGGTTCTTGACGATGTTCGAGGCGCGCTCCGCTTCTTCGCGGATCACCGAGAGCGGTTCCCGGAGCGCGCTGGGCACGTCGCGGGCCTCGCTGAGGAAGTCCGCGAACCCGACCACCGACGCGAGCGGGTTGTTGAGGTCGTGCGCGATGCCGGCGATCAGCTGGCCGATCGCCGACATCTTCTCGGACTGGATGAGCTGGTCCTGCAGGCGGCGGCGCTCGGTCTGGTCATCGAACAGGAGCACCGTCGTCGACGGATCGCCCTGGCTGATGGGGACGGTGCTGAGCGAGAAGCACCGGTCGCCGGTCTCCAGCTCCGCGGCGGCCGAGCCGGGCTCGGACAGGGCACGGCGAATCTCCGCGACCCAGTCGGGCGGCACGAATGCCGGCCACGGACGGCCGATCAGGGAGGCGGGCGGGGCGTCCACCAGCTCGGCGAAGGCCCGGTTGGCACGGCGGATGCTGCCGCTGCGGTCCACGATGCAGAGGGCGAGGGCGATGGCGTCCACGACTTCCTGCCACGATTTCCGCCCGTCATCGTGCAGATCCACCAGCCGGACGCTCTCCAGGGCGATGCTGGCTTGTGCCACGAGCCCCTGCAGGAGGAGCAGGGCGGAGGGGGCGAACCCGCCGGCAGGGGCGCGAATTGCCATGGCTCCTGTGACCTGCGCCTTGGCGAGAAGCGGGGCGAGGGCCCAATTTCCGGACAGGTCCTCGGGTATCTGGAGTCCCTCGGCCTCGAGCAACGCATCGGGGGAGCCGGAGACGAGCATCGGGCCGCGGCGCGCGGCCAGCTCCAGGAGGGGGCGTCGGTCGCGGTCCGCCGCCGGCCAGATGTGCAGGACGTCGGGGTCGTCGGTGTCCTTGTTGAAGAGGATGACCGCGATCTCGATCGGGGCGAGGCCGTCGCGGACATGCTCGATCAGCAGGTCCACGATCGACGCGCGACGGAGGGTGCCGGCCAGCTCGTGGGCGAACGCGGTCAGGCGTTCGACGAGCGCATCTGCGCCGGTGGATCGAGCATCACTCGGCACGCCACCGCCTGGATGGGGGAACGCCATGATTCGTGCTGACACCCGCGGCCGGCTCACGGGAGCCGACCTGCAGCTGGTGATCCTGCTGCTGAGCCGGGGCTCGGCCCATCGCCGCGCCTCGCTGGAGCGGCGGCTTTCGCTCGAGGGGCCGGATGCGCTGCTCGACGCGCCCGAACTGCTCGAACGGCTGCTCGCGGTGCGGACGATGCTGGTACCCTCGGAGCCGCTCTTCCTCTATGTGCTGGTGAGGCACACGCTGCGCGCAGCCGGGATCGACGACCGCGACCTCGCCGACTACCTCGCGGCGCTCGTCATCGACTTCGGCCGCCGGGACCGGGCGTGGCGCGTCGACTGGAACGACGACGAGCAGCATCGGTACCTGGTGGACATCCTGGCCGATCTCGAATCGTGCGACGGCGAGCGCCGCTTCCGCGTGATGGCCCATCTTGGCAACTACGCGCTCTGGCTGGCGGGACTCTTTCCCGATTATATCGCAGCCCGCAGACTGCGCAAAGGCGGGCCTGACCTCACCTACTACGACGCGCTCGGCCGTCGGGGATTCGGTCTGGCGTCCGATCACGCGCTGGCCGGCCAGTATGGCCTGAGCGACGTCTTCCGCTCGGCTGCCGAGCGATTCCCGTCCGTGCGCGGCGCCCTCAACGGCATGAGCGACCGCGTGCTCTTCCCGGGGCATGTCTCACCCGATCGCATTCTCCGGGACCTCGGCGCGCACTGACCCGGCATGCCGAGTCGCCTCGGCGACGAGTGCCCGAAAGATCCCGCCGTGGGGCGCCGTCACATCCGCGCTCATCTCCTCCGGGTGCCATTGCACCGCCAGAAGCCACGATCCCTCCGCCGGTCCCTCGACCGCCTCGATGAGCCCGTCGCTGGCCCAGGCCGTGGCGACGAGTCCGGTGCCGAGCTCGCGCACCGCCTGATGATGAATGGAGTTCGCCTCGAACTCGGTGCGGCCGAGCGCGGCGGCTGCGCGGCTCCCCGCCGCGACGCGGATGCCGTGGGACTGCACGTCCCGCGGCGTCTTCGGATTGTGATCGACCCCCTGGGCGCGCTCGGACGGAAGATCCTGCCAGAGAGTGCCCTCGAAGGCGACGTTGATCAGCTGAATGCCGCGGCAGATGCCGAGCACGGGCATGAGGCGCTCGCGCGCCGCCTTGAGCGCCGCCAGCTCGAACAAGTCGCGGCTCCGGTCCACCGTGCCGAGTCGGGGCGACGGCGTCGCGCCGTAGAGTGACGGATCGACATCCTCCCCCCCGGTGAGGAGCAGGCCATCCACGCCCTCGACCGCCGCTGCTGCACGGGCGGCGCCGATCAGCGGCGAGAGGATGACAGGGACACCGCCGGCGCGCAGGACGCTCTCGACGTACGCGGAGTTGACGCCGGTGCGCGACACGCCGTCCCACTGCCGGACGATGCCGGTGATTCCGATGCGCGGCGTCATCGGGCAAGCACCGAGTCAGGGAAGAACGGGCACGCGGGATCCTCGAACCGCTTCGGATCCGTCTGCACGCCGATGAGCGGAACCGTCGCTGGCCCCATCGTCACCGTCCCGAGGTGCGGCGCCCGCTCGACCGGAAGCCCCTCGTAGAGCATGATCCCGCGCGGTTTCTCCTGCTGGTCGAGCACCAGGACGCCGTAGCCCAGCTTCACCTTCGGCGGCAGCGTGCCGTCGACGCCGATTACCCAGAGCGAGTCGCCGGGCTGCCGGCCGGTCACGGCGCGATATGCCGGACCGGCTGCGAGCCGCGCAACGAGCTCCTCCGGAAGCGTGGCCGGCGGCGAGCCCAGCGTCTGGTTGCGGACGCCGAACTCGCTGATCAGCTGTGACGGCCCGGCCAGGGCGGCGATGCCGCAGGCGGTGCTGGACGATTTGCGGCTGCTGCTGCAGGCCACGACGCCGGCGAGAACCACGAGGCACGAGCGCGGGATCATGACGACTCCGAGGCACGGGTTGGCGGGCACCGCTTCCGCTCAAAACTAATGTCCCGGCACTGCTTTGGCTTGATGGTGTCGCTTGACGCTCCGCGGCTTTGCGCCGTAACATTCCAGCACTTCCCGCGGTACCTCCCCGTCGAAAGGATCAGCCGGCGTGTTCGAGAGTCTTCGCGCGCGACTGGATCGGATCTTCGCCGAGCAGGGCGCGCGTCCCGACGCCCGCGCCTTCATCGCCGGTCTGCGCGATGCCGTGGTGGACGCTCGCGCGGCGGTGAGCGAGATGCGTGACGGCGTCGCCCGGAGCGAGCGCGAGCTCGTCCTGGAGCGCCGGCAGCTGGAGGACGCGGAGCGGCGCGGCCGGCTGGCGGCGGAGATTCCCGACCCCGAGACGGTCGCAGTGGCCGAGCGGTTCGCGACGAAGCACCGGGAGCGGGTGGGCGTGCTCGAGCGGAAGCTCGCGGTCCAGAAGGACGAGGTCGCCATGGCCGAGCGCGAGGTGGCGGAGATGACGGCTCAGCTGCGCGAGGCGCAGCAGGGCCGCATCCCCGCAGCGCAGTCCCGGCCGGCGCCCGACCCGACGCTCGACCGCGAGAGCGATCTGATGGAGGCGCGCGCGGAGCGCGCGAAGCACGAGGCGGCAGTGGAAGCGCAGCTTGCCCACCTGAAGAAGAAGCTCGGCAAGGACCAGTGACCTCACGCCGTGCGACGGCACCACCGAGTCGCCGGCTCTCATCGCCATCCTGAAGCAGAGGAATCGACCTTGGCCTCCCGATCCGACGGCCCGCTGAATGATGCGCTCGGCGATCACCCCCGGCCCGCCCCAGGCGCGATCAGCGCGATGGAGCGCGGGTTCTTCGGACACCCCCGCGGGCTCTCGACACTCTTCTTCACGGAGATGTGGGAGCGCTTCAGCTATTACGGGATGCGGGCGTTCCTCATCCTGTACATGGTTCATGCGCTCGGGTTCGACGACAAGCACGCGGGATCGGTCTACGGCACCTATACGGCGAGTGCCTGGGCCGCGGCGATCTTCGGCGGCATCATCGCCGACCGCTGGCTGGGGCAATACCGGAGCGTGCTGGTCGGCGGCATCATCATCACGATGGGCCACTTCACGCTGGTGTTCCACCCGCTGCCGTTCTTTTACGCGGGGCTGGCGCTCATCGTGATCGGCACCGGGCTGCTCAAGCCGAACGTGAGCGGCATCGTCGGCTCGCTGTATGACAAGGCGGATGCCCGCCGTGACGCCGGCTTCTCGATCTTCTACATGGGCATCAACCTCGGCGCGGCGCTTGGCCCATTCATCGCCGGCTACTTCGCGCAGCGCGTGGACTGGCACCTCGGGTTCGCCTGCGCCGGCATCGGCATGTCGCTCGGCCTCATTCAGTATGTCGTGGGCCGGAAGCACCTGAAGCCCGCCATTGACCGTCTGGCGGCTCAGCGGAAGGCCGCCGCGTCGACCGTGGCCGCGCGAGCGGCGTCGACGACGGGCTCGACCCACGGCGGCTTCACCAGGGACGAATGGAAGCGGCTCGCCGCGATGGCGGTGTTCTTCGTCTTCGCCGCGATTTTCTGGGGCGCGTACGAGCAGGCAGGCTCGACGCTCAACCTGTTCGGCGACCGGTACAGCAGCACCACGATCCTGGGCTTCACCTTCCCGTCGAGCTGGTTCCAGACGGTGCAGGCGATCTTCGTGATCGTGCTCGCCCCCGGCTTTGCATGGCTCTGGACGCGCCTGGGCCGACGCGAGCCGTCCACACCCGCCAAGTTCGCGTTCGGACTCCTCTTCATCGGCCTTTCGTTCGTCTTCCTGCTTCCCGCCGCGGGGCATATTCAGAATACGCCGAGTGCCCGCGTCAGCCCGTTCTGGCTGATCGGCTGCTACTTCATCCAGGAGCTGGGCGAGCTCTGCCTCTCGCCGGTTGGCTTGTCGGTGTTCACCAAGCTGTCGCCGGTGAAGATCGTCGGCATGATGCTGGGTGTGTGGTTCATGGCTGATGCGGTGGGCAGCAAGGTGGCGGGCTCGGCGGCGGGCTTCATGTCCACCGCGCCGCTGCCGACCATCTTCGGCTGGGTCGCCGCCGTGTGCCTGGGTGCGTCACTCGTGGCCTTCCTCATGATCCGGCCGGTACGCAGGCTGATGGGGGACGTGCACTAGCCGTGGGACGCGTGTCCTGATCCGACGGCCTTGAAGACGCGGAAGAGATAGACCAGCGACGGCACCAGGATCACGGCGCCCGCCATCAGCCCCAGCGAGACGAATCGCAGGGTGGTGGCGGGCGCCGCTGT
>JBLMWC010000124.1:0-2937 GCA_050257015.1 Bacillota bacterium | reverse complement strand
TGCCGTATGGCGTGCTCGACTGCGACGGCCCGCTGGTGCGCACCGTCCGGGAGAAGCCCAGGGAGGCGTTCTGGGTCAACGCGGGGATCTATCTCGTCGAGCCGTCGGTCCGTGACCTGATTCCGGACGGCACGCGGTTCGACATGACCGACCTGATCGATCGCATGCTGGCGGACGGCCGGCCGGTTGCCGGCTTTCCCATCGTGGAGTACTGGCTCGATATCGGCCAGCCGGCGGACTATCTGCGCGCGCAGACGGACGCCGAGCCGGCGGGAGTCGCACCATGAGAGTGCTGGTCACCGGAGGCGCCGGCTACGTCGGCTCGATGCTGGTCCCCGCGCTGCTGGAGGCGGGCCACGAGGTGCGGGTGCTCGACAACCTCACCTGGGGCGTAGAGCCGCTCCTCGGGCCGTGGTCGAACCCGGCATTCAGCTTCCTTCGCGGCGACGTGAGAGATCCGGAGGACCGCGCGGCCGCGGTCGCCGGGATGGACGCCGTGGTCCACCTGGCGGCGATCGTGGGCGATCCCGCATGCGCGCGGGAGCCCGAGCTCGCGCGCGCGGTGAACCTGGATGCGACGCTCGAGCTCATCGGCGACGCCCGGAGCGCCGGCGTCTCCCGGTTCCTCTTCGCCTCGACCTGCAGCAACTACGGGCGGATGGCCGACCCGGCGGGCTTCGTCACCGAGGACTCGCCCCTCGCGCCGGTCTCGCTGTACGCCGAGACGAAGGTCGGCGTCGAGCGCGCCCTCCTCGACCGCTCGCGCACGAACGGCATGGCGGTCACGCCGCTCCGCTTCGCGACGGTATTCGGCGTCTCGCCGCGGATGCGATTCGATCTGACGGTCAACGAGTTCACCCTCGCCCTGGTACGCGACCGGCATCTCGTCGTGTTCGGGGAGCAGTTCTGGCGCCCCTACGTGCACGTGCGGGACATCGCCCGGGCGGTGACGCTGGTGCTGGCCGCGCCGGTGGAGGCGATCGACGGCGCAGTCTTCAACGTGGGCTCGACCGACCAGAACTATCAGAAGCGGCAGCTCGTGGACCTCATCCTCCCCTTCGCACCGGGGGCCGTCGTCGACTACGTGCACAAGGCGGAGGACCCGCGCGACTATCGCGTCGCGTTCGACCGGATCACCGAGCGGCTGGGCTTCCGCGCCAGCGTGACCGTCCCAGACGGGATCGCGGAGGTCGCCCGGCTCGTCACCTCGGCGATCGTTCCCGACACTTCCATGCAGGCGGTACCAGCATGACGGCGTCCACCTCCGAACGGCCGGGCGCCCTGGGCGCGGCCGCAGCCGTTCCACTCTGTTCGCCCGAGATCCACGGCAATGAGTGGAACTACATCCGGGATTGTCTTGACACGGGATGGGTGTCGTCGGTCGGCACCTACGTCGATCGCTTCGAGCGATGCGTCGCTGATGCGGTCGGCGCCCGGTACGCCGTCGCGACGGTCAACGGCACGTCGGCGCTTCACATCGCGCTGCTCACCGCGGGCGTGGAGCGCGACGACGAGGTGCTGATCCCGTCGCTCTCGTTCATCGCGCCGGCGAACGCCATCCGTTACGCCGGCGCCTGGCCGCTCTTCATGGACATCGAGCCGGTCTACCGTCAGCTCGATGTCGGGCCGGCGATCGATTTCCTGATGCGCGCGTGCGTGCGGCGCGACTACGCCCTCTACAACCGCGCCACCGGCCGCCGGGTCCGGGCCATCCTGCCGGTCCACGTCCTCGGTCATCCGGTGGACCTCGACCCGCTGCTGGACATCGCCGGCTGGTTCGACCTCCCCGTCATCGAGGACGCGACCGAGAGTCTCGGCGCTACCTATCACGGCCGCGCCGTCGGGCATCTCGGCACGGTGGCGTGCTTCAGCTTCAACGGCAACAAGCTCATCACCACCGGCGGCGGGGGCATGCTCGTCACCGACGACGAGACGATCGCCCGCCGGGCCCGGTATCTCACCACCCAGGCCAAGGACGACCCGGTCGAGTACATCCACCGCGAGATCGGCTACAACTATCGGCTGACGAACATCCAGGCGGCGATGGGCGTGGCGCAGATGGAGCAGCTCCCCGATTTCCTCGCCGCCAAGCGCCGGATCGCGGGCTGCTACACCGAAGCGCTGGCCGAGATCCCGGGGCTCGAGCCGATGCGGGAAGCACCGGGGGCGAGCAGCGCATGGTGGCTCTACACCATCGGGGTCGACGCGGAGCGATTCGGCACTGACGCGCGCGGTCTCATGCGCGCGCTCGCGGCGCGGCAGATCCAGACCCGGCCGCTCTGGCAGCCGCTCCACCAGTCACCCGCCCACGCGGCGGCGCCCGCCATGCCGTGCCCGGTCGCGGAAGAGGCCTACCGAAGCTCGATCAGCCTCCCCTGCTCGGTGGGACTGACGCCGGCGGCGCAGGCTGGCGTCATCGCCGCGATCCGCGAGATCGGCGCGTCCGCCCTCTCCGCGCCCCCGCCGCCGACCCAGATGATGGAGGCGACGTGACGGCGGGCATCGAGCTCGAGCGCACCACGCGCCCCTCGGAGCCCACGCGCGCCGGACAGCTGACGGAGGCGTTGCGGGAGATCGGCGCGCGTGCCGGCGACGTCGTCATGCTGCACGTGAACGCCGCCGCGATCGGTCTCGACACGAGCGGCGACGCGGCGCATGCGACGCTGCTCGATGCCGTGCGCGCAGCGATCGGACCGGACGGCACGATTCTCGTGCCGACCTACACTTTCTCCTTCTGCCGGCAGGAGGATTTCGATCTGGCGACCACGCCGACCGCCGGCGGTCCCTGGAGCCCGTCCGCCGACTTCCTGGAGTATTTCCGCCGGCTGCCGGATGTCGTCCGCTCCGACGATCCGATCCACTCGATCGCGGGACAGGGGCCCGGCGCCGCCGAGCTGCTCGGCGATATCCCGCCGACCTGCTTCGGCGAGGGCAGCG
>JBLMWC010000123.1:0-16369 GCA_050257015.1 Bacillota bacterium | reverse complement strand
CCATCGGCGACGAGCGCGACGCGGTGGTTCATGCGCCGGCCGGCGACACGACCCGCGTCCGCTTCAGCTTCACCGACCGGGGCACCGCCGTCCCGCTCGAGGCGACGCTCGTGGCGGCCGCCGATGGAACCCCCGTGTCGTTCCGCGCCCGGGGCCGGACGTCGCGCTCCTCCGGCGCCGACGTGTCGGTCGAGGCCCGCGGCGACAGCGCCCTGGTCCGAAGCGGCACCGATTCGACCCGCGCGGCGCTGACCGGCCCCTGGTTCAGCGCCATCGGGTACGCGCCGGTAGTCGTGCAGGAGGCGCTCATCCGGTATTGGCTGGGCCACGGCCGGCCCGCGCGCGTTGCGCTCCTGCCGGCCGGTGGCGTCACGATCACCGAACGCGGGCTCGACACGCTCGCGATCGACGCTGGCACCGCGATCCTCCGCCGGATCGGCGTGCGCGACCTGGTATGGGGCAGGGAGACGGTCTGGCTCGACAGCGCGCAGCACCTCGTCGCGCTGGTGACACGGGATGCGGAGTTCGATCATTTCGAGGCGCTGGCCGACGGCTACGGCGCCGCACTCGGTGAATTCGTGCGCCGCGCGGCCGCCGACGAGATGGCGGAGCTGGCCGAGCTGAACCGCGGCTCCGGCACCGCCGGCGACTTCGCGCTGGTGGGCGGCACGCTGGTGGACGGCACCGGCCGGCCGCCGGTGCCCGACGCGACGGTGATCGTCCGCGGCGGGCGGATCGCCGCCGTCGGCCCGGCGAGCCGGGTTCGGGTGCCGGCCGGAATGGCGATCGTGGACGCTCGGGGCCGGACGGTGATGCCGGGGCTCTGGGACATGCACGCGCACGTCGAGCAGGTGGACTGGGGGCCGCTCTACCTCGCGGCCGGCGTCACCACGGCGCGGGATGTGGGGAACGAGGAGGACTTCATCCTCGCGATGCGCGACGCCCTCAGGCGCGGCAGCGGGATCGGACCCCGCCTCCTGCTCGCAGGCGTGATCGACGGCGGCGGAGCCCGCGCCATCGGCCTCGACACCGCGGTGACGCCGGAGCAAGGCGTCCGGCTGGTGGACAAGTACGTCGCCGCGGGGTTTGACCAGATCAAGGTCTACAGCAGTCTCACGCCGCCGGTGCTGGCGGCGATCACCGCGGAGGCGCACCGGAAGCAGCGGACGGTGACGGGACACATCCCGACGGGCATGACGCTCTATGATGGCGTCAACGCCGGCATGGACCAGGTGAACCATGTCAGCTACGTCTACGACGCAGCGCGCGACTCGGCGTTCCAGCGGACCGCGGAGCATCCGGTCGCGCCGATCGACAGCGCGCGGCTCGCGCGCGCTGTGGCATTTCTCGCCGCGCATCGCACCGTGGTGGATCCGACGGTCGCGCTGTATGAGCAGTTCCTCCGGCCCGCGACCGTCCCGGCCACGGATGTCGAGCCGGGAATCGCGAAGGTCGCGCCGGCGCTCCGCGCGCAGTACGCCGGCGGCGGCGTGCCGGCCGCGGCGGCCGCAGGCGCGCGGCAGCGGCTCGACGCACTGCTGGCGGTGATCCGGGCCCTGCACCGCGCAGGTGTCACCATCGTCGCCGGCACCGACCAGGCGGTGCCGGGCTTCAGTCTCCACCGCGAGCTCGAGCTCTACGTGGCCGCCGGCTTCACGCCGATGGAGGCGATCCAGGCCGCGACGTCGGTCCCCGCCCGGGTGATGGGTCTCCTGGGGGAGAGCGGCACCGTCGAGCGGGGCAAGCGTGCCGACATTATCCTCGTGGACGGCAATCCGCTGGTGCGCATCGCCGATACCCGGAAGGTGCGTCTGGTGGTGGCCAACGGCCGCCGCTTCGACCCGGCTCCGCTCTGGCGCAGCGTCGGCTTCCAACCCTGACCCAAGAGTTTCCATGAAGAGTCTCGCGCTCCTGCTCGTGCTCCTCCCGGCCGCGGCGCCGGCCGCCACGCGGGCCCAGATCGCGCCGGCCGAGTATGCGGCCCGGCGTGATTCGCTGGCGCGGCGCATCGGGGACGGCGTGGTGGTCGCCTTCGGCGCGCGCACGCCGGTGACCGACTTCGGCCCGCCGACTCAGCTGCCGGCCTTTCATTATTTGACCGGCTACGATGAGCCCGACGCGGCGTTCGTCATGGTGGTGCGTCAGGGGGTGGGGACACCGGTGCTCTTCACCATGCCGATCGACCCCCGCACGGCGATGTACTACGGCCGCCGGCCGGACAGCGCCGCCGTCGTCCGCGAATTCGGCATGGCGGCGCGCCCGTTCGCCGCGCTCCGCTCCGCACTCGACTCGCTCGTCGGCGGCGGGCTAACGTTCTATACGCTGGCCGATTTCGAGGATGCCGACTTTGCCGGCGTCGATTCGCTCACCCGCGGCCAGGTCTTCATGCGCGCCTTCATCGCCGCGCACGACGGGCTCAAGGTGAAGGATGCGCACCCGATCGTGGCGGGCCTGCGCGCACGGAAGAGCCCCGCGGAGCTCGTGCTCCTGCGGAAGGCGGCGGCGGCGAGCGTCGCCGGCCATCGCGCCGCCATGGGGCTCGCGGCACCCGGCCTCCACGAGTACGACCTGCAGGCCGCCGCGGAATACGAGTTCCGCCGGGGCGGCGCGTCGCGGCCCGCCTACGGCAGCATCGTCGGCTCGGGGGAGAACGGCACCCAGCTCCATTACATGAAGGACCGCGGCCCGCTCCGCGCCGGCGATCTCGTCGTGATCGATGCGGCCGGTGAGTACGAGGGGTACGCCGCCGACGTCACCCGCACGCTGCCGGTGAGTGGCCGCTTCACGAAGGAGCAGCGGATCCTGTATCAGCTGGTGCGCGACGCGCAGGAGGCGGCCGTCCGGAACGCAAAGCCGGGAATGAGCTTCCGCGCGGCGCAGGATTCCTCCCGCGAGGTCCGCGCCCGTGGCCTGGCCCAGCTGGGGCTCATCGAGGGTCCCGCCGCGCTCTACGATCCGCCGGGCAAGCCCGACTGCGCCGCGCGGCCCGCCGCCTGTCTCCAGGTGAACGTGTGGACCATTCACGGCATCAGCCACGGGCTGGGCCTCGCGGTGCATGACCCCGCCCAGTTCTACTCCCAGGACGGCACCGTGAAGCCGGGCGATGTCTTCACGGTGGAGCCCGGGATCTACATCAACACCGCGTTCCTCGACGTCCTGCCGGATACGCCAAGGAACCGGGCGTTCATTGCGCGGGTGCGGCCGGTAGCCCAGCGGCTCAACAACACCGGCATCCGGATCGAGGACGACTACATCGCCACCGACACCGGGCTTGAGTGGATCAGCCCGGCACCCCGGGAGGTCGCCGAGGTCGAGTCGGCGATGAGCGTGGCGGGGAACACGGCGCGGGGCCGCAAGCGCCGGTAGCGTGCGTTTCCCGGGCACGGCGCCCGGGACGATTCAGCGCACGGAGTACTGCCATGCCCAGGAAGAGCACCACGAAGGCCGTGAAGCGCGTCACCAGGCGGCCGAAGGCGAAGAAGTCTCCGACGAAGCCGGCGGCCAGGAAGTCGTCGAAGAAGGTGCCGGCCGCGAAACCCGCGGCGGCGGCGCCGCCGGCGCTCGCGGAATACCGGCGCAAGCGCGACTTCACCCGCACCCGGGAGCCGGCCGGCGGCCGGTTGCGTGCGGGGAAGCAGCTGGCGTTCGTGATCCAGAAGCACGCGGCCAGTCATCTCCACTTCGATCTCCGCCTCGAGCTCGACGGCGTGATGAAGAGCTGGGCGGTCCCCAAGGGGCCGAGCCTCGACCCGACGGTGAAGCGGCTCGCCATGCAGGTCGAGGATCATCCGATCGAATACAACAAGTTCGAGGGCACGATTCCCGAGGGCGAATACGGCGGCGGCACCGTGATGCTGTGGGACCGCGGCACCTACACCGCACCGGGCGATGATCCCGACCCCGAGGCCACGCTCCGCCGCGGATACGAAAAGGGCGACTTCAAGTTCGAGCTCCACGGCAAGCGCCTGCAGGGATCGTGGGTCCTGGTGCGCATCCGCCGGGACGAGGAGCGGCGGCAGTGGCTCCTGATCAAGCATCGCGATGAGTACGCCGAAGAGGGCTCCGACATCGTGGCCGAGGTGCAGACATCGGTCGCGACCGGGCGAACCATGGAGGAGATTGGTGCGGGCTAGCCTCATCCCGGCGGGTGCACTGTCGTTCGTCCTGCTGCTCGCGCCGGTCCCGGCCGGCGCTCAGCGCACCACCGCCGATTCACTTTCCCTCGAGCGTGTTCTCGCCTACCCCTTTCCCTCCGCGCTCACCGCGAGCCGGTCCGGCTCCCGCATCGCCTGGGTCTTCAATCAGGAGGGGCGGCGGAACATCTGGACCGCTGACGCGCCGGACTACACCGCGACCGCGCTCACGCATTACGACACCGACGATGGCCAGGAGCTGACCGGGCTCGCCGTGAGCGCCGACGGAAGCACGGTCGTCTACGCGCGCGGCGGCGACCACGACGCCAACTGGGACGTGGATACGCCGCCCGATCCGCTCTCGAGCACCGAGCAGCCGAAGATCCAGATCTGGGCGGTCCCGACCCGTGGCGGCGAGCCCAGGATGCTCGCCGAGGGGGACGAGCCGGTTCTCTCGCCGAACGGCGACCGCGTCGTCTTCTCGCGCGCCCACCAGTTGTGGGTCGTTTCCACCGATGGCTCGGCACCGGCGAAGCAGCTCTTCTACGCCCGGGGCGACAACCAGTCGCCCGTCTGGTCACCCGACGGATCGCGGCTCGCCTTCGTCTCCGACCGCGACGACCACCGCTTCATCGGCGTCTACACCGCCGACTCGTCGGCCATCCGCTGGATGGCGCCATCCACGTCGCGCGACGGGATGCCGCGCTGGTCGCCGGACGGAACGCAGCTCGCGTTCGTGCGCCTTCCCGGGCAGGGGGGTGCTCCGAAGCCGATGCTGGAGCTGACGCCGAACCCGTGGGCGATCTGGACCGCCGACGTCGCCACCGGCCGGGGGCATCCGGTCTGGCAGAGTCCCGCCACACTCCGCGGCTCGTATCCGACCACCGACGGCGGGGCCAACCTCGCGTGGGCCGCCGGCGACCGTCTCATCTTTCTCGCCGATCTCGACGGCTGGCCCCATCTCTACTCGATTCCGGTGCGGGGCGGGACGCCGATGCTGCTCACGCCCGGCAGCTTCATGGCCGAGTTCATCTCGCTCGGCTCCGACCGGAGCTTTCTCGTCTATGCGGCGAACACCGGTGCCGACAGCAACGATATCGATCGCCGGCATCTCTACCGGGTTCCCGTCGACCGGGCGGCGCCGGTTCCGCTCACGCAGGGCACCGGCCTCGAATGGACCCCGGTCCCGACGGGGGACGGCCGCTCGATCGCGTACATCGCAGCGGCGGGCGGCACGCCGCCGCTCCCGGCCGTCATGCCGGCCAGGGGCGGCGCGCCGAAGCTGCTCGCGCACGAGCTGATCGCGAGCTATCCAGCGAAGGCGATGGCCGTCCCGCGAAAGGTCACCTTCACCGCGCCCGACGGCACGGTGATCCACGGCCAGCTCTTCGAGCGGAAAGGTGGCCCCGCGCGGAAGCCGGCGATCGTCTTCGTTCATGGCGGTCCGCCGCGCCAGATGCTCCTCGGCTGGCACTACATGGACTATTACGCGCACAGCTACGCGATCAATCAGTACTTCGCGAGCCAGGGGTATGTCGTGCTGAGCGTGAACTACCGGCGCGGGGTCGGCTACGGGCATGAGTTCCACCACCCGGAGCATGCGGGACAGTGGGGCGCATCCGAGTATCAGGACGTGAAGGCGGGCGCCGACTGGCTCAGGTCGCTGCCCTCGGTGGACCCGGCGCGAATCGGTATCTGGGGCGGCTCCTACGGCGGGCTTCTCACGGCGCTCGCGCTGGCGCGCAACTCCGACATCTTCCGGACCGGCGTGGACTTCCACGGCGTGCACGACTGGCCCACCGACATGGACCGCTGGCAGGAGAGCGCCGAGCGCACGCCGTACGAGCCGAACGACTCGAAGGAGGCGATGGAGGTGGCGTGGCGGTCATCGCCCGCGGCCGACGTCGCGAAGTGGAAGTCGCCGGTGCTCCTCATTCAGGGCGATGACGACCGCAACGTGCGCTTCCATCAGACCGTCGACCTCGCCCGCCGGCTCTCTGCGGCGGGCGTGCGCTACGAGGAGCTGGTGCTGCCGGACGAGATCCACGGATTCCTGCGCCACGCCTCCTGGCTCACCGCCGACCGGGCGATGGCCGACTGGTTCCGGCGCGAGCTGGCGGGGAAGTAGCGGAGGTCAGTGCCGCCGCGTATACCGGAGATCGTACTCCGTGGTCCACGTGGTGCCGCCGTCGGTCGAGCGCTCGGAGAGCTGGCGCACATGCTCCGGGTCGAGATTGAAGAAGGCGAGCCGCCGCAGATACGTCTTCCCGTCCGGCCCCTTGAACTCGGAGTGCCGGTACTGAAGCTTGCCGTCGGCGTAGATCCCCTGGGTGAAGAGGTTCGCGCCCTGGAGGCGGTTGGCCACCCAGTACTGCTGCCATTCGTCGGTCGCCGCGTTGTAGACGTTGAAGCTCTTGCCGCTGTCGCCCATCCGCCCCGCCCAGTTCTCGAAGACGATGCACGATCCGAGGATCAGCTGCACGCTGCTCCGGCCGGCGGGGCCGCGCGGGCCGGTGACGTCCCACTCGCCGACCCAGAAGTCGAGCTGGCGGGCCTTCGGCTCCGAGGCGCACGGCGTCGCGTTCCGCTGCATCATCGCGAGCGCCGATTGATATCGGGGATCAGGACGCAGCGCCACGAAATCGCTGTCGCCCTGGAGGAGCACCGGGAGTGCGAAGCCGCCGCGCGCCAGCGAGTCGAGCGTGGTGAGTGCGCCGCCGGCGTTGCCGGCGCGGGCGTACGACGCGGCGGCGTTGTAGCGGGCGAACGGGCCGGCACCGCTCCGGAAGGCGTGCTCGTAGGCGTCAGCCGCCTGCGCGAATTTCCCCAGCTGGTACCATGAGGCGCCGAGGGCGTTCCACGCGCCGCCGTTCCCGGGCGCGGCGGCCACGACCTGCTGATAGAGCGTCGCCGCCTGCGCGAAATCCTTGCGGGCAAACGCGCTGTCGGCCTGGAGCCGGGTCGGCGACGCTGCATTCTGCGCCGCAATCGGAGTTGGGAGAAGCGGCGCGATGAGCAGCAGGGCGCGGGCGATCCGGTGCACAGTTCACGCTCCGACGGAATCGGGACGACGGTGGTGATCGCTTGCAGGGGGACTTCAATCCCGACGTAGCTCGCGGGCGACGGTTTCAGCTAGATTAGCGACCCATGCCGACACTCACACCGATCGCGGCCGGATCGGCCCCGTCCCTCGATGACGCCGAGGCCCGGCTTCCGGACGCCCCAAGCAAGAACCACCTCCACGAGAAGCTGGCGGCCCTCGCCCCGGCGCTCGACCGCCTCCAGACGGCGATGTACGCGGACGGAAAGCGGGGCCTGCTCGTCGTCCTCCAGGCGCGAGACGCGGGCGGCAAGGATGGCGTCGTCCGCAATGTGTTCGGCCTGTTCAACCCGCAGGGGCTCGCGATCCGCTCGTTCGGCGTGCCGACGCCGAGCGAGCTGGCCCATGACTATCTCTGGCGGGTGCACTCGGCGATGGGGTCGCGCGGGCTCATTACGGTGTTCAACCGCTCGCACTACGAGGACGTGCTGGTGGTGCGTGTGCACGGGATGGTGCCCGAGCCGGTCTGGCGGAAGCGGTACGACCAGATCAACGCCTTCGAGCGAATGCTGGTCGAGAACGGCTACGGCATGCTGAAGTTCTTCCTGCACGTCTCGCGCGACGAGCAGCGCGAGCGGTTCGAGGACCGGCTCAAGGATCCGGAGAAGAGCTGGAAGTTCCGCGAGGGCGACCTCGAGGAGCGGGCGCGCTGGGACGAGTACACCGCCGCGTACCGCGACATGCTCGCCCGGTGCAGCACTCCCGAGGCGCCGTGGTTCGTCGTCCCCGCCGACAGCAAGCCGATGCGCGATCTGCTCATCGCGGAGACGCTTCTCCGCACCCTCGACGGCATGGGTCTCAAGTACCCGGAGACGCCGGCGTCGGTGCTCGCCTGGAAGGGAAAGGTCCGGTGACGATGCGGTGGAGTCTTCCCGGCGCGCTGATCATGGCGGCCTCCTGCTCGGCCGGCCCCGGTGCCGCGGCGCCGTCGTCCGGCGGCTGCTGCGGGCAGGACGTCCTCGCCAACGGTCTCCGCATCGCCGAGCGGTACCACGTACCGGCGATCGGCGGCCGGCGCTTCACGCACGCCGAGTACTGGAGCGCGGTGTCGCCGTTCATCACCTCGGCCGACTTCCGAGAGGAGGAGGTCGGCCGCTCGATGCTCGGCCGCGAGATCCGGACGATCACCTTCGGGACCGGGCCGACCCGCGTTCTTCTCTGGTCGCAGATGCACGGGGACGAGTCCACCGCGTCGATGGCGCTGGCCGACATCTTCCGTTTCCTCGCGGAGGGAACGGACGATGCGCTCCGCGCCCGGCTGCACGACCGCCTCACCATCGTCTTCGTCCCCATGCTGAATCCCGACGGCGCCGAGCTCTTTCAGCGGGAGAACGCCGCCGGCATCGACGTGAACCGTGACGCGCGCCGCCTCGCGACCCCGGAAGCGCGCGCGCTCAAGGCGGTGCGCGACCGGGTGCAGCCCGACTTCGGGTTCAACCTGCACGATCAGGGCGCCCGGACCCGGGTCGGAGCCGCGGGGATGCAGTCGGCCATCGCGCTTCTGGCGCCGGCGTACGACAGCGCCCGGAGCTACAACCAGGTGCGCTCGCGCGCGCGACTGGTCGCGGCCACCGTCGCCGGTCTCCTGGACCACGTCATCGCCGGTCGCGTGGCGAAGTACGACGACACCTTCAATCCGCGTGCCTTCGGCGATCTGATCCAGCAATCGGGCGTGAGCACCGTGCTGATCGAGAGCGGCGCTCTTCCCGACGATCCGGGGAAGCAGCGGCTTCGCGCGCTGAACGTTGCCGCCATCCTCGGCGCGCTCGACGCGATCGGCACCGGCAGCTACCGGTCGGCCGATCCGGCCGCGTACGACCGGCTGCCGTTCAACACCTCGGGAGCCGCCGACATCCTGGTGCTGGGCGGGCGCCTGGTGCTGCCAGGCCAGCCGCCGCTCCTGGCCGACGTCGCCGTCAACTACGAGGATCCGGTGGCACATACCGGCGCGAAGATCCGCGACGTCGGCGACCTCGGCGGCGCCATCGCGATGGATACGGTGGATGCCTCCGGCCTCTACATCCACCCCGACCCGGCCACGCTCACGGCGGGGAACGGTGGACGCTGGCTCCGCATCGGCGCCCGCGCAACGCTCGATCTCCGCCGCGGCGCCGACACGTCGAGCGATCTCGTGCGTCGGATCGGGGGCTCATGAGCGTCGCGACCAGCACGGCCGAACGGTCGTCGATGCGTCTGCTCTGGGCGTATCTCCGGCACTACCGCTGGCTGGTGGTGGGCGCGCTGCTCCTCGCCACCACCAACCAGGTCTTCTCGCTCCTCGATCCGCTGATCTTCCGGCACGTGATCGACTCGTACGCCACGCGGTACAAGGAGTACACCACCGGCCAGTTCTTCCGTGGCGTCAGCCTGCTGCTGGGCGCCGCGGTCGGCGTGGCATTCGTATCGCGCGTCGCCAAGAACTTCCAGGACTACGTCGTCAACGTGATCGTCCAGCGGCTGGG
Organism: Bacillota bacterium; assembly: GCA_050257015.1. Taxonomy (GTDB): domain Bacteria; phylum Gemmatimonadota; class Gemmatimonadetes; order Gemmatimonadales; family GWC2-71-9; genus JAICUF01. The sequence continues at coordinate 6,674 of JBLMWC010000123.1, read as the reverse complement.
CGCCCGGCTCTACGCCGACGGCATCCGGCACTCGCTCCAGCTGCCGTACTCGGTCTTCGAGGATCAGCGGAGCGGCGAGACCCTCGGCAAGCTCCAGAAGGCGCGCACCGACGTGGAGCGGTTCATCACGGCGGCCGTCAACGTGGCGTTCACCACGCTGGTCGGGATCGTGTTCGTGATCATCTATGCCTGGAACGTGCACTGGGCGGTGGCGCCGATCTTCCTCCTCACGATCCCGCTCCTCTTCTTCGTGAGCTCCACGCTGAGCCGGAAGGTCAAGGCGGTCCAGAAGACGATCGTGGCCGAGACGACGGCGCTCGCCGGCGCGACCACGGAGTCGCTCCGGAACATCGAGCTGGTCAAGAGTCTCGGCCTCGCGGACCAGGAAGTGGGTCGGCTCAACGCGACCACCGACAAGATCCTCCAGCTCGAGCTCCGCAAGGTGCGCTACCTCCGGAGCCTCAGCTTCATCCAGGGGACGATCGTCAATTTCCTCCGGACCTCGATCCTCTTCTTCATGCTCTACCTGATCTACGCCCAGCAGATCACGGTCGGGCAGTTCTTCTCGCTCCTCATCTACTCGTTCTTCATCTTCGGCCCGCTGCAGGAGATGGGAAACGTCATCAACATCTACCGGGAGACCGAGGCGTCGCTCGCCAACTTCCAGGCGGTGATGGCGCTCCCGCTCACGCCGACGCCGGCGCACCCGGCCCAGGTCGGAGCGCTTCGCATCCTGACGTTCGAGCACGTGACCTTCACGCATCTGACGGCGACGGCGCCCGCGCTCCGTGATGTGTCGTTCGAAGTATCACGCGGGCAGACTGCGGCCTTCGTGGGACCGTCCGGAGCGGGGAAATCCACGCTGGTGAAGCTGCTCGTGGGACTGTATCAGCCGGCCCGCGGCCGCATCCTGTACAACGGCCATTCGCAGGACGAGGTCGATCTCGACGACCTGCGCGAGGACATTGGGCTCGTCACCCAGGACGCGCAGCTCTTCTCCGGCTCGATCCGCGAGAACCTGCTCTTCGTCGAGCCGAAGGCAACCGACGCCGAGTGCCTCGACGTGCTCCACAAGGCGGCGGCCGACAGTCTCCTGGCCCGGGCCGATCGCGGGCTCGATACGGTGATCGGCGAAGGGGGCGTCAAGGTGTCCGGCGGCGAGAAGCAGCGGCTGGCGATCGCGCGGGCGCTCCTCCGCCGGCCGCACCTGCTGGTCTTCGACGAGGCGACATCGGCACTCGACTCGATCACCGAGGAGGAGGTGGCGCGGACGATGCGCGAGATCGCGTCGGGGCACGACGTGATCACCGTGCTCATCGCCCACCGGCTCTCGACCGTGATGCATGCCGACCGCATCCACGTGCTGGAACGGGGATCGATCGTGGAATCGGGCCGCCACGCGGAGCTCATCGCGCGCGGCGGGCTCTACGCCGCGATGTGGCGACAGCAGGTGGGCGAGGGGGAACGGCGCAGAATCGCGTGACGCGCGCGGATGGCTTCGGCATCCCCGTCCGTCATTGCGAGGAGCGCAGCCACGAAGCAATCCGGTCGCGTGTCGTCAGTGCTTGGCTTCGGCGGTGGGGGCGAGCGCAGCCCGCGACTCCGCGCGTCCGCGCTCGATCTTGTAGAGGACGTCGGCTCCCAGCGCCTCGCCCCGCTCCGCCTGCAGCGTCCAGTGGCTCGAGATCACGTAGCGCAGCTTGAGGATGCTCACCGGATCGAAGAGCCCGATCCCGTAACTCACGTACAGATTCGGCGTCAGGTATCGCCCCGCCACGAACGACGCCTGCTGCAGGTCTCCCTTCGTCTCGATCCGCGCCTCGTCCAGCCCGATCCCCTGGCCCAGTGTCTTCGCCAGCAGGTTTCCTCCGCGAAGGCCGAGCGAGCTGACCGCCTTTGACACCATGCTGCCCTGCGGTCCGCTGCGGTTCTCGTTCAGCGGGTGGCCCATCACGATGTACTCGAGCGCGCGGTTCTGCGACATCGGCGGCGTCGAGAAGACGGTGACGTCGGGGTTCTTGAGCGTTCCCGCGATCTGGAGACCGGCCGTCACGCTGTCCTCCGCGGTGCGCGTTGCCCGGATGTCGAGCCCGGGATCGTTCACCGGCCCGCCGGCGAACCGTACCCGCCCCTGCGATATCGTGAGATCCTGACCGTACGCCTTGTAGTGTCCCTCCTTGATCACGATCAGCCCGCTGCCGGTCGTGGGCCGGCCCGGCTCCTCGACCACGTTGAGCGTGCCGCCGAGCGACGCGGTGAAGTTGAATCCCTTGAACGAGACGCTGTCGCCCAGCACGATGCGCACGTTGGCGGCGACCTGCTGCTGCGCGGCCTGCGAGCCGCCCAGGGTGTCGGTGAAGATCACGTCGTCCGACGGGGGAACCGCGAAGACCGGAATCTCGGCGAGCTCCACGTGGGCGAGGGGAAGCGTCACCTGGCCGTTCACCCTGGTCACGCCGCCGTTGAGTGTCGCATCGAGATCGGTGGTGGCGAGCACGTGCGCCTGGTCGGTGTTGATCACCTCGAAGTTCCGGCTGGCGACCTTCACGTGACCGGGCCGGGCGGCGCTCGGGAAGACCGGAGAGGCGCCCGTGATCGTGAGGTCACCCGGGCCGGACTTCACCTTGCCGTCGAGGGTGAAGGTTCCCTCCCTGTTGCCAAGCGCGGAAAGCTGGAGGTCGTGGAGGAGGACGCCGAGCGCCGGCAGGTGCGCCGCGACGTCGCTCGCGGTGATGCCGCCGACCACGCTCGGACTCCGGACGGTGCCGCTGAGTCCGGCATCGAGAGTGACCCGGCCGGCCAGGCTGTCCACCTGCGGCGAGAAGGCCTTGGCGAATGAAAGGTCGGCGACGCGCCCATCGAGCCGTCCGGTGAGCGGCTGCGGCGCGAGCGAGTCGCCGAAGCGGGTGTAGCGCGGCAGATCGAGGCGGCCGCTGATCGTCGCGAGCCGGGACCCCTGCTGGTTGAACTGGGCAGCGAGCGTCGTGTGGAGGCCGTCGGGTCCGACCCGCCCGGTGAGCGCGGTGCTGTCCACCGTGATGCGGCGCTCCGTGCCGTTCTCGGTGTGAGTCAGCGCGAAGTTCACCGGCGCCACGGTCAGCTCGGCGGTGAGGGTCCGGTCGGGCGCCACGTTCGCCGTGAGGTTTCCGTCCACGCCGCCGGTCAGTGTGCTCCCCTGAATCAGCCGCGCCACGAGATCCGAGACGCGGAGCGTGCCGGTGACATAGGGCGCGCCGACGGTGCCGGTCGCGCCGAGCGTCGCCTGGAAGCGGCCGGCCAGGCTGTCGACTCCGGGCGTCATCGCCCGCGCGAAGGCGAGGTCAGGGACGTCGCCCTCGAAGGTGAACGTCACCGGCTGGTCGGCGAGCTTCGTGCCGAGCGAGTGGTACTGGGGCAAATCGAGGCGCGAGGTGAACGATGCGAGCCGCCGGCGCGTGGTGTCGCTCAGCCCCAGCGCGAAAAGACCGTGCACGCCGTCCCGGCCGGCGAGGAGCTGCAGACCGCCGCTGTCAACCACCACGCGCTGGGGTACGAGGTCGAGGGTGTAGTCGTAGATCACGCCGCGTGGCACCACGGTGAGCTTGCCGTCCACGCTCCGGTCCGGATGAACGGTGGATGCGAGCGTCACCGCGACCTCGCCCTGGCCCGCGCGGCCGCGCGGCAGCCAGATCATGAACTGCGTCACGTTCAGCGAACCGTCCACCGCCGGCGCCCGAACGGTCCCGCGGGCGGAGAGGCCGAGCACGAGTCGGCCCCGGAGGCTGTCCGCCGTCGTGAACGGCCGCAGGAATGCGAGGCTGGGAAGCTCGCCGTCGAGCCGCGCTTCGAGCGGCTGTCCGGCGAGCGGCTGGCCGAGGCGGCGGTAGCCCGCCAAGGCAACGGTGCCGTGCAGGAAGCCGACTGCGCCGCTGTCCGGGACGGTGGCGTGCAAGTTCAGTGTGCCGTGCACGCCGTCGCTGCCGGCGCGCACGTCCACCACGGCGGTATCGAACGCCACCCGATGCGTCACCGAGTCCACCGGCTCCCGGTACACGAGCTCGGCGTTCTCGGCGCTGACGTGGAGAGTGCCGGCGATCTGGCGGCCCGTCGCGTCGGCGTCGAGCTTGCCTTCGATCGTGCCGGTGAGTGCGCGGCCATCGCCCAGCCGCGCGGCCGGCATCAGCGAATCGATGAGTGCAATCGGGAAGTGCTCGACGGTGGAGCTCGCGCGCCAGCCCGACGGTCGCCACGCGCCGGCGGCGCAGACGCGCGTCGACCCGAAGCTCGCGGAGCCGAGGCAGAGCTCCCCGAGGGTTGCTGCCGAGGCGCTTGCGCTGACGGCCGCGGGCTTCTCGAGCCGCCAGTCGCCGGCGCGCGCACTCTGAATCGCGAGCGACGCCACCCGTCCACCCCACGCCTTGCCGTGGAGCCCGCCGGTCGCGGCGAGCTGGGCGCTGGCCGCCGGGGCGGCGATGTCGGCGGTGAGCCGGTGGCTCCGCTGGGTGCCGCGCATGGCGAGCACGACGCGGTTGAAGCGCTGTTGTCCCACGCGGCCGCCGTCTCCGCGGAGGTCGACGGTCGTGCGCCCGCCGGGGGCCAGGTCCACATCGGCCCGGCCGGTGACCCGGCTGATGCGCGACGTTCCGTACACCAGGTTCCGGCCGCTCACAGCGGTCCGGACGTGCGGCGTGCGGACGGGGCCGGCTGCGGTGCCGTCGAGTACGATCGACCCGCGGGCCGCGGGAAGCGCCGTAGCGAGGTTGCCGACGGCCACATGATACCGTGCGTCGATCGCACTGTCGGCGAGGGTCAGGTCTCCGGTTGCATGAACCGATCCCCACGTCACGTCCGCCGCCGGGATTTCGTAGCGCTTCCCCGCGAAACGGAGATCGAGCGTGCCGCCCAGCGGCTGCCCCCGAAGTGCGCCGCTGAGACTGTCCACCTTCGCCCTGCCGATGGGACCGATGCTGTCGATGCGGCCGCTCGTGCTGGCCCACGCGGAGACCGCGCCGGGCCAGAGCGTCGAATCGGCCATCATCCGGCCCGGATGCATGCCGAGCGCGGCGACGACGAGATCCCAGTTCACCTTCGGGTACCACCCGATGGCGCCGGTCGCGCCGGCGCGGCCCCCGAGCAGCCGGGCCGACGAGCTGTCGAGCGCGACGTGCTCGAGGTCTCCGCGGCCCGCGAGCGTGAGCGGGACCGGCTGATCGAACGCCGGCGCCGCCAGCGTGCCGGCCGCGACGATCCGGTAGTCCTTCGCGCGGCCCGTCACCCGGACCGCCCCGCTCGTGAGATGTACGTTGCCCGGCGCATCGACGGTGATGCGCTCCGCGCGCACGTCACCGAGAATCACGTCGAGCGGCAGGCTCGGCTTCTTCGGGGTCGTGGTGTCGCGGGGAGTGGAGTCGGGGAGCACGATGTGCACGCCGTCCACGAAGAGGCGGTCGATGCGCGCCTGCCGGTGGATGAGTCCGGTCGGTGTCCACTCGAGGACCGCGCTGTCCACGGTGGCGGAGAGCATCTGCGTCTTCACGCTGACGTCGTGCAGCGTCAGGGGCCCGCGGAGGCGCCCGCTTACGCGGCCGATCTTCACGCTGCCGCCGGTTCGCGCCAGCGCCCTCGCGATGAGCGACCGCGCGACGCTCTCGCTCGAGAAGCCGTAGAAGAGGAGCGTCGCCCCGAGAATGATCGGGACCACGATGCTGGCGACCACCAGCCGAAGCACCTTCCGCGCGCGGGGGCTCACAGGTCGGGGCCCAGCGAGAGGTGGATGCGGAACGGCGTGCCGGGAAGACTGAGCGCGAAGGCGCCGTCGACGCGGATGAGCCCGACCGGCGAGATCCAGCGGATGCCGGCACCGGCGCCCTGCTTGAGACCCGACAGCGAGAAGCGCTCCATCGCGTTGCCGGCGTCGAAGAAGAGCGCCAGCGCGAAGCGGCTCATGAACCGGTAGTCCGCCTCCAGGCTCCCCACGACGAGCGAGCGCCCGCCGATCACGTTGCCGAGGGAGTCGAGGTCGCCAAGGCCGAGATACTGGTAGCCGCGCACGCTCTGATCACCACCGGCGAAGAAGCGGGCCGTCGGCGGCAGCTGCCGGAAGGTGCTGGTGAAGACCCGGCCGCCTTCCGCGCGCGCGATCAGGCGCAGGCGTGGCCCGACCGACTTGATCGCCTTCGCGCTCGCGTGGAGCTGAACGAAAGTGACGTTCGAGCCGAGCGACCGCGTCGCGCCCTGCGCGTCCAGCCGGGTGCGAATTCCCCGCGTCGGGTAGATGCGGCTGTCGGAACGGGTGCGCTCGTAATTGGCGCCGCCGAGGAGCATCTTGGCGACGCCGCTGTCCACGCCGACCCCGAACGACGACCGCTGATAGTTGACCAGGAAGGTCTCGCGCCAGCCGAAGCGGCGGCGCGCGAGGCGAGGGCCGATCAGGAAGGTGCGGGTACTGCTGCCGGTGGGATTGAGGATCGCGTAGCCGGCCAGCAGCGTGAGCACGCCCGTCGGGTTGCCGAAGGCGGGAATGTTGTACCGCGTCGACACGCTCTGCTCGTTGAGCGACCCGATGATCTCGGCATCGGCGTAATGGCCCTTCCGGTTGAGGCGCCGGAAAGTCGTCACGACCCGGCCCCGCGGCCCGTTGTCCGTCGCGTATCCGAGTCCCACCTCGTACGCGCGCGGCTTCCGGGCCGAGAGGT
>JBLMWC010000122.1:0-5881 GCA_050257015.1 Bacillota bacterium | reverse complement strand
CATGGAGCTGAGGGGGATCGAACCCCTGACCTCTGCAGTGCGATTGCAGCGCTCTCCCAGCTGAGCTACAGCCCCGTGAGCCGACAAAACTAGCGGGCCGCGGCAACCCGGTCAACCCGGAGCGCACTCGCACGTCAAGCCGCGACCACACACCTAATTCAATGCGCCGAAACAGGATACGGCGCAGATTCAGCACCCGATCGTGCCCCCATCAGACGCAGCTGGCGATCGTGCACCCGCGAGAGCACCACCAGCGCGACCGTCGCTCCGATCAGCGCCCAGCACATGTCCCACTGCGTGTCCCACGGGTCACCCTGAGTGCCGAGGAACGCCGTCGCGGCCGAGCCGGTCGCGAGCGCGGTCCACCACTCGATCAGCTCGTAGAAGGCGCTTAGCGCGAGGCAGAAGCAGAGGACGAGAAACGGCAGCCAGCGGCTTCCCGCGAGCGGCGAGCGCCGGACCAGCACCTCGCGCGCCACCATCGCCGGCACGAACCCCTGCGCGAAATGCCCGATCCGGTCGTAATGGTTCCGCGCGAACCCGAACCATTCCTCCATCCGGAAGCCGAGCGGCACCTCGGCGTAGGTGTAGCGGCCGCCGACCATGAGGATCACGGCATGGATGGCCAGGAGCACGTACACCAGCGTCGTGAACCGGAAGCGGCGCCCTGTCGCGATCAGCAGCGGCAGCGCGATGAGCACGGGGAAGACTTCCATCAGCCAGGTGAACCGGTCGGCCGGATGGATACCCGACCAGACCAGCACTCCCAGCACCGCCGCGACCAGCGCGGCGCGCGTCACGCCGGCGGCTCGTCGTGCACGAACGGCACGTCCACCGTCATCCCGTCCCGTGCGATCGCTACCGCGGGAAACACCGCCTGCGCTTCCGCGAGCAGCTCGGGCGCCTCGCGGGTGTAGCGCGGGCTGATGTGGGTGAGCAGGAGCCGCCGCACGCCCGCCTCGCGCGCGACGGCGGCGGCCTCCGAGGCGGTCGAGTGGCCGGTCTCCACCGCGCGCTCTCCTTCCTCGTCGGAGAACGTCGCCTCGTGCACCAGGAGATCGGCTCCTCGCGCCGCCTCGATAAGCGTCGCGCAGGGCCGGGTGTCTCCCGAGTACACGACGCGACGTCCTGGGCGCGGCGGACCGACGAGCTCGGCCGGTGTCACCGTGCGGCCGTCGGGCAGCCGGACGCTCTCGCCCTTGTGGATCTTTCCCCAGAGCGGCCCTTCCGGCACGCCGAGCGCGATGGCCCGCGCGGGATCGAATCGGCCGAGACGCTGGTGCTCCACCAGAGCCCAGCCGATCGTGTCGGCACGGTGCTCGGTGGGGAAGACCTCGAGCGCATACTCGTCGCGCTCGAGCCGGTCGCCCGGCTTCACCTCGACGATGTCGATCGGAAACCGGCTCCGTTCGATGCCGAGCGCGACGGCGGCGCCGAGCACGCGCGCGGCGCCCTTCGGACCATAGAGCGTGACGGGCGCCGTGCGGTCCTGGAGGCCCATCGTCCGGAGGAGCCCGGTCACACCCAGGATGTGGTCGGCGTGATAGTGCGAGAAGAAGATCTCCCGGAACGCGAAGCTCACACCGTAGCGCATCATCTGCCGCTGGGTTCCCTCGCCGCAGTCGAACAGCAGCGTCTCCCCCTCGCGCGCGATGGCGAGTGCGCTGACGTTCCGGTCCACGCTGGGACAGGCGGCGCCGGTGCCCAGGAAGGTGAGGGTGAGCATGGGGGGGAAAGTAACGGGGGGCGGGCGGGGGGTCAGGGTGGGCAGCGGCGACCCACGTCATTGCGAGGAGCGAAGCGACGAAGCAATCTGGTCGCTCATGGCGAGCGCCGGATCATGAGCCGAGGCACGCCACGAGCGACCGGATTGCCGCGGCCCCTGCGGGGCCTCGCAATGACCCGCGGGGTCGTCCCCTAGAAGATCTTCACCGGCACCGTCAGCTGAATCTTCCCTGGATGCTTCTTGATGTCGGTGATCAGGCTGTCGAGCGACGCGGTGAGGCGGGTGATGTTGTGGTACAGCATGCTGTCCGACGCCAGCTTGCCGAGCGTGCCGTCCCCGTGCTGCACCTTCGCGAGAATCGAATCGAACCGCGCGCCGGTCACGGCGAACTGCGTGGACATCGCATTGAGACTCTGCGTCAGCGAGTCCGACCTCTGCAGCGCCTTCTGCAGCCCCGGCGTCGCGAGCGTGCTGTCGAGGCGCGCGCCGAGCTGGCGAAAGGCGATCATCGTCCGCGTGAGCTCCGCCGTGGGGCCGCGGTCGGCGTTGCCATAGAGCTCCATCATGCGCTGCGTCGCGGCCAGGGTCGCCTGAGCGGCGGACACGGTAGTGCGCAGCTGCCGGACCATCTGGGTGTCCACCATCTGCTGAATGCCCCGGAGCACCGTGTCGGCGCGAGCGCTGAGACCTGCCGCGATGTCGCCAAAGCCGGGGTCCTGGCTGCCCTTCACGATCTGGCCCGCCGGCAGCTGCGTCGCCGCATGGCCCGGATAGAAGTCCACACCCTGGTCGCCGGTGAGGCTCAGCGCCACGATCTTGGCCGACGCGTCGGTCTTCGGCACGATCGTCTTCGGCAGGCTGATCTCCACCATCACGTGGTCGGGATCGATGAGCTTGATCTTCTGTACCTTTCCGACCTGCACGCCGGCCACCCGGACCGGCGACGCTTCCTTCAAATTCCCGACGTTCGCGAACTCGATGCGCGTGTGGTCGCCCGACTTGAAGTCGCGACCCTTGAGCCACATCGTGCCGAGAACGAAGGCTGCGAACCCCACGACGACCAAGGTCCCGACGGCGACTTCGCGCTTGTAGTGAAGATCCATGGACTCCGCTCAGGCCGCCACGTTGGAGGGGTTTTCGAAATCGCGCTCGAGGAATTCCTTCACCTTCGGATTCGCCGACGCCAGGAACTCTTCCTGGGTGCCCTGCATGATGATCTTGCCGCCGCTGAGGAGCGCAAGCCGATCGGCCACCCGGAAGGCCCCGCGCACGTCGTGCGTCACCATGATGCTGGTCACGCCGAGCTCATTGGCCAGCCGCTCGACCAGGCTGTCGATGATGTCCGAATTGACGGGATCGAGTCCGGAAGTCGGCTCATCGTACAGCAGGTATTTCGGCTCGCCCACGATCGCGCGCGCGATGCCGACCCGCTTCCGCATCCCGCCGGAGAGCTCCGACGGATACTTCTCGATGACGTCGGCCGGCAGATTGACCAGCTTGATGACCTTCGCGACGTGCTCCTTCGCGTAGTCGATGTCGGTGTACTTCGCGACGTCGGAGATCCCGAGGCGCACATTCTCGAAGACGTTGTCCGAGTCGAAGAGCGCGCCGTTCTGGAAGACGTAGCCGATCTTGTAGCGGAGCTGCGCCAGCTCCTTGCGCTTGAGCCGGTCCACGTGGAGCCCGTCCACCAGCACCTGCCCGGCGTCCGGCTTGATGAGCCCGATGATGTGCTTGAGCAGGACGCTCTTCCCGGTGCCTGAGGGGCCAAGGAGTGCCACCGTCTCGCCGTCCTGGACGACGAAGTCCACGCCGTCGAGGATCACCTGATCGCCGAATCTCTTCTTGACGCCGCGAAGCTCAATCATGGGCGATCACGGGTTCAGCAGCAGCTTTGCAAGGATGACGTCGAGCAGGAGAATGAGCACCGAGCTGCTCACGACCGCCCCGGTCGTCGACCGGCCTACCCCTTCGGCGCCCTGGCCGGTGGTGAACCCCATATAGCACGGGATGACGGTGATGGAGACCGCGAAGAAGAACGCCTTGACCAGCGAATAATAGGCATCGAAGGGCCGCCAGAACGCCTGCGCCCCGTACGCGAAGTCCGCGTTGGTCAGCGGAAGCACCTGGCGCGCCGCCCACCAGCCGGCACCCACGCCCACGATATCGGCGAAGACCACCAGCACCGGGATCATGACGAGCCCGGCCACGACGCGGGGGATGATCAGGTGAGACGCCGGCGACCGTCCGAGACTCTCCAGCGCGTCGATCTGCTCCGTCACCCGCATCGTACCGAGCTCGGCCGCGTAGCGCGCGCCGATCCGGCCGGCGAGGATGAGGCCGACCAGCACCGGACCCAGCTCGAGCACGATCGATTCCGTGACCAGCGTCCCGACGACGTAGTACGGGAGGCTGCCGGTAAACTGGTACCCTGCCTGGAGCGCCGTGACGGCGCCGGCAAACGACGAGACCAGCAGCACGATGAAGAGACTGCCGAAGCCGATGTTCCACGCCTCGGTGAAAGCCCGCGGCACCCAGATGCGCACTTCCTTGAGGCCCCGGACGATCTCCACCACCAGCATGCTGATGCGCCCGACGTGCGCCATCCCGCCGAGCAGCAGCCGGCCGACGAGAACGCGGGGATCTGAGGTGGTCGCGGCTGCTGGCATGGCGTGTATCTTGTCTCTCCATGCCCCGTAAGTCTAGCCCTCGCACCCCCATACATGCGGCGGAATTCCGCAGGCGCCTCCTCCGGTGGTTCCGGCGCGAAGGCCGCGACCTCCCGTGGCGCCGAACCCGCGATCCCTACCGGGTAATCGTCTCCGAGTTCATGCTCCAGCAGACCCAGGTCTCGCGGGTCGAGGCCTATTACCATCGCTTCCTCGAGCGCTATCCCGACATTCACAGGCTGGCGCAGGCACCACCCGCCGCCGTGCGCGAGAGCTGGGAGGGCCTCGGCTACTACCGCCGGGCGGCCAACCTGCACCAGCTCGCGCAGGACGTCGTACGTGACCATGCCGGCATCGTCCCGTCGGAGATTGAAACGCTGCGCAGCCTCCCCGGCGTCGGGCGCTACACCGCCGGCGCCGTTGCCAGCTTCGCCTACGAACGCCCCACGCCGGCAGTGGACACCAACGTCGCCCGCGTCCTGCGCCGCGCCTTCCATCCCCGCCTTCCCCGCTCCGCCGCCGAGCGGCAGCTCTGGGAGACGGCGGAACGCATCGTGCCCCGCCGGGGCAAGGCGGCGTGGGCCTTCAATCAGGCGATCATGGAGCTGGGAGCGCTGGTGTGTACGGCGAGGGTGGCGCGTTGCGGAGACTGCCCGGTGCGCCCGGCCTGCTTGACCGGGCGCCGCGGCTGATCGTCAGCCGCCGTGGACCAGCATCATCCCCGCAACCAGCGCCGTCACCGCGAGAATGCCCGAGATGGTGCTGACCAGCTTCTGGCGTGAGCGGAGCTCGTCGAAGTATGGTCCGGTCTTCCCCATCGGATCGAGCCGGCCGAGCTTCGAGGCCGTCGGCAGGCTGATGAGCAGGGTGAGCAGCGCCGCCAGCGCGCCGGCTCCCTGCATGAGGATGAGCCACAGGTCGGCGCCGGCGAACCGCGTCCCGGAATTCCGGAAGGTGAGCAGGATGCCGGAGAGCACGGCCAGCAGCGCGCCCGGACCCACCACCACGCGATAGACCAGCGACTGCGCCCGCACGATGGCGGCCAGTGCGCTCCGGTCCTCCCGCCTCCCCGCGATCCCGGCGACCATCACGCCGAGTGCCCCGCCGATCCACATCGTGAAGCCGAGCAGGTGCAGGAAGAGCCACGCACGAATCATCGGGAGTCTCCGGAAAGGATGGTGTCGTCCACCGGCTGGCGGCCGGCGGCGCCGGCGTCGATCTCATGCCAGTGGCCGATCCGCTCCTCGCCGAGCCGCCAGCAGAGGAAGATCGGATGGTCGTCGCGCAGGGAGTAGAAATCCACCAGGCCGCCGTCGAACCCCTTGAAGAGGCAGCCGATCGCCTCCAGCTCCTGGAGGTAGCCGTTGATGCGGTCGGCATGCACCGCCACCGCGTCGCGCGCGGCGAGGAGCTCCGCCGTCTCCCCCGACTCCGCGCGGGCGGCCCCGCTCAGCACCTCGTAGCGCGCCACCGCGGCCCGCCACGC
>JBLMWC010000121.1:0-16369 GCA_050257015.1 Bacillota bacterium | reverse complement strand
CGTGTCCTGATCCGACGGCCTTGAAGACGCGGAAGAGATAGACCAGCGACGGCACCAGGATCACGGCGCCCGCCATCAGCCCCAGCGAGACGAATCGCAGGGTGGTGGCGGGCGCCGCTGTCTGCGCGACGGAGAGATCGGGCGGGACGAGCCAGGGAAACTGGGCCGCGCCCCACCCCCAGATCACCAGGGAGACGAGCGCTGCCGCCGTGATGCGTGCCAGCCGGTAGCGGCGGAGCGCGAGTGCCCCAAGCGCCGCTCCGGCGGCGAGTGCCGCGCCGATGTGAAGCGGCAGGGCCCACCGGGCTCCCATGAGTCCCGCATGCACCATCGGCGCGCCGCGGCGCGCCAGGAGCAGCGTGCCGCCCGCGATGATGATGGTGACCGCGCCGGCGCCGAGCGCGCGGCGGCGGAAGTCGTCGGCGAGTGCGCGGTCGTCGCCCGCCTCGATGGTGAGATAGACGGCGGCGAGAAAGGCGAAGAGCGCGAGCGCCAGGAGACCGGTGGCGAGCGCGAAGGGCGTCGCCCACGGGCGCAGGTAGCTCGCAACGAAGCCGCCGGCCGGGGCCGTGATGCGGCCGGTCGCCAGCGCGCCGACGGCGGCACCGAGGAGCAGGGGCGTGATGATGCTGGCACCGGAGAAGATCGCTCCCCAGCGGCGCTGCACGGCGTCGCGCCGGCTGTCATACGACCGGAAGGTGAAGGCGGAGCCCCGGAGCACGATGCCGACGAGCAGAAGCGCGAGCGGGATGTGAAGCACGATCGCCACCCGGGCAAAGGCGGGAGGGAAGCAGGTGAAGAGGAGGACCACCGCGAGGATCAGCCAGACGTGATTGGCCTCCCAGATCGGCCCGATGGCATCGGCGATGAGCTCCCGCTGCCGCGCACGGCGCGGGCCCGAGGCCAGCAGGTCCCAGACACCGCCGCCGAAATCGGCGCCGCCCAGCAGCGCGTAGGCATTGAGCGCCAGCATGATGACGCCGGCGAGGACCACGGCAAGGGTCGCGTCAGACATGGGCCGCCTCCGCGCTCCTGGGAGCGCGCACGATCTGGCGGTAGAGCAGCCAGACCACCGCGACGGCCAGCCCCACGTACAGCAGCGTGAACAGGGCGAACGGCACCGCAATCCCCGGCATCGGCGTCACCGCGTCGCGGGTGCGGAGGATGCCGGCGATGATCCAGGGCTGGCGCCCGACCTCGGTGACGGTCCACCCCGCCTCGATGGCCAGGAAGCCACAGGGCGTGGCGATCGCAATGGCGCGGAGGAGCGCACGGCTGGCGACGATATCCCGACGGCGCCAGGCCTGCCAGCCGATCCAGAGGGAGAGCAGCGCGAGCCCAGTGCCCAGGGCGACCATCGCCTGAAACGCGAGGTGGACGATCGCCACCGGGGGCCAATCCTCGCGCGGAACGCGGTCGAGCCCGCGGACCTCCGCATCGGGGTCATGAAAGGCGAGGAGCGAGAGGCCGTGCGGCACGGGGATCCCGAACCGCATCGTGCGCGCGTGCACGTCCGGGAAACCGCCGATCGTGAGCGGCGCGCCGCGCGTCGTCTCGAAGAGACCTTCCAGTGCCGCGAGCTTGGCCGGCTGCTGGTGGGCGACGGCGCGGGCGCTGATGTCGCCCGAGATCGGCTGCAGCACCGCGGCTGGTGCGCCGACCAAGAGCGCCAGGACGAGCGCGTGGCGGTGAAAGGCGTTGGCGGGGTCACGCAGCAGGAGGAAGGCGTGGATGCCGGCGACGGCGAACCCGGTGCCGACGTAGGCCGCGAGCAGCATGTGAAGCGTCTGCTGGAAGGCGGCCGGGTTGGTGAGCGCGACGAGCGGATGCACAGCCGTGACGCGCCCGGCGGTCATCTCGAACCCGGCGGGGGTGTTCATCCAGGCGTTGGCGATCACCACGAACACCGCCGACGCCGCGCCGCTCACCGCTACAGCAACGCCGGCGAGCAGATGGGTTCGCGCGGGGACCCGGTCCCATCCGTACAGATAGATCCCGAGGAAGATCGCCTCGGTGAAGAAGGCGAATCCCTCGAGCGAGAAGGGCATGCCGATCACCGGCCCGGCGAACGCCATGAACCGGGGCCAGAGGAGACCCAGCTCGAACGAAAGCACGGTACCCGACACGGCGCCGACTGCGAAGAGAATGGCGGTCCCTCTGGCCCACCGCCGCGCGAGCTCGAGGTACATCGCGTCCCCGGTTCGAAGCCACCGACCCTCTGCCAGCACCATGAGCAACGGCATGCCGATGCCGACCACGGCGAAGACGATGTGGAAGCCGAGGGACATCGCCATCTGGCCGCGCGCGGCGAGGAGATCGTTCATGGCGCCTCCGGGTGTCGGCTCAAGCTACGGCTGGCCCCTTGCTTGCCGCCAGCGGCGGGGATGGATAATGTGCAGGCGTTTCCCTCCCGATTGCCTCCACTCGAGGTGCCCGTGGTCGCGCTTCCCCCCCTGACTCGCTACCTGAGCCGTGTGGCCGTTGTGCTTCCATTCATGGCGCTCGCCTGCTCGCCCGCGCGGCCGGAGACCGGCCACGGCAGGGCGGGGGCGGCCGCACCCGACAGCGTGGCCTTCGCGCCGCCGCCGGACTCGCTCATCCCGGACGACGCCACCGGGCGCTCGATCCGCCGGGGACGGGCGCTCCTGGTGAGCACGCGCGACAGTCTTCCGGACCACGTGGGCAGCGCGCTCCAGTGCGTGAGCTGTCACCCGAACGAGGGCCGGAAACCAGGCGCGATGCCGTGGGTCGGGGTATACGCGCGATATCCGCAGTACCGGTCCCGGAGCGCGTCGATCAGCCTGATCGAGGATCGGGTGAATGACTGCTTCGAGCGGAGCATGAACGGGAAGGCACTCGACCCGGCGAGCCGCGACATGCGGGACATCGTGGCGTACATGGCGTTCCTCTCTCGCGGAGTGCCGATCGGCGCGCGGGTCGAGGGGCAGGGTCTCACGATGCTGAAGCTGACACGGGGAGACAGCGCTCGCGGCGCCGCGCTCTTCCCCGAGAACTGTATGCGCTGCCACGGGCCCGGCGGCGAGGGGTCGGCCGTTGCACCCCCGCTCTGGGGTGACCGCTCGTTCAACATCGGCGCCGGGATGGCGCGGGTTCGAACGGCGGCCGCGTTCATCCGCCACAACATGCCGTTCGACAAGCCCGGCACGCTCACCGACCAGCAGGCGATGGACCTTGCGGCCTACGTCACGTCGCAGCCGAGGCCCGACTTCCCCGGGAAGGAGAAGGACTGGCCCGAGGGCGGCGCGCCGCCCGATGTGCCGTACCGGACGCTCGGCGCGCGTCCCGGTGCCGGCGCCACCACCCGCTGACAAGGAGCACTCGATGCCCCATCAGTTCGAGCGTCCGACACCGCGCCGGGGATTTCTCGGAACTCTGGCCGCGACGCTGGCGGTCGGCATGAGCGGCGGGCTGCCCGCGCGGCTGGCGGCGGCGCAGCAGGGCGAGATCGACACGAGCGACCGCTGGCTGCTCGGCCTCAGGGGTCGCCACCGGCAGCTGTTCGACATGCCGGACCACGAGGAGGGAGCGGGCCTCCTCCACGTGATGAACTACATGGACACCTACAACCGCGCATACGCGACGAAGGATCACGACGTCAACGCCGTCGTCGCCCTCTACGGCAGGACCGTCCC
Source organism: Bacillota bacterium (assembly GCA_050257015.1). Lineage (GTDB taxonomy): Bacteria > Gemmatimonadota > Gemmatimonadetes > Gemmatimonadales > GWC2-71-9 > JAICUF01. The sequence goes on along the minus strand of JBLMWC010000121.1, from coordinate 12,716 downwards.
CCTCGGCATGAATGACGCCATGTGGGCTAAGTATCCGTTCGGGAGCATGCTCGGCGTCAAGGACGCGGCGAACGGCCAGCCGCTCGCGCGGAACATGTTCGCGCATCCCCGCGCGGGCGACACCTTCGCCCGTGGCGCATCCGGGGCGTCGGTCGAAGCGCTGCAGAAGCGCGGCGTCACCTTCATCCTCTGCAACAACGCGCTCGGCGTCTGGGCCGGGCGGCTCAGCCGGTCGGGGCTCGGCACCACCGACGCGATCCGGGCCGAGCTCACGGCGAATACGCTCACCGGCGTGACCATCGTTCCCGGGATGACGGTGGCGATCAACCGGGCGCAGGAGAAGGGGCTCACCTATATGCGGCTGGGCTGACGGGAATCACCGCATCGCCGGCGATCACGAAGACGCGGTCGTCGGGCGCGGCTTCGACCGCCAGCGTCCCGGTGAAGCTGCCGAACGCCGGCAGGAGCGCACCGCGGCGTCCGATGACGAAGCAGGCAAGACGTTCCCGCTGGCGGCCCGGGCCCGAAACGACGAAGCCCGGGTGGAGGTGGCCGGCGAGGGTGTAGCCAGCAGCGGCCGATCGCGGCGCCTCGTGATGCAGGGCGAATGGCGCGATGTGGTGGGGCGCGTCCACCACCGTCATGCCCAGCTCAGCCGGCGGATCGCCGGCGGCCCGGTCATGATTGCCGCGCACCAGCAGGACCTCGAGCAAGGGGTGTTCCGCGCGCCACGCCGCCGCCGCCGCGAGCGTCGCCGTTGCGCGGCGGCCCTCCCGGGCGTGGAAGAGGTCTCCCAGCAGATAGAGCCGGCTGGCGCCGGTTCTCGCGAGCGCACGGTCGAGGCGCGCCAGATCGTCGGTGGTGGTGCCCGGCGGAAGCGGCACTCCGGCCGCCCGAAAGGTGGCCGCCTTCCCCCAGTGCAGATCGGCCACGATCAGCGCGCCTTCACGCTCCCAGAAGAGCGCCCGCTCGGGAAGGAGTCGCAGCCTCTCGCCGGAAATGCTGATGGCCTGGTCCGTCATGCACGCTCGCCCCGGCGAGCCGATCGAAGCGACGCGAAGCGCGGAATGAATGGGACGTCGTTGCCGGCCGCGCGCTCCAGCGGATCCGCCATGCGGCGGACCCGATCGGCCAGCTTCTCGGAGCTGAGCTGCTCCCGCAGCCGATCGACGAGCAGCGGAAATGCGAACGGCGTGGGCCTCTCCACCTCGACCACGCTCACGGTGCCGCTGCCGAGCCGCGCCAGCGTGCGGCCCAGGCGACTCTGCTCGAGCTGACGCTCGAGGACCTCGCGCTGGGCCTGCCGCAGCAGCAGGTTCTCCGGGTCGTACTTCGCGAAGACCTCGTAAATCAGCCCGCTCGACGCCTGCAGCTGCTTCACCGACTTCGCGGCGCCGGGAAACCCCTGAAAGATGAGCCCCGCCACCCGCGCCACCTCGCGGAACTGCCGCCGCGCCATCTCCGCCGCATTGAGGCTCGCCGGGATGTCGTTGAACAGGTACTCCGTCGAGAGCAGGCCGCTCTCGAGCGCCTCATCGAGCGGCGCCCGCTCCGGCGAGAGAAGCTCGAATCCGTAGTCGTTGGCCGCCAGCGTGAAGGTCATGGGACCGAGCTGTGCGATCCGGTAGGCGAAGAGCGCCGCGAGTCCCTCGTGCACCAGCCGGCCCTCGACCGGATAGAAGAAGAGATGATGCCCCTCCCGGGTCTCGGTCCGCTCGATGAGGAGTTCGTCCGGCCGTGGCAGGAGCGACCACGCCGCCTGGAGCTCGAGCACCGGGCGGACCTGCTGCATCTCGGGCGCGTCGAAGATTCCCTGCCGGGCTTCGTCGAGCTTGTTCCGTACCGCCTGTGCGAGCTCGGTCGAGAGGGCGAGTCGCAGGCCCGACCATTTGGGCACGGTCCCCTCCGCGCTGGGGGCCTTCCGCACCCACGCCGTCATGTCGCGCACCCGGACGAACTCGAGCGGCTTGCCGGCGAAGGTGAAGCGGTCGCCCGGCCGGAGGCGCGCGATGAAGTTCTCCTCCACCGTCCCGAGCGTTCGTCCCCGTACATAACGCACCTTGAGCGACGACTCGCTCACGATCGTCCCGATCGACATGCGATGCCGCATCGCGATCATCCTGCTCGTGACGCGGTAGACGCCGTCCACCAGCACCGCCTTGGCGTACTCGGGATACGCGCGCAGCGCTTCACCCCCGCGGGTGATGAAATCGAGAACCCACTCCCATTCGTCGCGTGGGAGGTCGCGATAGGCGTGGGTGGTGCGCACCTCCTGGTAGAGCTCCTCGTCGCGGAAGCCGCCGCCGAGCGCCACTGTCACTGCATGCTGTGCCAGCAGGTCGAGCGGACGCTCGACCGGGGGACGCGCCTCGATCCTTCCGGCCTCCACCGCGGTGCGCGCCGCGGCGATGTCCACGAGCTCGAGCGCGCTCGTCGGCACGCAAGTCACCCGGCTCAGGGCGCCGGGCCGGTGGCCGCTCCGACCCGCTCGCTGGACCAGGCGCCCTACCGCCTTCGGACTCCCCACCTGGAGGACGCGATCGACCGGCGTGAAATCGACGCCGAGATCGAGACTCGACGTGCAGACGACGCAGCGGAGCTCACCGTTACGGAGCCCGTCCTCGACCGCTTCCCGCTCGGCCCGATCGAGCGACCCGTGGTGCAGGCCGATGCGGTCGGCCCACGGTACCCCGCTCAGCGCGAGCGCCTGATACCAGATCTCGGCGGTGGCACGCGTGTTGGTGAAGACGAGTGCGGTACGCCCCTCCTCGATCGCGCGAATCACCTGCGGCAGGAGCGTGAGCCCGATCTGGCCCGACCAGGGGAAACGCTCGATCGTCTCGGGAAAGAGCGAGTCCACCTCGAGCGCCTTGGGCACCAGGCCGCGCACGAGCCGGCCGGGCCGGGGCATTCCCGCGGCATCGGCGCCGAGCAGCGTGTCCCGCGCCGTTTCGAGATTGCCGAGCGTCGCGCTGAGGCCCCAGGTGCGTAGCGCGGGCTGGAAGCGGCGGAGGCGCGCCAGGTCGAGCTCGGTCTGGACGCCGCGCTTGCTCGCCATCAACTCGTGCCACTCGTCGACGACCACGCACTCGAGATCGGCGAAGATGGCTGCGGCATCCTCGCGCGTCAGGAGGAGCGAGAGACTCTCGGGCGTGGTGATGAGCGCGGTCGGAAGCCGGGTACGCTGGCGGGCGCGGACGGCGGGGGGTGTATCGCCAGTGCGCGTCTCCAGCGTCCACGGAATGCCGAGATCGACGAGGGGGGCGCGGAGCGCCGCTTCGGTATCGGCGGCGAGCGCTCGGAGCGGCGTGACCCACAGCACCCGGAGCGGTGGCGCACCCGCGCGGCGGGTCGCGCCCGGATAGTCGCGCAGCCACTCGAGGAGCGGTCCCATCCACGCCGCGTAGGTCTTGCCGGTGCCGGTCGCCGCGTGGATGAGGCCGCTCTCGCCGGCGCGATACGCCGACCAGACCTCCTCCTGGAATGCGAACGGCTCCCACTCGTGCTCCGCGAACCAGGCCCGCACGGCGGCGTCGGGATCGAGCGCAGCGTACTTCCTGAGCGCACGCCGCTGCCGGCGGTCGTGGTCCAGCGGCGCCGTTGCAGTGCGCCGCCTCGGCTCCGCGGGCCCGGCCTCCTTGCGCCGGGCTTCGCGCGCGCGCCGGAGCTCGCGGGCGAGCGACGAGCCGCCCGCGGGAGGCTCGCCTGCCTCCTTCGGCGGCACGAGGTCGACGAACGGCGTTCCCGGAGGAACGGGTCGGCCGAGGGTGTAGCCGGGACGCGAGGATTCCTCGCTCATGACTTCACCGACGCCGCGGCGTCGATCAGGCGGCGCACGCTGTCGAGGGTATCGGCCTCTGAGGCCGGCTTGTCCGTACGCCAGCGCGCCATGCGCGGAAAGCGCACGGCCACGCCGCTCTTGTGGCGGGTGGACCGCTGGATTCCTTCGAAGGCGAGCTCGAAGACGAGCTCGGGCTTCACCACCCGCACCGGGCCGAACTTTTCGAGAGTGTTCCGCCGCACGAACGCGTCCACCTGCCGGATCTCCTCGTCAGTGAGCCCCGAGTACGCCTTGGCGAACGCGACGAGCCGATCGCCGTCCCAGACGCCGAAGGTGTAGTCGGTGAAGAGCCCGGCGCGCCGCCCGCTTCCGGGCTGGGCGTAGATCAGCACCGCGTCGACCGTCAGCGGGTCCACCTTCCATTTCCACCAGTCACCTCGGCGGCGCCCGACGCCGTAGGCCGATTCGACATGCTTGAGCATCAGGCCCTCGGCGCCGAGCTCCCGCGCGCCACGCCGTGCGGACGCGAGTGCGTCCCATGAATCGGCCTCGACGATCGGGGAGAGCCGTATGGTGGCGCCCGTCGGCAGCGCGTCAACGATTGCCTCGAGCCGCGCGCGCCGGCGAGCCAGCGGGAGCGAGCGGACATCCTCGCTCCGCTCCTCGAGGAGATCGTACGCCACGAGCACGATCGGCACTTCCGCCAGAATCTTCCGGCCGAGGGTCTTGCGGCCGATGCGGCGCTGCATCTGGGCGAAGGGCAGCGGGCCGCCGTCGCGCCAGGGGAGGAGCTCGCCGTCGATCACCGTTCCGGGCGGGAGAAACGCCGCGACATCCTCGACCTCCGGAAACCGGCCGTTCAGCAGATCCTCGCCCCGGGACCAGAGAAAGGTCTGGCCCGCGCGCCGGATGAGCTGGGCGCGAATGCCGTCCCACTTCCACTCAGCCTGCCATTCGGTGGGCTCGCCCAGCTGTGCCGGATCCTGCTCGAGGGCGTGCGCGAGGAAGAACGGATACGGGCGGCTCCAGTCGGCATCCCGCGTGTCGCGGGCGATGAGCCGCTCGTAGAAACCGGGCCCCGGCTCCCACGTTCCCATGAGCCGATGCGCGATCACCTCATCGGACACACCGCTCACTTCCGCGAGCGCGCGAACTACCAGACGCTGGGATGCTCCAACGCGGAACGCCCCCGTGATCAGCTTGTTCCACACGTAGCGCTCCCGCCCGCTCAGCTCGCGCCACGCGCCCACGAGCGCCGCCCGCTGCTCTGCGGGATCGAGATCGCGGAGCAGCAGCAGCCGCTCCTCGACCCACCAGGCGAGAGGTCGGTCACTGTTCCCCTCGCCCTCCGGCAGCAGCAGCGCGATCGTCTCCGCGAGATCGCCGACGGCGTGGTAGGACTCGTCGAACAGCCATTCGGGGATTCGCGCCTCCTCGCCGGCCCAGGCGCGCAGATCCGCTGCACGGATGAGGCGCTTCGGGCGCCTGCCGCTGAGGAAATGCACCGCCCACGCCGCGTCAGCCGGCGGAGCGGCCCGGAAGTATGCGACGAGCGCCGCGATCTTGTCGTTGGTCGCGGTCGTCTCGTCGAGGGCGGTGTAGAGCGCCGCGAAATTCTTCACGGCGTCGCCTCGTCTGCCGCCGCTTCGGCGGCGGGGACATCGTCGCGCTCACCTTCGAAACGCGTCGCCACGGCACGGGCGTCCAGTCCGTGCTCCTGGAGCCAGCGGGTCACGACGCCGGTGAAGCCATGCGTCACCCAGACGTGCTCGGCTCCCGTCGCATCGATCGCGGCGAGGAGGGCGGGCCAGTCCACGTGGTCCGAGAGTGGGAACCCGCGGTCGAGGGCCCGGCGTCGCCGGGCGCCGCGCACGCGCATCCACCCCGACGCGAAGGCGCTGGAGGACGGTCCGAAGCGCCTGGCCCACGGGCCACCTTCGGCCGACGGCGGTGCCACCACGATCGCGCCCTGCCGGTCGGCTTTCCGGGTCACCAGCAGGGCGTGCGTCGTCGGCGGGAGCGCAATGCCGGCATCGCGGTAAGCAGCGGTCATCCGCTCGACCGCGCCATGGGTCAGGATGGGGCCGATGGACGGGTCGAGTCCAGCGATGAGCCGTTGCGCCTTCCCGAGCGCGTATCCGTAGAGCAGGCTGGTCCTGCCCGCCGCGGCGTTGGCGCGCCACCACGCATTGATCTCGGCGAAGGTCTCCGCCTGCGGCGGCCAGCGATAGACGGGAAGGCCGAACGTGGACTCGGTAACGAAGGTGTGGCAGCGGACCGCTTCGAAGGCAGTGCACGTCGGGTCGGGATCGGTCTTGTAGTCCCCCGAGACGACCCATACCTCGCCGCCGGCTTCGATGCGGACCTGAGCGGAGCCAAGGATGTGCCCCGCGGGGTGGAGGGAGATGCGGACGCCGCGACGGAGAGTTGTCTCGCCGAAGGGAAGGGCAGCGATGTTCGCGTCGGGGCCGAGTCGAAGCGCCAGCACGCGGGAGCCGGAGGCGCTCGCGACGTAACTCCGGCAGCCCCAGGTGGCGTGGTCGCCGTGGGCGTGGGTAACTACCGCATGCTCGACCGGGGCCCAGGGATCAACGAAGAAATCGCCGGCCTCGCAGTAGAGGCCCCGGTCGGTGAGGCGGAGCAGGGTCATCTCCCAATTCTACATCGGCCTGCCTGCTTCGCCCGTGACGCAGACTACGGTTCAGCTGCGGGTCATCGTCATGTTCATCGTGACTTCCTCGTCGACGTCGTCACCATTGACGTCGAAGCTCCCATGCGCACCGGTCAGGGTCAGGGTGTTGCCGCTGTGCGTCATCTCGAACTCCGACGTGCCCGACCCGTGATGCAGCGTCAGCACGTCAACCGAGGACGACCAGGTCCCGGACAGCTGGTCCATCGGATGGCCCGGCATCATGGTGGTCATGGTGAACGTGTTGTTCGCGTTGAGTGTCAGCCGGACCGATCCTCCCATGCCGACGATGTCGGCCATCTGCGCGGGGTTGGTCGTGCTGATGAACTGGGTCTCAGTCGCGGTCCACGTCGCTGCCAGCGTGTCCGGGCTCGGCCCGGTAGAGTCACTGCTGCAGCCCGCCGCCGCGGCGACCACCGCACCGGCGAACAATGCATGCCTCATGAGCCTCATCGATCCTCCTGGTCGGGTTTCTCAGCGAAGGTACCTGCCCGCTCGTGAAGACTGGGTGAACGAGGCGTGAAGGACGGGTCGGGCTTGCGGCGACTTGTCCGCCGGCGCGGGCCCGGGCCACCTTAGGGGCATCTCATCGAGGAGTCGAGGTGACCGAGAAGTCCACAATCGAGCTGCTGGCGCCGCGCCGGCCCGCGTGGGACGCGGTTCTCACCGAGGAGGCACTCGCCTTCGTGGCGATGCTGGCCCGGCGCTTCGAGCCGGTGCGCCAGGAGCTTCTGGCGCGGCGCGAAGGCGTGCAGCGCGAGCTCGATGCTGGTGCGCTGCCGGGCTTTCTCCGGGACACCGCCGAGCTCCGGGCGGCCGAGTGGACCGTCGCGCCGATTCCGGCTGATCTCGCCGACCGCCGTGTCGAGATCACGGGGCCGGTGGACCGGAAGATGATCATCAACGCGCTCAACTCCGGCGCCCGGGTGTTCATGGCGGACTTCGAGGACGCCAACAGCCCCACCTGGGACAATACGGTGCAGGGGCAGGCCAACCTGATCGACGCCGTCCGACGCAGGATCGAGTACGAGTCGCCGGACGGCAAACAGTATCGTCTCGCCGGGCAGACCGCGACGCTCATGGTCCGGCCGCGCGGCTGGCATCTCCTCGAGCAGCACGTCCGCCTCGACGGAGCGGCGGTCTCCGCCAGCCTGTTCGACTTCGGGCTCTTCTTCTTTCACAACGCCCGGGAGCTCGTGGCCCGCGGGAGCGGTCCCTACTTCTACCTGCCCAAGCTGGAGAACCATCTCGAGGCACGCCTCTGGAACGACGTCTTCCTCGCGGCGCAGGAGGGACTCGGGCTTCCTCGCGGCACCGTTCGCGCCACCGTGCTCATCGAGACGATCCTCGCCGCGTTCGAGATGGACGAGATCCTCTACGAGCTCCGCGAGCACAGCGCCGGACTCAACTGCGGGCGCTGGGACTACATCTTCAGCTTCATCAAGAAGTTCAACACGCGCCCCGACTTCGTGCTGCCGGACCGGGCCGAGGTGACGATGGACCGGGCCTTTCTCCGCGCGTATGCGCAGCTCGCGGTACGGACCTGCCACCGCCGCGGCATCCACGCCATCGGCGGGATGGCGGCGCAGATTCCGGTGAAGAACGACCCGGAGGCCAACGAGCGCGCCTTGGCGAAGGTGCGGGCCGACAAGGAGCGCGAGGCCGGTGACGGGCACGACGGCACCTGGGTCGCGCATCCCGCGCTCGTGCCGGTGGCGCGGGAGGTGTTCGATGCGCGGATGCCGGGGCCGCACCAGATCGCGCGCCGCCGGGACGATGTCCAGGTGAGCGCCGCGGACCTGCTGACGATGCCGACGGGCCACATCACCGAGGGCGGTCTCCGGCTCAACGTGGCGGTCGCCCTCAGGTATCTGGAGTCGTGGCTTCGCGGGCAGGGGGCGGTGCCGATCTTCAACCTGATGGAGGATGCGGCCACCGCCGAGATCTCGCGCAGCCAGATCTGGCAATGGATCCGGCACGGGGCGGCGCTCGATGACGGCAGGACCATGTCGGCCGACCTGTACCGCACTATCCGGCGCGAGGAGATGGACGGGCTCCGCCGCGAGGTCGGTGACGCGCGCTGGGGCGCTACCCGTTTCGAGGAGGCGGCGCTGATCCTCGACCGCCTGGTGACCGCGGAGCGATTCACCGAGTTTCTCACCCTCCCGGCCTACGACGTGCTCGTCCGGCGGGAGGCTGATCTGGCGCCCGCAAGCTGAGCGACCTGACCGAGCTGCACCTGACCGTCGGAGGGATGCGGCGACGCGCCTGGCTGCATCTTCCGCCGGCGCCCGGGCCCGGGCTTCCGCTCGTCGTGATGCTCCACGGCGCCGGGGCGACCGCAGCCGTGGCACGACAGCAGACCGGGTGGACGGCCAAGGCCGACACGGAACGGTTCGCACTCGTCTTTCCCGAAGGCACGGCGCGCGACCCGGACGCCCCGCCGCTCTTTCGCCTCAATCCGCAGCTCTGGAACGACGGCTCCGGCCGCGGCCACGTGGCCCGCCGCGGGGTGGACGACGTCGGCTTCATCACCGCGCTGATCGAACGGCTGGCCCGGGAGCTGGTGCTCGACCGCCACCGCATCTGGATCACCGGTTTCTCCAACGGCGCGTCGCTCGCGTTCCGGCTCGGCGCGGAGCTGTCGGACGTGGTCGCGGCGATCGCGCCGGTCGCCGGCCACTGCTGGATCGATCCGCCGCGCGTCGGATCCCTGCCGCCCCTCCTGCACATCGCCGGCGCCGCCGATCCGCTCAATCCGCTCGAGGGCGGCGACGTCGAGACGCCATGGGGCCACAGTGAGTACCACCCTCCGGTACGTCGCTCGATCGAGCGCTGGGCGCGGGCGTCCGGCGACGCCTCGTGCACCGATAGAACCGATGAGTCGGGCATCGTGTGGACCGAGTGCGGCGATGGCGCGGGTGATCCCACTGCGCGGCTCGCCATCGTGCCCGGGCTTGGCCATGTCTGGCCCGGCGGACCGCGGCTGCTGCCGGAGCGGCTGGTCGGCAGGGCCAGCCGACTCCTGATGGGAACCGATCTGATCTGGGAATTCTTCAGCCGCTCGCCGCGTCGCCCTCCTTCCTGATCGCGCCCTTCCGTACCTCCCCTCGAGTCCGTCTCACCCGACTCGACTGCGCCGTCGCTGCACCGAAGCCAGGCTTCAATTTTGTGAGGCGCGTCACGACAAATCGGCATCCGAGGCGACACCTTGAGTCGTCCCACGCACACCGGGAGAGAATCATGCAAACCGATGTGGACCCACCGCGTGTCGTCGTCGCGCTGTTCCGGGATCGCGAGGCGGCGGAGAACGCGATTCGCGCCCTCCAGGAGGCGGGTTTTCCGCGGGACGCCATCGGCGTCGCCATGCGCGACCGCACGGCACAGGGCCGCCTGATCGCGGAGACCGACTCGAAGGCGGCGGAAGGGGCGGCGACCGGGGCCCTGAGCGGGGGCGTGCTCGGCGGGATCGTGGGGCTGCTCGTTGGGGTGGGCGCGCTGGCGATCCCGGGCATCGGGCCGGTGATTGCCGGCGGAGCGCTCGCCTCAGCCCTTGGCGTTGCCGGGGGCACGGCGGTCGCCGGGGCCGGCATCGGTGCCGCCACCGGCGGCATCCTCGGCGCCCTGGTCGGCATGGGGATACCCGATGTCGATGCGCGCCACTTCGACCGCGGAGTGCGCGAGGGCGGCACCCTCGTCACCCTGGAGCCCGCCGGCCGTGACGCCGAGGCGCGGGCGATCCTCCACCGGTTCGGGGGTGACCTGGGCTCGGTGGTCGTCGGGCAGGACGATGCGGTGCTCGCCGCGGCGCCGGTTCCGAGCTACAGCACCACGAGCGGCGCCATGACCGGCGGCGCCTTTCCCGGCGCCGCGCCCGAGGAGAGCACCGCCTGGGGTGGCAGCGACCGCCGCGATCCGGCCCACCGGGGCCGCCGCCGCACCGACCGCTAACCGTCAATCGGAGAACTAATGGGACGCAAGACATTCCTGGCCGGCGTAGTCGTCGGCGCCGGCGCCATGTATCTGCTCGATCCGGAGCACGGGCCGGCACGGCGGGCGCGCCTCCAGGTCCGGCTCGACCGGGTGCGCGACGGCCTTCGGTCCGGCGCGCTGCCGAGTCCGCTGGCACTCATCGGGTGGTCCGACGAGATCCGGCATCGCGCCGGGGATGCCGACGGGATGGACGTGCTGCATCTGCGCCAGGGCGGGGCCGATCTCGGGCGGCTCAAGGCATCGAGCGCGCTGGTGGGTGTCGCAGGCGGCGCCCTGGCCGCGTTCGGACTGACCCGCCGCGGACGGGTCGGCGGCGCGATGCGCGCGATCGGCACCACGATGCTGGCGTCGGGGCTCAGAGATCTCGAGAGCGAGCCGCGCGGGCTGCTGCGCGAGCGCCGCCGGAGCCTCGAGGCGCGGCGGGCGATCCACATCGCCCGGCCGCCGCACGCGGTCTACGAATTCTGGTCCGACCCGGCCAACGTCGCGCGCCTCATGGCCGACGTCACCGATGTGCGCGATCTCGGCGACGGCCAGGCTCGCTGGACCGCGAACAGCGTGGCAGGAGTACCGGTCAGCTGGATCGCCAGGGTCAGCGAACGGATTCCGGATCGGCTCATTGCCTGGCGGAGCGAGCCGGACGGCGCGGTGGAGCTCGCCGCGACATTCCGGTTCACACCGGCCGGCCCGGGCACGCGCGTGGACGCGCGCGTGGTGTACACGCCACCCGCGGGAGGCCAGGAAAAGGCGGCCGCCGCCCTCGTCGGCGACGACCCATCCACCCGTCTCGGCGCCGAGCTGGAGCGTGCGAAGGCGATGATCGAAACCGGAGGAGGAGGCTGACATGGCCCGGAACAAGGGAGAGGAATTCGCCACGATGCACGAGGACGAGCGCGATCGCTTCACCGGCGCCGGCGGCGAGCAGGACGAAGGTGGCACGCTCGCCTTCGACGACCCGCGCAAGGCCGATCGCATGGGCCGGCATTATGCCGAGCCCGGTGATGAGGTTGCCGATCCCGAGCATCGCGACGGGACGGCGGCTGAGCTCGACGATGAATCACACCAGCGCGCAGTGGACGCCGAACGGCGTGACCTCGCGCAGGTACCGCATAGAGTCATGGAGAAGGTGACGACGATGGCATCAAGGATCGGATCTTCATCAGGCGTCAATGTCGGGCGCAACGAGCGCATCGTGTCGGGACTGGCCGGCGCCGCGCTGGTCGCCTACGGACTGCGCGACCGCCGGCTGCGCGCGCTGCTGCTGCCGCTCGGCGGCGGGCTCATCGCCCGCGGGGTCACTGGGCGCTGTCCCGTCAATCGCGCGATCGGCCGCAATTCGGCGCGGCAAGAGGATGCCTCGAGCGCGGTAGCCAGCGTGGGCCGGGGCGAAGGGGTCAAGGTGGAGAAGAGCGTAATCATCGACCGGCCGGCTCACGAGCTCTACGCGTTCTGGCACGACTTCGAGAACCTGCCGCGCTTCATGGAGCATCTCGAGAGCGTGACGGTGATCGATCCGCGCCGCTCGCACTGGATCGCCAAGGCGCCGGTCGGGCAGCGCGTCGAATGGGACGCGGAGATTCACAACGAGATTCCGGACCGGCTGATCGCGTGGCGCTCGCTCCCCGGCTCGGAGATTCCCAACGCGGGCTCCGTCCACTTCGGGCACGCGCCCGATGGCGCGACCGAGGTCCGCGTGGTGCTGAGCTACGAGCCGCCGGCTGGTCGCGTCGGCGACGCGGTGGCCCGGCTCTTCGGCGAGGCCCCGGCCCAGCAGGTGGCCGATGACCTTCGCCGCTTCAAGCAGGTCATGGAGGCGGGCGAGGTACCGCAGCGGACCTAGATCCTGCCCGTGCCCTGGGACTGCATCATCGTCGGCGGCGGGCCGGCGGGGCTGAGCGCGGCGCTCATCCTCGGCCGCGTCCGCCGCCGCGTGCTGGTGCTCGATGCCGGTACTCCCCGCAACCACTGCTCCGCCAGCATGCACGGCTATCTCACGCGCGACGGCATCCCCCCTGCCGATTTCCTGCGCACCGCCCGAGCCGAACTGGAGCCGTACGAAAGCGTCACGCTGCTGGACGAGGAAGCGGTGGATGCGGAGCGAGCCGATGGCGGGTTCCGGGTGCGGACCGCCGGCGGCGAGACCCTCGAAGGGTCAACGCTGCTCCTCGCCACCGGCGTCGTCGATGACGTGCCGACGATCGACGGCATCGAGCGCTTCTACGGCCGAACGGTGCACCACTGTCCGTACTGCGA
>JBLMWC010000120.1:0-4933 GCA_050257015.1 Bacillota bacterium | reverse complement strand
ACGGCGACCGTGGAGGTCACCACACTGCGCCCCAGCGGCGCGGCAGTGCCGGGATCCGGTCAGACGTTCACGGTTACATTCCAGTAGCACGCCCGGTCACACCAGCTTCTCACAGCGCAGGAGGTTCCGGTGACGTCTCCCCGGACACTCAACGAGCTCTTCTTCGGCGCGATGGATGCGTTCGCGGCCCGGCCTGTTGTGATGCGGGTGAAGGTCGCCGGGGTGTGGACCGATCTGAGCTACCGCGACCTCGAGCAGCGCGTGCGGTCGCTGGCAAGCGCCTTTCGCGCTCTGGGGATCGGCCCCGGCGACCGGGTGGCGATCCTGAGCGAGAACCGCCCCGAGTGGGCGATGACCGACTACGCGTGCCTCACGATCCGCGCCGCCGACGTCCCCATCTATCCGACTCTCCCCGCACGACAGATCGAATTCATTCTCCGCGACTCGGGCGCCCGCGCCGTCGTCGTCTCCTCCGCTGAGCAGCTGGCGAAGATCGAGGAGATTCGCGATCGCCTCGGCGACCTGGAGCACGTCATCGCGATGGACGACGCCGCGAAGGGCGACGCCGTCCTGCAGTTCGGGAGCCTCACGCACCGGCGCGCCGACGAGCTGATCCCCGCCGATGAATGGCGGCGCGACGCCCTGGCCGTCGGACCCGACGACCTGGCGACCCTGATCTATACATCCGGCACGACGGGCGATCCGAAGGGCGTCATGCTGACGCACGGCAACCTCACATCCAACGTGATCGCCGGGCTCACAGTGCTCGCGCTGCGCGACACCGACGAGTGCCTCTCGTTCCTGCCGCTCTCCCACGTGTTCGAACGGATGGCGGGGCACTACTGCATGATGCAGGCGGGGACGATCATCACGTACGCCAGCAGCGTGGATACGGTGCCGGCCGAGATGCTCGAGATCCGGCCGACGGTGGTGCTGAGCGTGCCGCGGCTCTACGAGAAGATCTACGCCCGCGTCCTCGAGAACGCGACGTCGGGATCGCACCTGAAAAAGCAGCTCTTCTTCTGGGCCAAGCACACCGGTGAGACCTGGGCCGAATACACGCTGTCGCGGCGTCCGATCCCGCGGGGGCTTGCGCTCCGATACCGGGTGGCCCGGAAGCTGGTCTTCTCGAAGCTGCACGCGCGGGTGGGCGGCCGTCTGCGCTTCTTCGTCTCGGGCGGCGCTCCGCTCGCCGCGGACATCGCGCGATTCTTCTATGCCGCGGGGCTCCCGATCCTCGAGGGCTACGGTCTCACGGAGACCTCACCGGTCATCGCCGTCAACACCTTCGGCGCGGTGAAGCTGGGGTCCGTCGGCCGGCCCCTTCCCGGTGTCGAGGTGCGCATCGCGCCCGATGGCGAGATCCTGACCCGCGGCCCGCACGTGATGAAGGGGTATTTCGGAAAGCCCGAGGCGACCGCGGAGGCGATCGACCCCGACGGCTGGCTGCACACCGGCGACATCGGCGTGCTCGACGCCGAAGGGTTCCTGCGGATCACCGATCGCAAGAAGGACATGATCGTGACGGCGGGTGGCAAGAACATCGCGCCGCAGCCGATCGAGAACCTCGTGAAGACCAGCAAATTCGTCTCGAACGCCGTCATGCTGGGCGACCGCCGCAAGTTCCCCATCATGCTGGTGGTGCCGAACATCGAGAACCTGAAGGCGTGGGCCACGCGGAAGGGGATTCGATTCAACGCAGATGATGGGACGGCATTCCTCGCGCTCGAGCCGGTGCGCGCCAAGATGGACCGCGAGGTGCTCCGGCCGCTCGCCGACCTCGCGCACTTCGAGGTGCCCAAGCGCCTGCTCCTGCTGCCCGAGGATTTCAGCGTGGAGACCGGCGAGCTCACGCCGACGCTCAAGGTGAAGCGGCGGGTCGTGGAGCAGAATCACAGGGAAGCGATCGAGGCACTGTACCGGGCGGCCGACGCCGCCGGCCATCACGGGGAGTAGCGGCTCCGCACCCGGGTGGCGACCCAGCAGCCGCCTGCCGTGGCGAGCACATCGAGATCCTCCCGCTCCGGCACCACCCCCTCGCCCACGATCCGCAGTCCCGGCAGGGTGACGCGCGCTGCCTCCGCAACCCACATCGGATCGTCAGCGTAGCCGGGTCCGAGAACGACCGCGCGCATCGAGCTCGACCGCAGGGGGAGCCGCCCGCCGCGGATCACGCTCACCCCATCGCCGTCGGGGCGCGGCGGATCGGGATTCACCGCCACCAGTCCCACACCGGCGACCTTCTCTCCCACCTGCTCCGCGTGCGCCGCGGCGCCCCCCACCAGCACCAGATACCCGCCAGGACCACCCAGGCCGCTGAGCGCGGCGATCGCATCGCCCCCGAGGGCGCTCGGCGCCGCGGCGAGCGCGGAGGCGTCGCCGAGATCGAAGACTCCGTCGGTGATGCGGAAGGCGCGGTTGCAGACGGGACAGGCGAGATCGCCCGAGCGCACCCAGCGCTGCTCCACGACGTCGGGCAGGAGGATCAGGAACTGCTCATCGTGGTCGGCGGGGCAGCGCAGGTGATCGGTCAGCTCGATGAACATCAGCGGAACACGACCCAGCTCACCTTGCCCGGCTCGACCCGCACGCGACGATAGACTTTCCGCTTCCCGATCGTCGTCCCCACGGTGTAGATCCCGGCGGGAACGTCACTGACGGCGAAGTGCTCGCCGTAGAGCGGGTGCGGGTGCGCCTTGTCCCCGTACGTCTCGGCAAAGGAGAATGGCGTCTCCGCGGGCACCGGCTTCCGGAGCCCGTAGATCCGCGCCTGCGGCACCGGTCGGCCGGCCGCGTCGAACACCTGTCCGGCGACGATCCCGGTCCCCGGCAGCGGCTGGATCCAGAGCTCGGGGTTGGTGGTGTACGGCGGGAACTTCTGAAGCGAGTCCACGATCGCACCGACCGAGTCGGTGGGCGACGCCTGCACCTCGAGATGGAGATGATCGTTGGTCGCGCGGCCGGTGTTGCCGACGCGGCTGATCACCTGCCCTTCGGTCACCCGGTCGCCCGCCTGCACCAGCAGCGCCGAGTTGTGATAGTAGACGGAGTAGATCCGGAGGGGCGCGCCGCCGGCCGGCGTCACCGTCGTGTCGTGACGGATCGCGACGGTCAGCGCGCCGGCTTCGGCGCGGCCGGCGTAGACCACGGTTCCCGCGCCGATGGCGTGGACCGGCGTGCCGTCGGGATTGTTGAACTCGACGCCCTGGTGCTGCTGGAAATTCCCTCCCATCGTCGAGCCATACCGATACGTCTGATCGATGTAGGGATTGTCAGCGCCCGCGATCGGGCGGGCGAACCAGGTGGTGCGCGGAGCAGTCGGCTTGCCGGCCGCCGGGGCGCGGGCCGGCGTGCAGCTCCACTGTGTCTGGGCGCGGTGCAGTCCGCACCGCGTCTTCATGTATGCGTGTCGACGCAGGAAGGTGAGCGCCCAGTCCACGTCCGTCGGCTCGGGTATGCGCGCCGGCGCGACGCGCCAGGCGCCCCGCTCGAAGCTGAGTCGGCCGCCGCCCCGGAGCGTGGAGAACGCCGCGAGCGACTTCGGCGCATCGCGCCGGATGGAGGTGACATACTCGCTCGGCAGCAGGGCGAACGCGGTATCGGCAGGACCCTTCGCGCGCGGCCCGACGGTGTCGCCGAGGGCGATCCAGTGGCCGCCGTCGTCGGTCGTGATCTGGAGCCCGTCCGCGGTGGCGATGACCGTCGTGTCGCCGCGGGTGATGATCCCGTCGGGTACGACGTACTGCCACTCGGGACCGAGCTCGCGCAGCGTCCAGTTGCGCCAGGTGCGGCCGCTGTCGGTCGAGAGTCCCCAGCCATTCCCCACGGTGCCGTACCAGATCTGGCCCCTGGGTCCGAAGGCGATCGCATTCACGAAGTCCCAGGAGATCGACGTCGATGTGGTGTCGCTCCGGATCCGCTGCCAGCGCGCGGAGTCGGGGGGAAGGCGGAAGATCCCCTGACCATACGTGCCGACCCAGACGGCACCGGACCGATCCTGTGTCGCCGTCAGGACGTGGACGCCCCATCCGCTGCTGTCGGGCAGCGAGGGGAGGCGGGTCTGCGCGTGCACCGGCGCGGCGATGAGGAAGAAGCAGGCGGCGGCGCCGCAGCGGAATCCGGCAGGCACTCAGACCGTTCCCTTGTTGTGGGCGAGGCGGAGAAATTCGTCACGGGTCTTGGGATCGTTGCGGAAGGAGCCGCGCAGCGCGCTGGTGACGGTGCGGCTGTTCTGCTTCTCCACCCCGCGCATCATCATGCAGAAATGCGCCGCCTCGATCACCACGCCGACCCCCTGTGGCTCGAGGATCTCCATCAGCGCGTCGGCGATCTGATCGGTCAGCCGCTCCTGCACCTGGAGCCGCAGGGGGTCGGCGTGGTGATCGAGGCGGCGCACTTCTGCATGCTGATGCGCGGGGTGGAGAAGCAGAACAGCCGCACCGTCACCAGCGCGCTCCGCGGCGCCTTCCGTGACGACCCGCGGACCCGTGACGAGTTCATGCGGCTGGCGCAGGCCCAGTAGACCTCAGGGCGCGCCGAGGACCTCGACCCGGGCGATCCGGTCGCCTTCGAGAATCCGCTCGGCGACGGTCCGCCCGGTCACGATCTCGCCGAAGACGGTGTACTCGTGGTCGAGCAGCGGATTGTCGGCGAGGTTGATGAACCACTGGGCGTCGCCGGTGTCCCGTCCCCGTGAGGAGATGCCGAGCGTGCCGCGCGCGTGGGTCCTGAGACCGAGCTCGTCCCGCATGAACACGGTGTCCCCGATGTACTCGGTATCCCCAGGCCCGCCGCCCTGCACCACGAAGTTCGGCTCGACCCGGTGCAGGTCGAGACCGTCGTAGTACCCCGCCCGCGCGAGCCGCACGAGATGCGCTGCCGTCGCCGGCGCGTCATCGGTGAAGAGCCGGACCTCGAACGTTCCCCCGCCACT
>JBLMWC010000119.1:0-7635 GCA_050257015.1 Bacillota bacterium | reverse complement strand
GGCCGGCCAGCCGTCGGCCGACTCCTCCCGGCGCGACCCGGGCCAGCGCCGGCGCGCTGCGCGCCGCGTAGCGCGCCGCCCGCCGCCCGGCGTCGGCGAAGACCAGCGCCGAATCGGGACGGCGTCCGACGAGACGGAAGACCGACACCGCCTCGTCCGGCGCAACCGGCGCCGCCTTCTCGCCACCGGCGCGATACCGCTCGATCTGCGCGGCTACCGTGGGACTCAGGCCGAGCCGCTTCGAGACGATCTCGGGCGAGAGCTCGTCCAGCCCGTCCTCGAGCGGCGTGTCGAGATTGCGGATGGCCTCGAGCAGACTCAGTGGAATGAATGCGGGAATGTCGGCGTCGGTCACGAGGCTCGGCTCTCACGGCGATGCGGACGCTCGGACACCGCGCCCGGCGGGACGGCGCGGAACATAGCGGGCGACGGGCGCGCGAGCCAGTAGCGACTTGCGCCGTCTCCCGCTCCCCAGGAACATTCCGCCCATGACGGACGCGACGCGCGAGCCCACCTCCTTCGAGCGGGAGGCTCTGCCCCACCTCGATACCCTCTACCGCGTCGCGCTGCGCCTCGGCGGCGACGAGAGCCGCGCCCAGGACCTGGTGCAGGACACGATGCTCAAGGCGTTCCGCGCCTGGAACCAGTTCCGGCCGGGAACCAACGCGCGCGCCTGGTTGCTCACCATCCTGCGGAACACGTTCATCAACGAGTATCGCCGCCAGAAGCGCGAGCCGATTCCGGTGGACATCGACCTCGTCGAGCCGTACATCGTGCGGCCGGTGGGGCCCGATACCGATCCTGAAGGGACCTTCTTCAGCCGCATCGTCGACGCCAGGGTGCTCGACGCGGTCGCGGCGCTGCCCGATGAGTTCCGGGATGCGCTGGTGCTGAGCGACATGGAAGGCCTGAGCTACGCCGAGGTGGCGGAGGCGCTCGAGGTGCCGCTGGGCACCGTGAAGTCCCGGCTCTTCCGGGCCCGGCGGCTGCTCCAGAAGGAACTCTACGATCACGCGGTGGAAATGGGATACATCCAGCCCCGGGAGGACCGGTGAGCACCGACATGACCGGCGATGCCGGCGCGCCCGACGACCTCGACTGCGACGCGGCACTTGCCCAGCTCGACGATTACCTCCGGCGCGAGCTGACTCCCGACCTCGCCGAGCGCGTGCGGACCCATCTCGAGCAGTGCGCTCCCTGCTTCCGTGAGCTTCGCTTCGCCGAGCGCTTCCTGGCGCTCCTCCGGACGCCGGCCTCAGGCGCGCGCTGTCCCGACACCCTCCGCACCCGCATCGCCGAGGCGCTGCGCGCCGAGTCCGGCGGGCACTAGGTGTCGCCGGCCCTCGCGGCCGCGATCGCTGCCCTGCTCGCCGCCGCCGCGTGGCGGGCCCGGACCCTCGACCCCGGCGGGGCGATCGCCGCCTGGTTCGTGGGCACCGCGGTCCTGGCCGGGGCCGGCTGGCTCGGCGGTGCCGTCCTCCTCACGTTCTTCGTCTCCTCCAGCGCCGTTTCCCGCATCCCGCCGGCGGCGACCGCCCCGCTCGATCCCAAGGGTACCCGCCGTGACGCGTGGCAGGTCTGCGCCAACGGCGGCGCAGCGGCGATCGCCTCGCTGCTCGCGCTCGCCGGCGTCGTCCCGCCGGACGCGCTTCTCTGGCTCGTGACCGCGTCACTTGCCGCCGCCGGCGCCGACACCTGGGCCACTTCCCTCGGCGGGGCGAGCCGGCGGCCGCCGCGCAACATCCTCTCGGGCGCTCTCGTACCGCCGGGGACCAGCGGCGGCGTCAGCTGGCTGGGAACGGCGGGGGCGGGAACGGGCGCGCTGCTGGTGTCCCTGCCGGCCGCGCTCAGCGGTCACAGCCGGCTGGCCGTCGCCGCTACTATCATAGGGATGGGCGGGATGCTGGTCGATTCGGCCCTTGGGGCGAGCGTGCAGGGCCGCTTCCACTGCCCGCGCTGTGCCGCCCGAAGCGAGTGGCCCCGCCACCGCTGCGGGACCCGGACCCGGCATGAGGGAGGATGGCGCTGGCTCACGAACGACGGAGTGAATGCGATCGCCACCGGTACCGCGGCGCTCGCCGGATGGCTGGCCTGGGCCTCGCTCTCGCCGCGATTCTGAGCGCGTGCGCTCCCGAGCAGACCGGCCCGGCGCCGGGCGGCGGCCTCCTCGAGCCGCCGGGACCGCCCGCCCACGGTGACGGCACCGGCGCCAATGCGCTGATCGGGGACTGGAAGCTCGTCACCGTGATTCCGATCGGCGGGGACCTGCAGACAACGACCGTCCTCTGGCAGTTTGCCGCCGACCTGACCTGCCGGCGAACGGTGACGACGCTGCTCGTCTCCGAGGGGATTCCGCGCACCACCGTCCGGGACTGTGACTATCTTCCGGGCATCAACAGCGTGACGGTGACCTTTCCCGGCTCGCTGCCGGCCACCTTTACGGTGTCCTTCGCCGCCTTTGACCCCGACCGCCTCGTGCTGGACGGAATGGAGTACGAGCGTGTCGGCTGACGTCCTCATCGTCGGCGCCGGTCCCGGCGGCAGTGCCGCGGCGATTCTTCTGGCCCGTGCCGGACTCGCCGTCACCGTCGTCGATCGCGCCGCCTTCCCCCGTGACAAGCCCTGCTCCGAGTACATGAGCCCCGAGGCGCTTCGCGTCCTCGATCGCCTCGGCGTCCTCGCTGATCTGGAGGCCGCGGGCGCGCCGCTCGAAGGAACCATTGTCACCGCCAGCCGCGGCGCCCGGCTCGACGGGGCCTTTGCGCGGGCGGGACACCAGCCGTTCCGGCCGGCCGGCCTCTCTATCGCCCGCCGGGTGCTCGATGCCCGACTGGTCGAGGCGGCGCGCGCCGCGGGCGCGACGGTGCTGGAGCGGCGGACCGTCGAGGACCTCATCTACGACGACGGCGCGGTGGGCGGCGCGGTGGTCCGCGAGGCGGACGGCACGCGGCGGGTCATCCGGGCCCGCCTCACCATCGGCGCCGACGGGCTCCGCTCGGTCGTGGCCCGCCGGCTCGGCGGTCAGCGGTACGGCCGGCCGCGTCGCATCGCGTTCGTGGGGCATTTCACCGGCGTGCCCGGTGTGGGCCGCTCCGCCGAGATGCATGTCGGTACCGACGGCTACGTCGGGCTCAATGCGATAGGAGATGGCCTCACCAACGTCGCGCTCGTGGTCCCCGCGTCACGCGCCCGGACCGCCGCCGGACGTCCGGAGGAGTTCTTCTTCGACGCCGTCGGCGGGTTTCCCGGCGTGGGTGACCGGGTGGCCCGCGACAGCATCGCGCGACGCGTGCTCGTCACCGGGCCGTTCGCCGCCTCCGCGTCGCGCGTCATCGCCGACGGCGCCCTCCTCCTCGGCGATGCCGCGGACTTCTTCGATCCGTTCACCGGCGAGGGAATCTGCAGCGCGCTTCGCGGCGCCGAACTCGCGGCAGACACGGTGCCGGCCGCGCTGGCGGAGCCCGGGGTCGTGCGTGCCGCACGGCTCGCTCCCTATCGCACGGCGCGCCGGCGCGCCTTTGCCGGGAAGTGGGCGGTCGAGCG
Organism: Bacillota bacterium; assembly: GCA_050257015.1. Classification (GTDB taxonomy): domain Bacteria; phylum Gemmatimonadota; class Gemmatimonadetes; order Gemmatimonadales; family GWC2-71-9; genus JAICUF01. The sequence goes on along the minus strand of JBLMWC010000119.1, from coordinate 4,092 downwards.
CCTCATCGGCTACGGAATGTGGTTTCCCCGGCTTTTCGACCGCGCCGTCGGTCGGCTGGAACGGCGCGGGCTGGCCGACACGCTCATCGGCGTGACCGGCGACTTCGTTCCGGCGCGCGCGGTGCTCAATCCGTGGTTTCTCGCCCGCATGGTGCTGTGACGGCGCCCGACGCGCCGCCGGCGGCGTTCCGTCAGCTCCTCGGCCGCTTCGCGACCGGCGTCGCCGTCGTCACGACGCGCGCGCCCGACGGGCGTCCGGTCGGCATGACGGCGAGCAGTCTCGCCTCGGTCTCGCTCCGGCCGCCGCTCCTCTCGGTGTCGATCGATCATGCCGCGACGATCCACGAGGCGATCCTGGCCGCGCCCGCCTTCGTCGTGAACGTCCTCGAGGAGTCGCAGGAGGCGATCTCCCGCCGCTTCGCCGAGGATCATCCCGACCGCTTCGACGGGATCGGGTACCGCCTGGGCGACCACGGGCTGGTGATGATCGACGGGGCCCATGCGTGGATCGAGTGCGAGCGCCACGAGCTCGTCGAAGCGGGCGACCACACCATCGTGCTCGGCCGCGTGACCGGCGGGACCACCGGCGACGGCCGCCCGCTGCTCTACTACCGCGGCGGCTACGGGGCGCTCGGATGAAGGACGCCCTCTCGATCAGTCCGGTCGGCGCGGAGCTCCTCGACGATCCGGCCGCCGATGCGGGAACCGTCGAAGCGTCGCTCCGTGACATTGCGGTGGCCAACCGCTGGCTGGGCGGCACCGCTGCCGCGCTCCATGGGCTCGGCCGCGTGCTGGCGGGAATACCGCGGGGCTCGCGGGTCACTCTACTGGATATCGGGACCGGCCACGGTGACCTGCCGCAGGCCGCGGTCCGGTGGGGACGGCGCCGCGGCATCGAGATCGTGCCGATCGCGCTGGAATTGAACGCGGTGGCGGCGGCGCTCGCGGTGCAGGCCGGCATTCCCACCGCGGTGGCCGACGCGGCGGCGCCGCCGGTGGCCCCCAAATCGGTGGACGTCGTGCTGATGAGCCAGGTGATGCATCACTTCTCGCGCGAGTCCGCCGCCCGGCTCGCGGCCACCTGTGATGGCCTGGCGCGGCGCGGGGTCGTCGTCGCCGATCTGCGGCGCTCGGTGATCGCCGCCGCGGGATTCCGGATCGGCGCGCGGCTCCTCCGCTTCGATCCGGTGACGCGCTCGGACGGCGTGACGTCGGTGCGGCGAGGGTTCCGCGCCAGTGAGCTGGAGGCGGTGCTGCTGCGCGGCGGGATCCGCGCGCGGGTCGAGCGGCGGCCCGGGTTCCGGCTGGTGGCGACCTGGCGGACGGAGGGGTAATGCGAACGGTCGATCGGCTGGCGATGCGCGCGACGCCGGCAAGTGTCTTCGAAGCGGCATCGAACGTCGAACAATGGCCTGCGCTGCTCCCGCACTATCGCTGGGTGCGGATGCTGGAGCGGCGCTCCGGCGGCGGCGTGGTCGAGATGGCGGCGTGGCGGCCCTTCGGCCCGGTTGGATACCCGACCTGGTGGGTATCGGAGATGTGGACCGATCCGGTACGCGCCACGGTGCGTTACCGGCACATCCGCGGTATCACCGCGGGCATGGACGTGGAGTGGAGCATCATCCCGACGATGGAAGGCAGTGACGTGACGATCGTGCATGAGTGGAACGGGCCCGGGTGGCCGCTCGTGGGACGGCCGGCCGCCGAGCTGGTCATCGGGCCCGTCTTCATCCACGGAATCGCGTCGCGCACGCTGGCCGGCATCCGGCGCGCGGTGGAGCGTCCCCATGCGTGAGGAACGGCGGGTCGTCATCACCGGCATCGGCGCCATCACGCCGATCGGCACCGGCGTCGAGGCGCTGTGGGAGGGACTCCGGCGGCGGGTGTCGGCCGTCAGCGAGATCACCCGCTTCGACCCGTCGCCCTTCCGCTCCCGCGTGGCGGCGCAGGTGGACGACTTCCATCCGGCAGATCACATCGAGGAGCGCCGGGTGCGTCGGCTCGACCGCTTCTCCCAGTTCAGCATCGCGGCCACCCGGCTGGCGCTCACTGACGCGGAGCTCGATCCCGCCCGCGAGGACGGCGACCGCATCGGCGCCATGATGGGGACGGCGCTCGGTGGCGTGGCGCGCGGCGAGGGAGAGTACCGCAACTTCATCGAAGGCGGGATCCGCGCGGTGGACCCGTCGCTGGCGCTCTCCGTCTTCGCCGGCGCCGGCAGCTGCAACATCGCGATCGAGTTCGGCTTCTCGGGCCCCAATTCCACCAACGGCATGAGCTGCGCGTCGGGGACCATCGCCATCGGCGACGGGTACCGTGCGATTCGGCGGGGCGATGCGGACGTGATGGTGGCGGGCGGCGCCGAAGCGCCGCTGGCGCCGCTCTGCTTCGGCGCCTTCTCGATCATCCGGGCGATGTCCACCCGGAACGCCGACCCCGGGCATGCGAGCCGCCCGTTCGACCGCGACCGTGACGGCTTCGTGATGGCGGAGGGCGCCGCGGTGCTGGTGCTCGAGGAGCGCTCGCGCGCCCTCGCGCGCGGCGCCCCGATCTACGCCGAGGTATGCGGGTACGGACTGACCAACGACGCGCACCACATGACCGCGCCGCGCCCGGACGGCTCGAAGGCCGCGCTCGCCATGCGGAAGGCGCTGGCCGACGAGGCAGTCCAGCCGGGCGAGGTGGGCTACATCAACGCCCACGGCTCCTCCACGCCGCTCAACGATCCCACCGAGACCGGCTCGATCCGGCAGGTGTTCGGGACCCACGCCGAGCGCGTGGCGATCAGCGGAACCAAGGGGTACTACGGTCACGCGCTCGGTGCGAGCGGCGCCATCGAGGCCGCCATCTGCGCGCTGGCCAGCCGCCGCGGCTGGCTCCCGCCGACGGTGAACCTCGAGTCGGCCGATCCCGCGTGCGACCTCCCGTATCTGACCGGTGCCGGCCGCGACGCGGCGCCCGACTACCTGCTGAGCAACTCGTTCGGCTTCGGCGGGATCAACGCGGCGCTCCTCTTCCGCCGCGCCTGAGCGGAGGGCGGCGTCCGCCGCCCTACCGCGCTCCGGCCAGTCTGCCTAGATTCGCCCGACTCCACCAACCAGAGGAACGTGATGCCTTCACTGACGCGTCGGCTTGTGGCCGAGTTCATTGGCACGTTCGGGTTCGTCTTCTTCGGCTGCGGGGCGGTCGTCGCCAACGCCTACCCCGGCTCGGGAATCGGCGTGCCGTCGATCGCCCTGGTGCACGGCATCGCGCTGGCGGTGCTCGTCACGGCGACGATGGCGATCTCCGGCGGGCTCCTGAATCCCGCGCTCACCGTCGGGCTCTTCGTCGCCCGGCGGCTCGACGCGAAGTCCACCGTCGGCTACATCATCGTGCAGTGTCTGGGCGCCATCCTCGGCGCGCTGGCGCTCAAGCTGCTGTTCCCGATCGGCATCGCGCGTCTGGTGTCGTACGGCACGCCGATGATCGCCAACACCATCACGCTGCCGGCGGCGATCGCCATCGAGGCGCTCCTCACGTTCTTCCTCATGTCGGCGGTGTTCGGGACAGCGGTGCTGGCCAACGCGCCGAGGGTCGGCGGCTTCGCCATCGGGCTCACCCTCTACGCGTGCATCGTCGTCGCCGCCCAGCTCACCGGCCCGGCAGTCAACCCGGCGCGCGCCTTCGGTCCTGCCGTCGTCTCGGGCGTCTGGGTCGGCCACATCGCCTACTGGATCGGACCCATCGTCGGCGCCGTCGTCGCGGCGCTGCTGTGGGATCGCGTGCTGCTGCCGCCGCGGGAGGACGTCACGGTCGTCGTCGAGGTCTGAGCCGTTCCCTGAACGCCGAACGCCCACCCGGCCGGGTGGGCGTTCTGCGTTTCGGGAGGCCGGCGACCGGCTGTCAGCCCCGAAGCGCGCGGCGGCTCCGCCGCCAGAGCAGCACGGTGTAGACGACGTAGATCACGGCGGCGATCACATACGCCGCGGTCATGTATCCGCCGTTGGCGGGCGGCTCAACCGGCATCGGCCACCTCCCCCGCTTCCCCGCCCGCTTCCCGGATCCGCTCCGCCATCCCCACACCGTAGCGCATCATGACGAGTCCCAGAT
>JBLMWC010000118.1:0-18437 GCA_050257015.1 Bacillota bacterium | reverse complement strand
GCCTCGATGGACGACAACATCCGGAAGTTCGAGGAGATCGGCACCCACCCGGCCGCCAATCACAACGCGATCTCGGCGGCGATCGCGTTCCACCGCGGCATCGGGGCCGAACGGAAGATCGCGCGGCTCCGCTATCTCCGGGACCGCTGGGCCAAGCGCCTCCTGGCCGAGGGCGGCGGGCGGGTGAAGATGCTGACGCCGCTCGACTCCCAGTACTCCGGAGCCATCGGGCTCGTGTACATCGACGGGATGGACATGGGCAAGCTCGGCGCCTGGCTGCTCGACCGGCACAAGATCGTCAGCACGCCGATCATTCACCCGGAGTTCAGCGGGCTCCGCGTGACGCCGAACGTGTACACGACGCTGGATGAGGTGGACGTGTTCAGCGAGAAGATGCTGTCCGCCATCAGGAACGGGATCGCATGATCGCGACGGAGATCGCCCCTCGCTGAAGGAGCGGCGCGGGGCGTCCGGCGATGCTTCACATCCGCTGCGGCACCGATATCGTCGCCGATCTCAGGACCGGCGGTGTGCCCGGCGAGATCCTCGTGTGGCAGGACCCTCTCTGTGTGGGTCCGACACCCGCGCTTCCGCTCGCTCTGTGGTACGAGACGCGGGCGGGGTTCATCAGCCGGGTCTACGATCTCGAGGTCGCCACGGTGCGTGCGCAGCTCGAGGCGGCCGACGCCGGGCTGGCCCGCTCACTCGACGAGGACGAGGTCGTGCTCTGGTTCGAGCACGATATGTTCGACCAGAGCATACTGGCGCGGCTTCTTGCGTGGTATGAAGCCGCGCCGGTCCTTCCCCGGCGGCTCTCGATCGTCACCGCCAATTCCCACCCCGACGTCCCGCGCTTCATCGGCCTCGGCAATTTGAACGCCGCACAGCTGATGGGGCTGTTCGCGCGACGAACCACGCTCCGCGCGGACGCGCTGGCCCTCGGCCGTGAGGTCTGGTCGGGATGGACCGCGGCGGATCCGCGCGGGCTCGCCGCGCTGAGCCGGCGGGAGATGCCGGAACTTCCCTGGATGCCGGCTGCGATCCGCCGGCATCTGGAGGAGCTGCCCTGGACCACCGACGGGCTCAGTCTGACCGAGCGCCTGATCCTCGATGCGATCGGCGACGGCGCCACCGGGCGGACCGTGTTCCTGCGGGTGATGGACGCCGAGGCCGCGCCGTGGATGGGCGATACGATGTGCTATCACGCGATCCGCGAGCTCACGGCGGGCGAGGTGCCGCTGATCAGCGTGGCCGGCCGCCGGGCAGGGACGCTCGACGAGATCGCCCACCTCGTGATTCGCCGGACCGCGGCGGGAGAGGCGGTCCTGGCCGGCCGTTATTGGCTCGCGCCTGGCGTCGTCGATCGGTGGGTTGGAGGCGTGAAGCTGAGCCCGGCGGCGCCGCGGTGGCAGTGGGATCCGGAGCCGGGAACGCCGCTGGAGGTCGGCTGACTACCGGAGTGCTGCGGCGGCAAAGCTCCGGACCACCTCACCGGCGGGAATCAGCCGCTCGATACCCGCCACACTCTTCCCCGCCTGCCAGTACTCGTGCTCGCCCGACGTATCGAGCGACGCACGCTTGAGCTGCCGAAGCGACCGCAACGCATAGAACGTCCGCATCCAGTGCTTGGTGCGCCGCCAGCGGAGCAGCCGCCGCGCAATCGGCCCGGCATGGAGTCCCATGTGCTCGATGTAGGGCGTCCGGATCACCGCCACGGGTACGCCGGTGATCCGCTCGGTGAGCACGATGTCGTCCTCGTCGGCCTCGAGAATCGCGGTCTTGTACGCCTCGCTCGCGCGGCACTCGGGCGTCGCGATGAACCGCGTGCCGAGCTGCGCGCCGGCATAGCCGAGCCGAAGCGTCGCCACGAACTCATCCGGCGTGCCGATGCCGCCCGCACAGAGGACGGGCAGGCCCAGATCGCCGACTTCCGCGAGCAGTGCCTCGGGGTCGCGCGGCCCGGGATGCCCGCCGGCCCGGCGATTCACGCCGACGAGTCCGTCCACCCCCGCGTCGCGTCCCTTCAATGCCCATTTCCGCTCGGTCACGTCGTGGTAGACGATGCCGCCGAGAGGATGGACCCGATCCACGATCCAGCGGGGATTCCCGAGCGAGGTGACGAAGAAGCGGATTCCCTCCTCCAGCGCCACATCCACCCAGCGGGACATCCGCTCCCGGTAGTAGCGCGAGGACCCCTCGATCAGCGCATTCATTCCTACCGGCTTCGACGTGAGCCGGCGAATGAGCCGCAGGCCCTCCCGGAACTCGTGCCCGTGGACGTAGGTGAGCGAGATCGGCTGCACCACCCCGATGCCGCCCGCCTCGGAGACCGCCGCCACCAGCTCGGGATTGCTGCAGGGATACATCGCGCCGCAGACGAGCGGGACCTCGATCCCGACGGCCCGGCTGAACGGCGTGTCGAGCGGCGAGCTGGCCGCGGGCGACGCCGTCACGCCGGTGGCAGCGGCCCCAGCCGCCAGCGGACGGTTACCCGCGCGACGACATCCCCGGCGCCGTCCCGGATCACCGTTTCGACCTGGTGGTCCACCGGTCCCGTCACCGCCGGAATTCCCGCCGTGCACTCGGCGACGAGCGTGCCGCGTGCCTTCTTCAGAAAATCAGTCGAGAGGCCGGTGACGATGCCGCGCACACCCGCCGGCAGTCCGACGAGCATCGCGAGCCCGCTGGTGACCTCACCCAGGTTCACCAGGGCGATCGCATGAATCGAGTCGAGATGGTTGCGGACGGCGCGGCGGTCGCGAAGCTCGACACGGGCGTAGCCCGGGCGGAGCTCCAGCACCTTCGCGCCGATCGAACCGGTGTAGGGTGCCGTGCGCCCGAGAATCCAGCTGAATATCCGGCGGCCGCCGGGAAGCGGCGCGAGCCGGGCCCAGAGCCGGGCGAGCCGCGCCCCCGGCGCCGCCGCGCTCATCGGGCGAGGAGGAGGTCGGTGAGCCGGCCGGTGACGGCGGAGCGGTTGTTGAAGACGCGGCCGACCAGCTCGAAGCGCGTGCGCGCGTCCTGCCACGTGGTGTAGTGGCTGCCGTCGTCGTCGGTATGGGTGCGGCTGGGATCGCCCAGGCGGCCGCGCGCGGCGGCCACCTCGTCGGCAAAGCGGCGCCCGGGGCCATACCTGATGTCGATCGCGCTGATCCGGCGATCAGGGGTGAGGTGCAGCGTGAGCGACGCGAGGCCGCTCGTCGAGTCCGGCATCAGCTGATACAGAGAGTCGGCGAGGCGGTTGGCGCGCGTGCTGTCGGCGAAGGTGGCGCCGAGCTCCACGCGGCCGAAGGGGGGCGCATCGATGAAGCGGTCCACCGCGCTCGTCGCCGCGGTGCCGACCGGCCGGGCGGTGTGCACGCTGCAGCCGCCGAGCAGGAGGGCCAGCAGGACGCGTCTCATCGCCGGCCGACCCGCTCGAAGTCGATGAAGCCGCGCGCCGGATCGGTGTCCAGCAGCTTGACCGTGGTCCGGTCGCCGACGTCGAGCGACTCCTCGTTCCGAACCACGCGGCCCTCGACCGGCGGATGCAGCAGCCGGACATACACGCCGTGCGACGTGTCGCCGGTGACGATCGCGTCGTAGGTCTCGCCGATGTGCGTCGCCAGCATCAGCGCAGAGGCCTGCTTCCGCACCAGCCGCTCCGCCTTCTGCGCGTCGTTCTCCTTCTGGGTGCAGCGCGCGGCGATCGCGTCCAGCTCCTCCGCCGTATACGGCGAGGGCCGGCCCTGGAGCGCGGCCTTCACCAGGCGCTGGGTGATCAGGTCGGCGTAGCGGCGGTTGGGTGCCGTCGAGTGGGTGTAGTCCTGGACGGCGAGGCCGAAGTGGCCGGGAGGCGTCTCGCCCGGACGGTCCACGACGTACTCGCCCGGTCCCAGCAGCTTCACGACCGAGAGCGAAAGGTCGGGAAAATGGAGCGGATCCTTCGCCCGCTGGCGGCTCAGGAACTCGGCGAGCGCCCGGGCGTCGGGGGTGGCCGGGAGATGCTCGCCGAGTCCGGCGGCGAGCTCCACGATCCGATCCCACCGCTTGGGGACGCGCACCACGCGGCGCAGGGACGGCACGTTCTGCCGCTCGAGGAAGCCCGCGATGCACGTGTTGGCGGCGATCATGAAGTCCTCGATCAGCTCCCGCGCGCGCGTCTTGTGCGTGAGATCGAGGTCCACCACCACGCCGTCCTTCACCACGGGCCGCGCCTCGATCGTCTCGAGCTCGAGGGCACCGTTCCGGTAGCGCACCAGGCGAAGCCGCCCCGCCGCCTCATCCTGCATCCGCACCTGCTCGGCGAGCTGGTCCGACGTCGCCAGGCGGCCCGGTGCCGGCGACTCGCCCTCGAGCCAGTGGCCGACGCCATCGTAGGCGAGCTGGGCCCGGTTCCGCACGCGGCCCCAGCTCACCGCCGGATCATCCACCGAGCCGTCCGGCGCCACGGTGAACTCCACGATCATGGCGACGCGATCCGCATCCTGGTTGAGCGATGTGAGATCGGTCGAGAGCCGCTCGGGAAGCATCGGGAAGATCGTAACGCCGGTGTACACCGACGTCGTGTTCGCGCCGGCGAACCGGTCGAGCGCCGAGCCCTTGGGAACGAGCGAGTCGACGTCGGCCACCGCAACCCGCACGCGGATGCCGCCGCCGGCGACACGTTCCGAGGCCTCGAGCTGGTCGAGGTCTCGCGAGTCGTCGTTGTCTATGGAGGTCCAGGGGATGTCCCGCAGGTCCCCGGCGGATGCCGGAACGGGCTGGGGACCGTGGAGGGTGGCGAGCTCGCGAACGGCGTCGGCCGGAAGATCCGGCAGGAAGCCGTTGTCGAGCATCGCCTGCCGGGCCGCGGCGCGGAGATCGAAGCGGCCCGACTCCCGGGTACGTGAGGCGTCAGCCATGGGCAGGCGGTCGCGGCCGCCTGCTCGGGAGCAGGCCGCCGGAACCGGTCAGGCGCCCGCGCCGCCTCCGTAGCCCATGCCACCGGCGGAGCTCGTCGCAGCCGCTTCGCTGCCGAGCAGGGTACGCCAGGAGGTCTCGCGGCCGATCCGGCCTCCCTTGGGCGTGACCTTTATCCCTTCGGGCGACATGATGATCGTATACGTCTTGCCGTCGATCTCGAGCTCACGCTTGATCGCCTTGTCGAGCTTCGTTGCCATGGATCCCTCCACAGGATGTTCGTCAGGCTTCCGTCCCCGACCGCAGGGTTTCGGAACGATACACGGGTCCGGCCGCCCGCCAAAGGCGGCGGTTGTGCCGCCGGCTAGCGGCGGCTCAGTGATTCCAGCCGGGCCCGCCGGATGCGGGTCAGGCCGACCAGCGCCACCACCAGCGTGGCTGCCATCCAGATGACCGTGAATGCGAGACGCGTCCCGGGCGCCGCGCGCCCGATTCCGGCCAGGTAGTACGCCCCGATCGCGATCGCGTCCACGGCGAGCACCTGCGCCACCAGCGTGGCGACGTGGCGCTGGACCGCGGTCAGAATTCGCGCTTCCGCATGTCGGTGAAGAAGTCGCGGAGCTCCGGATCCTCGTCCGGCTTCCGTTTCAGCGTGTCGTCGTACTGCTTGGCCCGCTCGTCGCGCGGCTTGACCGGCTTGGCCGCGTTCTTCTGGGCCAACTTGGCGAGGCGCGCCTCTTCGCGCTTGTTCATCCTGTCAGTCTCCCGGGTGCGGTGTCGGGGTGAATGTTGGCGAGAAGGACGCCCTGAGGCAACGTGTGAGCATCGTTACATCCCACCCGCGTCCCGCGCGCTACTGATTGGGGGACAGCCACGACGCGGAGGAATCGATGCGACACACGGGCAGGCTGCTCGGCGGGATCATGCTCGCCGCGGCGGTGGGCGGGTTCGGACTGGTGACGGTGCGGCGGATGCGGGCCAGCCGAGAGCGCCTCGAGACACTTCGTCGCCGGGCGGAGACCGCCGCCCGGCGTGACGCCGAAGCGGCGGAGGCCGGCGCCGACGAGCTGCTGGCTGCCTGGTAGGCGCGGGCCGCTCAGTCCGACGGCGCGGCGCCCCGGACCACGCCTTCCGCCCGCCGCCCGCCGCCCAGATACTCCGCCGCCACCGCCTGTACGGCCTCGGCGGTCACGCCCCGATAGGCGGCGGCGGGGTCGTCGAGCTCCTCCAGCCCTCGTCCGACCAGCCACGCGTCCAGGATCTCGCTCGCGACCGCGGCGCCGCTCTGGCGCTCCACCTCGCTCTGTCCCGCCAGATACTCGACGGCCTGTGAGAGCTCCTCACCGCTGACCGGTTCGCCCGCGAAGGTCGCGAGCTCCGCCAGCATCGCATCCCGCGCCTCCTCCTCGCGCTCCGGTCCGGTCGCGATGTAGGTGACGAGTGCGCCGCCTCGGCGACGAAGCCAGGTCGATGCGAGGACGGTGTACGCCAGCGACCGCTTTTCGCGGAGGGCGTCGAAGAGCCGCCCACCGAGCCCGCTCGCGACCGCAGCCCAGACCTCCGCCGGATGCCGTCGAACCGGGTCGCGGCGGGATGGTCCGGGGAACGCCATCGCGATCGCGGTCTGGGCCTTGTCGCGTGACACGAGCCGCACGGCGGTGTCACCCGCCGGAACGGCCCACTCCGCCGGGACCGGCGCCGCGAAGGGCGGAAGCGCCCGCATGTCATGGAAGACACCGGCCAGCGCGTCGGCCGCCGCCTCGGGCGCGATGTCTCCCACCGCGATGATGGTCGGCCGCACGCCGAGCAGCGCCCGCTCGTGCCAGGCGCGCACGTCGGCGACACCGATTTCCGGCAGCGTCTCCGGCAGACCGGCGGTCGGCAGGCCGTAGCCCCGGTCGCCGAACGCGGTGGCGAACGCAAGCTGGAAGGGGTAGCGGAACATGTCGTCCGCCGCGTGCTCGGCTTCGTTGATCAGGGTGCGCCGCTCCGCTTCGATCGCCGCCTCGTCGAACCGCGGCGCGGTGTAGACGAGCCTGAGGAGCTCCGCGGCCTCGCTCATCCGGTCCGCGAGCACCGAGACTCCGAAGCCCGCCGAGTCGACGCCGGTCGAGGGCGAGAGACTGCCGCCGAGTGTCTCCAGCGCAAAGGCGAGCGCGCCGGCGTCGAAATCGCCGGCACCGCGCGCCGCCGACCGGACGGCGAGGTTCGCCAGCCCCGCGAGGGCCGGCGGATCGGGCTCGAGGCGGGGGACGTAGATCCCCAGCGTGACGAGGGGAACGCCGGTCTTCCGGCGGACGAGTATGTCCGCACCATCGAGTGCCGTGTGCAGGACGCCGAAGCGCTCGCTCACCGGCTTTCGGTGGATCGGGACGTCGCGTGCGGGAATCGAGGGGACGATGGCGGGTGGCTGCGGGCGGGCCTCCGTGGCGCCGAACGCGCGAGCGAGCCGCTCCGCCGTCAGCTCCTCTCCCCGGTCATCCGGGAGATAGACGACCGCGGAGACGGAGCCGGGCGCGAGCCAGCGCCGGGCGGCGTCACGGACCTCCTCGGCCGTGGCGGTGTCGATCGCGTCGTAGTCCCGATCGAGGAGTCCGACATCGCCCAGCGCTTCGGCCATCGCCAGCGCGGAAGCCCGGCCTTCCATCGGCTCCATCCGCCGCGCCCAGCGGGCCCGGAGAAGTGCCCGGGCCCGCTCCATGTCCTCGGCGCTCGGACCGGTGGTTGCCAGGCGCTGCACCGCCGCCGCGATACCATCGAGCGCTTCCCCGACGCGGTCGGGGCCGAGCTCCGCGCCGATGCTGAAGGTGCCGACTTCGGTCGGCGCATAGTTGTGCGCGGCGATTGCGGTGACGATGCCCGGCTCGCGCAACGCGCGGTAGAGCCAGCTCCCCCGCCCCGACCCCAGCACCGCCGCGGCGACCTCGAGCGCGGCGGAATCCTCGTGCAGCGGCGGCACCGTACGCCAGCCAACCACCAGGTCGGCGTGCGCCACGTCGCCCCGGAGGGTGCGGGCGCGCACGCCGGTGCGCTCGGGCTCCGCCGGCGACCGGTCCACGGCGGCCGGGGCCGCCGGCCACGAGGCGTAGGCGCGCCGGGCCAGCTCGAGCGCGGCCTCCTCGTCCACATCCCCCACGATGGCGACAATGGTGCGGGACGGTACGTAGCGCGAGCGGTAGTAGCCGAGGAGATCGTCGCGGCCGAATCCCGCGAGCTGATCCTCGAAGCCGATCCGCCACCGCCGGATGCGGTGAACGTCGAACATCACCTCGTGCAGCGTCTCGTAGGCGACGGCGTCCGGCGTGTCCCGCTTCCGCTTCGCCTCCTGGATGATGACCTGAAGCTCGCGCGCCAGCTCGTCAGCGTCGATCGTCGAGTTCCTGAGCGCGTCGGCCTGGATGTCGAGCGCCTTCTCCAGGTTCCGGGCGGGCAGGACGACGTAGTACTCGGTGCGGTCGTAGCTCGTGCTGGCGTTGAGGTAGCCGCCCGCCCCCTTGGTCTCCCGCGCCACGACCCCGACGCCGCGGGTCGGCGTCCCCTTGAAGAACATGTGCTCGAGGACGTGGGAGATTCCCTGCCAGCGGTCGGGCTCGTCGAAGAAGCCCGCCTTCACGTGGGTGACGACGGCGACGGCTGGAGCCGATGGATCGCGCTGGACGAGCAGGGTGAGACCGTTCGGGAGGACTTCACGGCGGACGCCGGCGGTCCACCGGGCGGGGGCGGTAATGGTCATGCGCAAAGATACCGCCGCAGGGAAGCCTGCGGCGGCTATGCGACGATGCGGAGCACGCCGGCCTCGGCGCTGCCGCGAATGAACTCCTCGGCGCCGGTCATCGGAATCACGACGCCGGTCTCGGCCTGCCCGCGACGGGCGAGGCTCGCCATGTAGTCGGCCAGCGGCGCATCCGCCCATTCCCGCTCGGCCGCCTTCATCTGCAGGAGGATCTCGTCCCAGCTTCCCTTGAAGATCGTCCCGGCCAGGTTGGCGACCTGGTGCACCTCGGGCTGCTGCCACGGCTTCTGCTGCATCGCGTGCAGCTCGGTGAGCAGGACGCCGAACAGCTCGAGCTGGTTGGGATCGCGCGCCGACCCGTCGGGCTGCTGCGCCTCGACCTCGGCGAGGAGCATGTCGATGGGGTCGGGATCGCCGGCCACCTCGCTGAGCCGGGTGAGCCACGGCGCCAGCTCGGGATCCTCGTCGGGGAGGCGGTAGATCGTCTTCTTCAGCTCGATGTGGCGCCAGATGGCGAGCTCGTCGAAGTGCTCCTCCGGCTGGGTCCGCTCCAGGTGGTGCAGCGCGGCGTCGCTTTCGCCGCGATCGTACAGGAGGTTGGCGAGGTAGATCCGCGCCTCGCCGTACTGAGGGTCGATCTCGAGCGCGCGCCGGAGCCAGTAGAGCGCCGCGGCGTCGTTCCCCAGCCGGTGCGAGGCATAGCCCAGCGAGGCGGCCGCGTCGGGGGATTCCGGCTGGGCCTGGGCGGCGAGGTCGAAGAACCGGTGCGCCGGCGCGATCAACCCCTCGCGGAAGAGCGCGCGGCCGATCTGGAGCATCAGCTCGTGATCGTCGCCGAAGCCGAGCTGGAGGATCCGCTCGAAGGCGCGGATCGCCCCCTCGCGGTCGCCCAGCTTGAGACGGGTCTCTCCGACGCCGGCGAGGCCGTCCTCGTGGTCGGGGTCGAGCGCCAGCGCGTGGTCGAAGCTGCGCCGGGCCCACGCGTAGTCCTCGCGCGCGAGGTACGCGTACGCCATGCCGACGTGCAGTTCGATCGAGTGGGGGTAGAGGGTGACGCCGTCCTTCAGAATGGCCAGAGCATCGTCATACCGGCCTTCGTTGTAGAGTTGATGGGCTTGTTCGTCGAAGTCGTCGGAGCTGAGAAATGCTTCCGACATCGGCAGGACCTCCGGTGAGGATATGACAAGGTACGAACGGCGCGAATCCGGAGCAAGCATGTCACGCGGACGCGGCCGCGGGCTGTGCGGGCAGTCACGGGGCCGGGGTTGACGCGACATTTTCCCCGAATACCTTACTGACCGGTCAGTTATTAGTTCATTCGTTCGGAGCAGCTCGATGGCCCGCACCAAAGCCCCGCGACCCCGCTGGCAGCGCCGACCCGCCGCGCGACCGGAGGAGATCCTCGACGCCGCCTTCGCGGTCTTCGCCGAGGACGGCTTCGCCCGCACCAAGCTCGACGACGTCGCCCGCCGGGCCGGCGTCAGCAAGGGCACCCTCTACCTCTATTTCGACTCGAAGGAAACGCTCTTCCGGGAGATGGTGCGCGCCAAGATCATCCCCTGCGTCGTGCAGGGCGAGGAGTTCGTCCGCACCTTCGAGGGCAGCTCGCGCGATCTCCTCGTCGCGGTGATCCGCCGCATGTGGTCCACCGTCCGGCGCGCCGAGGTGGCCCGCATCGGCCGCCTGGTGCAGTTCGAGCTGGGCAACTTCCCCGAGCTCGGCCGGTTCTACTTCGACGAGGTGATCGTGCGGACCCGTCGCCTGATCCAGGGGGCGATCGACCGCGGAGTGGCCAGCGGCGAGTTCCGCCGGATCCCGCACCACTTCGCCAACCGCGCGATCTCGTCGCTGCTCGTCCATTCGGCCCAGCAGCAGTGCTTCTTCGCGCCCCTCGATCCGTCCTCCCTCTCCGACGAGCACGTGCTCGACGGAGTGATCGACATCGTGCTCAACGGCGTGCTGGCGCGCCCGGCAACCCGATCCAAGGAATGAACCCGATGCGCCAGGCCGCGCTCCTGATCCTTGCTCTCGCCACGGCCGCGCCCGCCGCCGCCCAGCGGCCCGACACGGCGACGGTGCCCTCGCAGCTCTCGCTCCTCGACGCGATCCGTCTCGGCCGCGCCCGCGGCGTCTCGGAGACGCTCGCCGAGCTCAACGTGCGGGTGGTGAACGCGCGCGTGGCCCAGCGGCGGGCCGATCTCCTGCCGTCGATCAGCGGCTCCGCCGACGTGAGCCGGCGGACGATCAACTTCGACGAATTCGGCTTCCCGGGGATCACCGGCGTCACCGATCCGTTCAACATCTACGCCTTTCAGCTGCGCGGCTCACAGACGCTCTTCGATGCCGCTGCCCTCACCCGGCTCCGGGCCGGGCATGACACCGCCGCGGCCGCCGGCCTCGATGCCCGCGCGATCGGCGAGGCCGCCGGTGCCTCCGCGGGTCTGGCCTATCTGCGCGTGCTCAGCGCGGAGGAGACCGTCGCCGCGCGGGAAGCCGACAGCACGATCGCATCGAGCCTGCTGGAGCAGGCGCGCCAGCTCGTCTCGGCCGGGGTGAGCGCCGCGATCGACGCGACCCGGAGCGAGGTCGGGTTCGCCAGCGTGCGCGCGCAGCTGGAGGTGGCCCGCAACGCGCGGGACCGCGCGCGGCTCGACCTGACGCGTCTGCTCGACGTGCCGGCGACGACGCCGCTCACGCTGACCGATTCCCTGGTGGGCGGCGGGATCGACATCCCGACCGACGCGGATGCAGCCGTCGCCTTCGCGCGGGCGCATCGCCCGGAGCTCGCCGCGGAGCATGCCCGCGCCGAGGCGGCCCGCCGGACGCTGAACGCCATCCGCCTCGAGGCCCTGCCCTCGGTGGGGCTGAGCGGCTACTACCAGCAGACCGGCAACCGCCTGAGCTCGCTCGCCGGCACGTACCTCGTCCAGCTCGGCATCCACGTGCCGATCCTGGACGGCTTCCGCCGGCAGGCGCGCGCGGCCGAACAGCGGGTTCGCGTGGAGGCGGCGGAGCTGCGCGAGCGCGATCTGGGCAACGCGGTGGAGACCGAAGCACGCCAGGCGATGCTCGATCTCGCATCCGCCCGCCACCAGGTCGAGCTGGCCGGCACGCGGGTCCGCCTGGCCGAGCAGGAGCTGTCGCAGGCGCTGGAGCGTTTCAAGGCGGGAGTCGCGGGCGGTGTCGAAACCAACAATGCGCAGAGCTCCGTCATCACGGCGAGGGATGCGCTCATTCAGGCCCGTGTGGCGTACGGCACCGCGCGGATCGGCGCCTACCGCGCACTTGGCGTACTGTCGGAGATGCGGTAGGCGAGACCACGATTCAGATGAAGAGGAACGAACCGAACATGGCAACTGAATTGCACGACGCGCCCCCTTCGGCTGGACGGACCGCCGGTGCTCCGGCTCCCGCGGCCCCCGAGCCGGCGGCACCGAAGCGTCGGATCAACCCGCTCCTGATCGCCGGCACGCTCGCGCTCCTCGCGGCGATCTGGGGGGTGAGCAAGTACCTCCACGCCCGCAACCACGTCACCAGCGACAACGCGCAGGTGGACGGGCACATCACCCCGATCGCGCCGAAGGTCCAGGCGTTCGTGAGCCGGGTGCTGGTGGAGGACAACCAGCACGTGAAGGCGGGAGACACCCTCGTCGTGCTCGACGACCGCGACCTCCAGGTCCGACTGGCCCAGGCCGAGGCCGATTTCGCGAACGCCCAGGCATCGGCCGGCACCGGCCGCACCGCCGGGATGGCCGAAGCGCAGATCCAGTCGAGCCGCGCCACCGCCTCCGGTGCCGCGGCCAGCGTGACGGCCGCCGAGGCGGCCTCCCGGAAGGCCGACGCCGACCTGGAGCGCTACCGCGGTCTCGCGGCGAAGCAGATCATTCCGGCCCAGCAGCTGGACGCGGCGCAGGCGGCGGCTGACGCCGCGCGGGCCAACCTCGAGGCGGTGCGTCGCCAGGCGGCCGCGAGCGGCAGCAACGTCGCGGTCGCGACTGCGGGGCTCCGCTCGGCGGAGGCGCGGCTCGCGGCGGCGCGCACCGCGGTGGAGAACGCCCGCATCCAGATCGGCTACACCATCATCACGGCACCCACGGAGGGCATCATCGCGCGCCGGAAGGTCGAGCCCGGCGAGCTGGTCCAGGTGGGCCAGTCCCTCATGTCGATCGTGCCGCTCAGGGACGTGTGGGTGACGGCGAACCTGAAGGAGACCCAGCTCGAGGACGTGCGGCCCGGCAACCCGGTGGAGTTCACCGTGGATGCCTATCCGGGTGTGACGTTCCACGGAAAGGTGGAGAGCGTGGCGCCGGCCACCGGCGCGCGGTTCGCCCTGCTGCCGCCGGACAACGCGACCGGCAACTTCACCAAGGTGGTGCAGCGCGTCCCCGTGCGGATCGCGGTCGACGGCGCACAGGACTCGGCCCATCCGCTGCGGCCGGGGATGTCGGTCGAAGCGACGATCCGGGTGAAGTGATCCGTCCGTGACGGCGATCGCCCTTCCCGGCGCCCGGCCGCAGCTCAGCCGGGCCGACGTTTACCGCTACCGGTATCTCATCGCATTCGCGGTGACGATGTCGAGCATGCTGGAGCTGGTGGACACCAGCATCGTGAACGTCGCGATTCCTCACATGATGGGGAACCTCGGCGCCACGCTGGACGAGATCGCCTGGGTCAGCACCGGGTACATCGTCGCCAACGTCATCATCCTGCCGCTCACGAGCTGGCTCTCCGATCGCTTCGGCCGGCGGAACTACTACACCGGCTCGATCATCCTCTTCACGACGGCGTCCTTCTTCTGCGGCAACGCCCACACCCTCGAGACCCTGGTCGGCTCGCGCGTCCTGCAGGGAATCGGCGGCGGCGCGCTCATCTCCACCGCCCAGGCGATCCTCTTCGACGTCTTCCCCATTCACGAGCGAGGGAAGGCGATGGCGATCTTCGGCATGGGCGTCATGGTCGGGCCGACGCTCGGGCCCACGCTGGGCGGCTGGATCACCGACAACTATTCGTGGCCCTGGATCTTCTACATCAACATTCCGCTCGGGGCGATCGCCGCCCTGCTGACGTGGCGGTACGTCCCCGAACCGGCGCACGCCACCGACCGGGCGGACAAGGTGGACTGGCTCGGACTCGCGCTACTCATCATCGGCGTCGGCACGCTGCAGATCCTGCTCGAGCGGGGTGAGGCACGCGGCTGGTTCGAGTCGCGCGAGATCACGACGGAAGCCGTCATCGCCACGCTGGCGATCGTCTCGTTCGTCTGGCATGAGCTCACCACCGAGCATCCGATCGTGGATCTCCGGATCCTCCGCAACCGCCAGCTCGCCGGCGGCGTGATCTTCGGCCTCATGCTGGGCTTCGCGCTCTACGCGAGTGTCTTCGCGCTTCCGGTATTCCTCCAGAATTTCCTGGGCTACACCGCGTGGGACACCGGCAAGGTGATCCTGCCGGGGGCCATCGCCAGCGCCGTCACGATGGCGATGATGGGCCGCCTTGGCAGCCGCTTCGATGCGCGCTACGTGATCACCTTCGGCGTCGCGCTGTTCGCCTGGTCGATGTGGCTCCACTACCACTTCACGCTCGACATCGGCATGCACGACCTGCTCTGGCCGATGATCCTGCGCGGCGTCGGGCTGGGCTGCATCTTCGTGCCCCTGACCCAGGTGGCGGTGGCCGACCTGGTCCCGGCGCAGATGGCGCAGGGCACCGGCCTGTTCAACCTCTCGCGGCAGCTGGGCGGGAGCTTCGGCATTGCGGTGGCCGCCACGCTGCTCACCCGCTTCACCGAGACCGCCCGCACCGCGATGCTGCCGCACATCACCGCGTCCGATCCGGCGGCGACGCAATGGCTCGACGGGGTCACGCGCGGGATGCTCCGGCAGGGCGGAACGCTCGAGGCGGCCCGGCTGAAGGCCTACGCCCTGCTCGATGCCACCGTGCATCGCCAGGCGGCGGTCGTCGCATTCGAGAAGGTCTTTCTCACGATGGGTGTCACCTTCGTCTGCGCCCTCCCGCTGCTGCTGATGTTCCGGAAGGGCCGTCCCGGTGCGGGCGCGGGAATGGCGCACTAGCGTGACGCAGATCACCGGGCCGCGGGCACCGCTCTGCTTGCGCCGGTCTCCGGCGATTCCTATACTCC
Source organism: Bacillota bacterium (assembly GCA_050257015.1). GTDB lineage: Bacteria > Gemmatimonadota > Gemmatimonadetes > Gemmatimonadales > GWC2-71-9 > JAICUF01. The sequence continues at coordinate 3,684 of JBLMWC010000118.1, read as the reverse complement.
GACGGAAGCAAAGACCGACGATTCACCGAGCGAGGTAGACGCCATGCGCTGGACCAAGCCGAAGGCCGAAGTTGTAGCGGTGACGCTCGAGGTCACCGCGTACGTCGCCACCCTCTAGCCTGCCTTGACCGGGGCCCGCCATCCGGCGGGCCCCGCGCCGTTCATGCACGTGATTCTCCTCGGAACCGCCGCCGGCGGTGGCTTTCCCCAGTGGAACTGCTGGTGTCCCGGCTGCCGCACCGCGCGCACCGATCCCGCCGCCGCCACGCCGCGGACCGAGTCCGCCGTGGCGGTGAGCGCCGACGGACATCGCTGGTTCCTGCTCAACGCATCACCCGATGTCCGGGCGCAGCTGGCGCGCATCCCGCAGGAGCCGGCCGCGGAGCCGCGCCGGCTCCCGATCGAAGGGGTCATCCTCACCGACGCCGAGCTCGATCACACCATCGGCATCCTTCTCCTGCGGGAGGGGCGGCATCTCCCGCTCTACGCTACCGAGGCGGTGGCGCGCATCCTCGAGCGGGATTCCCACCTCCTTCCCGTCGTCCGGGCCTTCGCCGATGCTCCGGTCACCTGCCTCGCGCCCTGGGCACCGTTCGCGCTGGCCGACCGCGACGGCCATCCCACGGGCCTCACCGTCGAGGCGTTTCCAGTTGCGGGAGACGCCCCGCGCTTCGCCTCGGCGGATGCCGCCGGCTCGACCGTCGGGCTGCTCATCCGGGATGCCAGGAGCTGCTGCGCCTACGTCCCGGGCTGCGGGGCGCTCGACGCCGCCACTCTCGAGCAGCTTCGCGCCGCGTCGCTGGTGCTCTTCGACGGCACCTTCTGGGCGGACGATGAGCTGATCGACCTCGGTGTCGGTCAGCGCACCGCGCGGACCATGGGTCACCTTCCGATCTCCGGACCGCGCGGAAGCATGGAGGCGCTCGCGGCGCTGCCGTCCCGCACCGTCTACGTGCACATCAACAACACCAATCCGGTGCTGCTGGAGCACTCCGCCGAGCGCGCCGCGGTCGTGGCGGCCGGCCTTGCAATCGGCGCGGACGGGATGACCTTCACGCTATGACGCACCGGCTCGCTGCCCCGCCGCCGCCGCCGATCCCATTGCTCGACGCCCCGCTTCCGCCCGACGCCCTGGCCGATGCGCTCCGGGCGTTCAGTACTTCCTACTACGCGGCCCACCCGTTTCACCAGCTGATGCACGAGGGCCGGCTGAGCCGTACGCAGCTCCAGGGATGGGTCGCCAACCGGCTCGCGTATCAGCGCGCGATCCCGAGGAAGGATGCGGCGATCCTGTCGAACTGTCCCGATCCCGCGGTCCGCCGCGCCTGGATCCAGCGGATCGTGGACCACGACGGCACCGCGCCCGGCACCGGCGGCATCGAGATGTGGATCCGTCTCGGCGAAGCGCTCGGAGTGCCGCGGGCCGAGATGGAGGACGAGCGTCATGTGCTGCCGGGGGTGCGGCTGGCGGCGGAGTCGTACGTGACCTTCTGCCGCACGAAGCCGTGGATCGACGCCGTCGCTTCCTCGCTCACCGAGCTGTTCGCGCCCGATCTGATGGGCCGCCGGATCGCGGCGTTCGCGGAGCACTACCCCTGGGTGGACCGGGCCGGGCTGGAGTACTTCCGGAGCCGTCTCGACCAGGCGCCGCGCGACAGCCGGCACGGCCTTCACCTCGTGCAGCAGCACTGCACCACCGTCGAAACGCAGCACCGCGCCTTCGACGCGCTCCGCTTCAAGCTCGAGATGCTCTGGGTGATGATCGACACGATCGACAACGCGTACCGTGACGACTGACGTGATCGCCCCGGAATCGGTTCCGTCGCTCTGGCGGCTGGCGCGCCTCGACTACGACGCGGTCCGCGACCGCCCGGTGCTCCTCTATCCCGAAGGTGCCGTCTTCCTGAACGACACCGGCCGCGCCATCCTGGAGCTCTGCGACGGCCGGCGCACCGTCGCGGAGATCGCGGCGACGCTCGGCGCCCGCTATGACGCGGACGTCGCCGCCGATGTGGCGGAATATCTCGAGGAGCTAGCGGGCCGGGAGCTGATCGATGCCCGCTGATCTGCCGACCACGCTGCTGGCGGAGCTGACCCACCGCTGCCCGCTGCATTGCCCGTACTGCTCCAACCCGATCGAGCTGGTACGGGCCGAGCGCGAGCTCGCCACCGGCGACTGGCTCCGCGTCCTCGACCAGGCGCGGGCCCTCGGCGTGCTGCAGCTCGGACTCTCGGGAGGAGAGCCACTCGTGCGACGTGACCTGGAGGCGATCGCCGTGCATGCCCGGGCGCTCGGCTTCTACACCACGCTGGTGACGTCGGGCCTCGGCCTCACCCGCGCCCGCGCGGAGGCGCTGCGGGGTGCCGGGCTCGAGCACGTGCAGATCTCGATCCAGGACGTCGAGGTGGCGGATGCCGAGCGCATCGCCGGCGTCGCGTCGGTGCGCCAGAAGCTCGCGGCGGCGGCGGCGGTGCGTGAGCTCGGCTTCGCGTTCTCGGTCAACGTCGTCCTCCACCGGGCGAATATCGATCACGTCGGCGCCCTGATCGAGCTCGCCGCGGATCTCGGCGCCGACCGCCTGGAGCTCGCCAACACGCAGTACTACGGGTGGGGACTGCGGAATCGGGCCGCACTCATGCCGACCCGCGAGCAGGTCGGCGCCGCGGAGGGTGTGGTGCGGGCGGCGAAGGAGCGTTACCACGGCCGGCTCCGCATCACCTACGTGCTCCCGGACTACCACGGCATCTATCCCAAGCCGTGCTACGGCGGCTGGGGGCGCTCGTACGTCGTCGTGACTCCGGATGGAGACGCACTGCCCTGCCACGGCGCCAGCGGCATCGGCGGGATGGAGTTCGACAACGTGCGTGACCACTCCCTCGAGTGGATCTGGCGGGAATCGCCGGCGTTCAATGCGTATCGGGGGGAGGAATGGATGCGGCCGCCGTGCCGGGACTGCGCGCGGCGATCGGTGGACTTCGGTGGGTGCCGCTGTCAGGCCTTCGCGCTGACCGGTGACGCGGCCGCGACCGACCCCGTCTGCGCGCTCGCGCCCGGCCGGCCGCTCATCGACGCGGCGCTCGCCGAATCAGACGGCGAGGCGGCATATCAGTATCGCGACTACCGGCAGGCCGACACGTCGTCCGGGATCCGCGCCAGCGTCACACGCTGAACCACGCGGGACCGCACCGGCACGCGCACGGCACCGCCGGCCGGGACCTCGGTTTCGACCGTGATCGTGCGGGTCCGACTCAGGAGCCCCCGGATGGGCTCCCACGCGAACTCTCCTGATTCAACCGTCGTCTGCTTCACCGGAATGCGGAGTGTATCGCTGCCGTCGAGCGACACGTCACGCCGGGCGGACTGGCGCTCGAGGCGATAGCGCTGGATCGGCCCCTCCGCGCCGACGCTGTCTCCCAGGCGCTCGATCGTGGTCCCGCTGCTGTCGCGCCAGACGGCGCCGGCCTGGAGCAGCGCGGGAGGGAGCGGGGGAAGGAGATCGGCGAAGGCGTCGCGCAGGTCGGCGAATTCAGCGACCTGGTCCGGCACGAACGGAGTCGCCGATGCGGTGTAGGCCCCGCTGGCCGACAGCACCCCGCGGTAGCGCCCGCCGATGATGCCGTCGGTGTCGGCCGAGCGCACGGCGTCACCCGAGCGGCGCCAGATCGTCAGCGAATCGAACCACG
>JBLMWC010000117.1:0-5038 GCA_050257015.1 Bacillota bacterium | reverse complement strand
GATCGCGTCCTCGCCGAGCGCCGCGCGGAGCACGTGGACGGCGAGGTTGAGAAGCCGGCGCCCGTTGGCCTCGTCGCGCTCGGGCCAGAGCATGGCGATGGCGCGGTCGCGGGAGAGCGGCTGGGGCCACGCGGCCACGATCATCGCCAGGAGGGCAATCCGGTGTCGCTGCGCGGGGGGCCCGGCGAGGGGGGCGTCGCCCGAGCGCAGCGACGCGCCGCCGAGAAACTGGATCGCGATCACCGCGTCCCTGCTCCCGCTAATTCCTGGCTAACTCCCGGCGTAAGAGGCAGTAAAGCACTCCGGCTCAGGTTGGGGGCGTCCGTCGGTACCAGCTCACCAGACTTTTCGGAGGTTGCCATGAAGCCCACTGTGTTTCTCGCCGGAATCGCACTTCTCGCCGGATGCGGTGCCGATCCGGCTCCCACTGAAAGCGCTGCCGCCACCGCCGATCAGTCCCAGGCGGGACTCGACGGGACGCTGACCGCCGCCAATCGCCAGGACATCGCGGCGCTCCGCGCGGCGACCGCGCGGTTCCATCGCATCGCCGTCGCCGACGGCGCCGGCTACAACGTCCAGTTCCCCGCAGGCTGCATGGAGAGCCCCGCCGGCGGCATGGGCTTCCACTACATCAACGGCGACAACGTCGGCTCGCTCGATCCGGTGCGGCCGCAGCTCGTGATCTACGAGCCGGAGCAGAACGGAACGCTGCGGCTGGTAGCCGTCGAGTTCATCTTCCCCGGCCAGCCGACCGATCCCGCGCCGGTGCTCTTCGGCCAGCCGTTCACCTGGAACGAGACCTTCCAGGTCTGGGCGCTGCACGTCTGGATCTTCAAGAACAACCCCACCGGTCTCTTCAAGGACTGGAACCCCGACGTGAGCTGCCAGTTCGCAACGTCAACGTCAACCATGGTGCACTGATGCCGAAGTATATCATCGAACGCGAGATCCCCAACGCGGCGGCGCTGTCGCCGGCCGAGCTGCAGGAGATCGCCCGGCGCTCCTGTGCGGCACTCCACGAGCTCGGGACCAGGATCCAGTGGGTGCAGAGCTATGTGACCGAGGACAAGATCACCTGCGTGTACATCGCGGCGAACCCGGAGATCGTCCGGGAGCATGCGCGGCGTGGGGGATTCCCGGCCGACCGCGTGCTCGAGGTGACGGCGGTGATCGATCCGACGACGGCGGACATCCCGGCGACGGTGTAGGTCATTGCGAGGCCCGGAGGGCCGCGGCAATCTGGTGGCTCACGGCAACGCTCCGCTCATGCCCGGGGAGCCGCATGAGCGACCAGATTGCTTCGGGCCTTCGGCCCTCGCAATGACGTGTCCCCCCTGCGTCATTGCGAGGCCCCCGCAGGGGCCGCGGCAATCTGGTGGCCTGACGCATCGTCCCGGCCCTACCGCAGCATCCGCGCGAGCTCGGTCATTCCCTGTCGCTCCGCGCGGTCCGCGGCCGTCATTCCTTCCGGATTCTTCAGCGTCGGGTCGGCCCCGTACTCCAGAAAGAGTCGCGCAACCTCGATGGCGCGCCCCTCGTCCTCCGGCGGCAGCCACATCAGCGGCGTCTGCCCGTTCCCGCTGATTTTCCCCAGCGCCGGCCGCTCGGCCAGCAGCTCCCGGAGACGCTCGACCTTGCCGAGGAAGGCCAGCTCCCAGACGTCGCGGCTCCGCTCCGCGAGGAGATCGATCATCGCCTGGTGCCGGTAGTAGCTGGCGCGGCCCAGCGGGGTGCCGCCGTACCGCGATTCCACCGGGTCGAGCTCGGCGCCGCGTTCGATCAGTACCCCGGCCGCAGCGACGGAGTCGTGCGACGACGCGACGTGGAGCGGCCGCTCCCCCGCCTCGTCCTGCACGTCGGGCGACCAGCCTGCATCGAGCAGCAGGGCCACGACGTCGGCGCGGTTCCGGCGCACGGCGGCGAAGAGCGGCGCGGGGTCCGCGCGATACTCGGGGTGACGAGCAACCGCATCCCGCACCGCCTCGGCATCAAGCTGAAGCGCTGACTCGGTGAGCGCTTCGATGCCATCGAGCGCGATCGGCGAAGGCAGCGCGCCATGCCGCAGGAGGAGCTCCGCAATCGCCCGCTGGCCGGCGCGCACCGCCTCCTCGTAGAGTGGCCGGCCCTTGAGTCTCCCTCTCCGGCCCGGCGCCGACTCGGGGTTCGCGCCATGCGCCAGGCACCATTCGGCGAGTGCCACGTCCCCCCGGGCGATCGCCAGCTCGAGGTGCCAGCGCGCGCCGGATCCGTAGCCCCCCATGCCCAGCATCATCCATTCGGGATCGTTCCAGTCGCCGGCGCGCCCCAGCTCGACGGATCGCGCGAACGCCCGCTCCAGGTACCAGCGGGTGTCCGGGCCGAAGCTGATGTTGTAGATGACCTGATTGTCGTACGGCTCGGCGCCGCGCGAGTACAGCACGCCGACCAGCTCATCGCGCCGCGAATGTGGCGGCCGGTGCTCCTCGCCCTCGCCGATCACGCCGACGAGTGGCGTGTAGCGGCTGCCGCCCGCCATGAAGTACGCTGCCGGGTCGGCGCCGGCATCGAGCAGCAGCTCCGCAATGGCGACGGCGTTCTCGTGCACCGCCGGCAGCGCCAGCCGTGTGAAGCACAGATGGAGGAGCGGGGACCATCCGCGGGGCCCGAGGTCGCGGAAGAGGTCGCCGCTGTCGCCGCCGGCCGACTGGCGGGGATCGGTCAGTCCCGTCGCGCGGGTGGCGAGGCCCCGGTCATCGCGGAGCGCGCGCGCGACCGCCGCCCGGTCGCCGGTGACGACGGCGGTGGCGAAGCTCGCGTGGGCGATCCCGGGATGCTGCTCGAGAAGACGCATCGCGGTGTGGAGCGCGCGGAGATGGTCGCTCGCGCTCCGGACGTGATGATCGGGGCAGGCCGCTCGCAGGAACAGATCGACCAGCGAGTCGTTGGGGGCCCGCGCGGTGAGCTCCGCCCAGCCCGCGCAGCCGCGCTCGCGGGCGAGGGCGTGCTGCACGTCGCGGAGCGTCGGCTCCGCCGGGGCATCGCGCAACGCGCGGTCGAAGCGGGCGCGCGCGTCGGCGTCGCCGGCGCGGAGAGCGCGGAGCCAGCGCTTCGCTTCCTTCTTCAGATTCTCGACGGTACGGGATGCGGCGGGCCGGTCGGGCATATGCGTCTCCTTCCGTAGCGCCCGATGTCCGCTGAAGCCGGGCCGGAAGAAGGCCGATGATCGGACTGCAGACTGCCTGGGCGGGAGTGATCTCCCTTGCCGCGGACCGGAGGCGCCCCAACGCGCGCTGATTGATGGTACGTGACGGGCGGTGGAGTGTCAAAGGCGACCGTCATTCAACTCGCGGGTTGACTATTCCCGGTCTCGACTTATATTCAACCGCATGGTTACAGATTCGCAGGCCCTCGACCGTGTCTTTCACGCGCTCGGTGATCCCACCCGCCGGGCGATGCTCCGCCGGCTCGCCCGGCAGGAGCACACCGTCGGCGAGCTCGCCGAGCCGTTCCGCATGTCCCTCGCCGCCGCGTCGAAGCACGTGAAGACGCTCGAGCGAGCCGGCCTGGTGCGGCGCACGGTGCGCGGCCGGACCCACTTCTGCCAGATCAACCCGCAGCCGCTGGCGGAGGCCGACGAGTGGCTGCGCTCCTACGAGCGGCTCTGGACCAGACGTCTCGCCGCCCTCGAAGCGATGCTTCGCCATCCCGACAAGGAGTAACTCCAATGCAGACCGTCACCAGCACCGACCGCATCGAAAAGCAGATCCGACTGGACAGCCCCGTCTCGCGCGTCTGGCGCGCCATCACCGACACCCGGGAGTTCGGCACCTGGTTCGGCGTCGCGCTCGACGGCACGTTCACCCCGGGGGCGAATGTCCGTGGCAGGATCACGATCAAGGGGTACGAGCACGTGCCCTTCGAAGTCGTGGTGGAGACTATGAAGCCCGAACGCTTCTTCTCCTTCCGCTGGCACCCGTACGCGATCGATCCGGGCGTGGACTACTCGAAGGAGCCGATGACGCTCGTGGAGTTCACTCTCGAGCCGGACGGTGACGGGACTCTCCTCACCGTCGTCGAGAGCGGGTTCGACGCGATCCCGGCGTCGCGCCGCGCCAAGGCGTTCGAGATGAATTCGGCGGGGTGGGCGGGACAGCTGAAGAACATCGGGAAGCATCTCGAAGCGCGAAGCTAGTCGGCTGGCGGGGCCGCCGGTCGGGCGATATCGTTCCGGTTCCTCTTCACCGGGTCGCAGCCCCGTGCCCGACCGTCGAGCCTCGCTTCAGGTGCAACCAGTCCTGGCGCTGAGTGCTTTCCTCCTGGCCGCAGCTCCGTTGTCAGCCCAGACGCCGGCGCTGCAGGTGACGCCGGTTCACTACGAGCTGACCGCCGCCCTGGACTTCAGGGACGACACACTGCAGGGCACCGCGCGCATCACGGTGCAGAACAACTCGCCGAGCCCCGCGCGCGAGATCCCGCTCGTGCTCTATCGCCTGATGGAGGTCCGATCGGCGCGGGGCGGCGACGGCGATACCCTGGCATTCACCCAGCGGATCGTCCGCGACCCGGATCTTCCGGCGCTTCAGCTCAACGAAGTCCGCGTCGCGCTCCCCGCGTCGCTCGCGCCGGGAGCCCGCACGACGATTACCGTGCAGTACGGCGGCTTCCTGCTCGGGTATGCCGAGACCGGCATGGGCTACATCAAGGACCGGATCGATCCGGCATTCACGATTCTCCGGAACGACGCGTGGGCCTTCCCGCTCGTGATGTACGCCTCGCTCACCTCACTGCGATCGTCGGCCCTGCCGAGCTTCGACTACGTCGCGCGCATCACGGTGCCGGATACGCTGGTGGTCGCGAACGGCGGCCGCCTCGTCGAGCGAACCGCGCGCAACGGCGAGGCGACCTATGTGTACCGGAGCATCAAGCCGTCCTGGCGGATGGACTTCGCGATCGGGCATTACGGTGAGCTGCAGGCCGGTCCGGTCCGGATCCTGTATCTGAGGCCCGACTCCGCCGGCGCGGCCCGTGTGGCGAGGGCCGTCCAGCGTTCCCTCGAGCT
>JBLMWC010000116.1:0-4878 GCA_050257015.1 Bacillota bacterium | reverse complement strand
GATGCTCCTCAACCTCGGGCTCGACGATGCACAGCGGGCCCGGGTGGAAGGGATCGTTCGGCGCTTGCAGCCGGCGGCCGATACGATCATGGCAGAGGTGCGCCCGCGGGTCCGGGCGCTCGACCTTGCGGCGCGCCAGCAGGTGCTCTGCGTCCTGACGCCGGCGCAGCGCGACCGCCTGGCGCGCGAGCGCGCCGAGCGCCACCTCGCTACGCGCGAGACGGAGGCGTGGATGACGCTGGTGCGCGAAGGCCGCTGCGGCCAGGTGCCGTAGCGCCGCGCGGCGCCAGGCGCGGCTCCGCGCCGAGCCAGTAGAGCCCGTTGGCCATGATGCAGAAGCCGGTGGCCGCGAACCACACCATCGCCCCGCCGACGAAGCCGGTGAATGCCAGCCACCATGGGCTGTGCACCAGCGACAGCACCGACGCGATGATCAGATTGATTCCCACCGCCAGATAGATCCGCCGCTCCAGGTACCAGCTGTCGGTCTGCATGAAGTACCATTTGGGCCGCCCGGCGGACGGCCGGGCCAGCATCGGCGTGAAGCCGAGCCGGTAGAGCACGTTGCCGACGAGGCAGAAGCCGGTGAGCGACACGGTGATCGACGCCAGCGCCGTCACGATGACGAGCAGGATCCAGAGCGGATCGACCAGGAGGGCGAGCGTCGTGCTGGCGAGGAGGACGCAGCCGGCGATCAGCCAGACGGTCCGCTCGATGTACCACCGGCTGGTCGGAACGATGTAGATGCCGGGACGGAGTGGCATGACAATCCCTCGGCTATCGGGGGACCCAGGTGGGAGTGGCGGCGAAGAGCCCGTCCACCAGCGCAAGCTGCGCCGCCAGCGCGAGGCCCAGGGCGACACTCAGGGTGCCGGACACAAGCTGCAGCGAACGGTTGAATCTGTCGAATCGGCGGACGGTCAGCGCCATCGGCGCAGCAACCGCGCCGGTGACGCCCATCATTCCCCCGATCGTCCCCAGCCCGAACAGCAGCAGATAGCCGAGTGCCCAGCGCGGTTCCGGGATCGTGGTGAGCACGAGCAGCGCGATGGCTGCGGACCCGGCGAGGCCGTGCACCACGCCGACGAGCATGGGCCGCGCCGCCGATGGCTGGGCCGCCGCGCCGCGCCGGCCGAGGAGGCTGTACGCGCCCAGACCGACCAGCATCACCGCCACGGCGAACTCCATCGCGAGGCCGAGCCGCGGCGGGATCACGACGCCCAGCACGATGATCGCCCCGCCGACCAGCAGGATGGTGAGCGTATGACCGACGCCCCAGAGGGCGCCGATCCGCATCGCGTCGGCGACGCTCCGCTGACGGGTGACGATCGTGGTGACGGCCACGACGTGATCGGCATCGGTAGCGTGACGCATGCCGAGGATGACACCGAGGAACAGGATGGGGAGGAGGCCCGGCATCTCAGCAGATCCGGGGAAGCTGGTCGCCGGGAAGCATGTCCACCACGCGGGTCCCGCCCATCGCGGTGCGCATCACCACCATGCCGGGATGGTCCGCCACGACCCGCCCGATCCGGACCGCCTCCGCGCCGAGCGGCTCGGCGCGAAGCGCCTCGACGGCGGCATCGGCGAGGCGCTCGGGAAGGATCGCCAGCATCACGCCTTCGTTGGCGACGTAGAGCGGATCGAGGCCCAGCATCTCGCAGGCGGCGGAGACGGGTCCCGGGATCGGCAGCGCCTCCTCGTCGAGCACCATGCCGGTGCCCGACGCGGCGGCGATCTCGTTGAGCGCACTGGCCACGCCTCCCCTCGTCGGGTCCCGGAGGACGTGCACATCGGCCCCGAACCGTTCCGCCATCCGTGCCACCAGCGGGTAGAGCGCCGCCGAGTCGCTCTCGATCTCGGCCTCGAAGCCGAGCCCCTCGCGGGCGGCCATGATCGCCATGCCATGGCACGCGATCGGCCCGCTCACGATCACCGCGTCGCCGCTCGCCGCGCGCTCGGGCGCGGGGCGGCAGGCGCCGTCGAGCGTGCCGATGCCGGTGGTGTTGATGTAGAGCCCGTCGGCCTTGCCGCGCTCGACGACCTTGGTGTCACCGGTGATGAGCGGGACGCCGGCCGCGCGGGCCGCGGCCGCCATCGCGGCGATCACGCGGTCGAGCACCGCGAACTCGAGTCCCTCCTCGATCACGAATCCGGCCGACAGGAACCGCGGCACCGCCCCCATCATCGCGACGTCGTTGAGCGTGCCGTGCACGGCGAGCGACCCGATGTTTCCGCCCGGAAACTCCAGCGGGCTCACCACGAAGGTGTCGGTCGAGAAGGCGATCTCGCCGCCGAAGACGGGCACCACCGCTGCGTCGCCCAGCTGCTGCAGCACCGGATTGGCCAGATGCGGCAGGAACCGCTCGCGCAGCAGCGCCGCGCTCAGCTTGCCGCCGGAGCCGTGCCCGAGCTGGATCCGCTCGGCCGGCGCCGGGGGGGCGGGGCAGACGAGGCCGTTCGCCAGCCGCAGCGTGTCGGTCATTTCGCTTCCACCACGCCGGCAGTGCGGAACCGGCCGTAGTTGTAGTACGCGGCGCAGGCGCCTTCCGACGACACCATCGGCGCGCCGAGCGGACGTTCCGGCGTGCAGTGGCGGCCGAAGGCGGGGCACTGATGGGGCTTGAGCTGGCCGCGGAGGACGGCGCCCGCGCGGCACTCGAGCGGTTCCGCCACGTCGATCGCACCGACGTCGAAGCGCCGCTCCGCGTCGAACTCGGCGAACTCCTCACGCAGTGCGAGCCCGCTCGCGGGGATCTCACCGATTCCGCGCCACTTCCGGTCCACCAGATGGAAGACCTGCTCGACCAGCGTGCGGGCCGGCACCGTGCCCATCCGGGTCACCGCGCGCGCGTACTGGTTCTCTACTTCGTACCGGCCCTCCTCGAGCTGACGGACGGCGAGGTGGATCCCCTCGAGGATGTCGAGCGGCTCGAATCCGGTGACGACGATCGGCACCCGGAAGCCGGCGGCGATCGGCTCGTATTCGGTCCAGCCCATCACGGTGCAGACGTGGCCCGCGGCGAGGAATCCCTGCACCCGGTTCGCCGGATCGCTCAGGAGCGCCACCATCGCCGGCGGCACCGTCACGTGGGACACCAGGACACTGAAGTTCTTCACGCCGAGCTCGCGGGCGCGCCAGACCGCCATGGCGTTCGCGGGTGCCGTCGTCTCGAAGCCGACGGCGAAGAAGACGACCTCGCGGTCGGGATGCCGCACGGCGAGCGCGAGCGCATCGAGCGGCGAGTAGACGATCCGGACGGCGCCGCCGCGCGCGCGCACCTGGAGCAGGTCGCACTCGCTGCCCGGCACGCGCAGCATGTCGCCGAAGGAGGTGAAGATCACGTCGGGCCGCGACGCCAGCGCCAGCGCCTTGTCGATCTGTTCGAGCGGCGTCACGCAGACGGGACAGCCGGGCCCGTGGATCATCTCGACGGCGTCGCCCAGGAGCTCGTCGAGCCCCTGCTTGACGATCGTATGCGTCTGCCCGCCGCACACTTCCATCAGCACCCAGCGGCGCGTCGCCGTCCGCCGGATCTGCGCCGCCAGCGCCCGCGCGATCGTGCCGTCCCGGTACTCGGCGAGGTATTTCATGTCGAGGCCCGGAGCGCCATCTCGCTCAGCTCCTGCGCCGCGGCCTCCCGCAGCCACTCCAGCTCGTCGAGCTGGCTCATCTCGCGGAGCGCCTCGAAGGTGCGGCGCGCCTCCGCTTCGTCGATCCGCGAGATCGCGAAGCCGACGTGCACCAGCGCGTAGTCCCCCGGCCGCACCTCATCGGCGATGTAGGCGAGACAGACTTCGCGCCGCACGCCCCCGAAGTCCACCACGCCCATTGCGAGCCCGCGGTCATCGTGGACCTCGACCACCCGTCCCGGCACACCCAGGCACATGGCTCAGCCTCCGATCAGAGCGGGGACTCGGCCGCCAGCCGTGCCGCGGCGATCGCGGCCTGGCCGTAGCTGACGGCGCCGTCGTTCGGACCGAGCTCGCGCGGCAGCAGCACCCGGAGGCCCGCCGCTTCGAGCGACGCCGGCAGCTCGACGGCGAAGCGCGCGTTCTGGAAGACACCGCCGCCCAGCGCGACGGTGCCGACGCCTGAGCGCTCGCAGCTGAGCGCGGCGACCCGCGCCGCCGCGGCGATGACGCTCGCATGGAAGTCCGCCGCGAGCTGGCCGGCATCGGCCCCGTCCCGCCGGCGCTCGCCCAGCGCGATCAGAAGCGGGAGCGGGTCGAGCTGCCACACGTCGCCGGCGGTGTCGAGCGGCATCTCCAGCACTCGGCCGGCCCGCCCACCGGCGAGCGCCTCGAGCTCCATCGCCGCCTGTCCCTCGAACTGCCGGCCGCGATGCACGCGGAGCACGGCGCTCGCCGCGTCGAAGAGGCGGCCCATCGACGACGCCAGCGGCGCGTTGAGCCGCCGCGCGATCTGCAGCGCCGCCATCGCGCGCTCGCGTGCCGGAACGGCGTCGAACGCGCCGGCGAAGGCAGCTTCCGCGTCCGGCTCGAGCGAGAGGTAGCCCAGCGCCGCGCGCCACGGCTCCCGCGCGGCGCGGTCGCCACCGGGCATCGGCGCGTAGCGGAGCTGCGCCAGGCGCCGATACCCGGCGAGATCGGCCAGCAGCACTTCGGCGCCCCAGATATGGCCGTCGTCGCCGTAGCCGGTGCCGTCGAACGCCAGGCCGATCACCGGTCCGGTCTCTCCGTGCTCGGCCAGCACCGCGGCAATGTGAGCGTGGTGGTGCTGCACCGGCAGGACGTGGGGGAGGCCCAGCTCCCCGGCGATGCGGGTGGAGAGGTAGCCGGGATGGAGGTCACGCGCCGCGACCGACGGGACGATCTGGAAGAGCTGTTCGAAGCGGCGCAGCGTGTCGCGGAAGT
>JBLMWC010000115.1:0-12980 GCA_050257015.1 Bacillota bacterium | reverse complement strand
TTGACCCGCAGCTCCTGACGGAGCCCGGTGTGCTGGGAAAGACCGGTCTTCATGCGACCTCGTCCAGCCGCGAGCGCAGCCGGGCGGTGAGAGTGGGACCGAGATACAGCTGGGCGACACGATCGTTGTAGACCAGGTCGCGGACACTGCCGGCCGCCTGCACCTTGCCTTCGAACATGATGTACGCGCGGTCGACGATGTCCAGCGTCTGCTCCACGTTATGGTCGGTGATGAGCACGCCGATGCCGCGATGACGCAGCCCGGCAACGATCGTCTGGATGTCGTGCACGGCGATCGGGTCGACGCCGGCGAACGGTTCGTCCAGCAACATGAACCGCGGCTCGGTCACCAGTGCCCGGGTGATCTCGAGCCGCCGCCGCTCGCCGCCGCTCAGGCTGTAGGCCCGGCTCTTCCGGAGGTGCCGGATCGAGAGCTCGTCGAGCATCCGTTCGAGCTCGCGGTCGCGCTCCTTCGGCGGCAGGTTGCGGGTCTCCAGGATGGCCAGAATGTTCTCCTCGACCGTCATCCGGCGGAAGATCGACGGCTCCTGCGCCAGATATCCGATCCCGCGACGCGCCCGGCGGAACATCGGGAGCCCCGAGAGATCCTCGCCGTCGAGGAGAACCCGTCCCGCGTTCGGCCTGATGAGGCCGGTGATCAGATAGAACGTGGTGGTCTTGCCGGCGCCGTTGGGGCCGAGGAGGCCGACGATCTCCCCCTGCTCCACGCGCACGCTCACATCGTCCACCACGCGGCGGCCGCGGAAGCTCTTGCCAAGCCCGACGCCCTCCAGCACGCTGCGAGGCCCCGGTGCGGGCCGGCGGGCCGGCGCCTGGAGGTTGTGCCGCGCGACGGCGATCAGCGCCTCGAACGACTGCACACGGTCGCCGGCGGCGGCGGGCCACCAGTCGCCCTGCGCCTGGATCGCCTCCCAGCCGATGCTGGCGGTGTCGTCGATCCAGCCTTCGCTGGCCAGGCGCGGCAGCAGCGACGCCGTCAGGTGCGTGCGGACCTCGTCCTCGGAGAGGGTCGGCTCCTTGCCGCGCAGCGCGTCGCGATAGCAGATCATGAACGTCTCGCGATACGCCATCAGGAGCTCAGGCAGCCCGATCGCTCCCCACGGCCCCGCCGACCGGACGATGGCGGCCAGTGTGAGCGGGACCGACGGGTCGCGCCGGGTCACGGCGCCGAGCCATTCGCCGCTCATCGGCGAGCCGGCAGGGCGGCAGGAGGTCGCTGCGCCGCGCTGGCCGACTGCGGCTCGAGCTGCACCCCGTCGGCGTGGCCGTGGACATCCACCCGCTCGACACCCTCCTCGCCCGATTTCTTCATCGTCAGCGTGATGGTATCCCCCCGCACGTAGCTGAGCGACGGCGGCCGTCCCGGCCGGTCGCTCTTCGCGGAGTGGAACGACCGCGCATCGTGGTGCGCCCGTACCACGTCGAGCGCCGTCCGCGAAGCACCGGCGGAATCCCGCTTCGCGAAGGCGGCCACGATCGTGTCCGCCTGCATCCAGTCCCGATTGCCCGTGGCCGAATCCACGGCGCCACCGACCCACGCGCTACCGAACGCCCGCGCCTCCGTGAGCACCTGCCGCGGCAGATCGAAGGCAAGTGAATCGCCGCGCACCTCGTACCGCTTGCCGACCGCCTTCGGGCGGGTCGTTCTTCCCCAGGCGAACATCCGTTCGACCTTGTGTTCCGCCACGCCGATGAGGATCGTGTCCGCCACCAGATCCCACTCCCCCTTGATGGCGTGGGCGTGATCGCCGGCGCGGACGGAGCGGACCTGCCGGCCGCTGAGGGCAAAATCGATGCGGGTGCCGCTCACGGTGAAGCTGTCGGTGCCGAGGCCGCTGAAAACCGGCTTGCCGATCAGCGTGCCGTCGTTCCCTGCCCCGGTGTCGAGCCGCAGCGAATCGGAGCGCGCCGCGATGTCGCTCCGGTCGATGGTGACACGGCCGCCGCCCCACATGCGGTCCTCGCCCACGGCGTGCAGGCGGTCGGCCACGATCACGTACGGTTCCCGGCGCTCGCCGGCGGAGTCGCGCGCGAAGTAGTCGACGTGGGGACGTCCCGTCGCGAGCACCTCGAAGGTGTCGCGCACGCCGACCACACGGCGGAGGTAATCAACTGCGGGGCCCCGGATCGTCGAGCCGCTGGTCAGGCTGCGGGAGACGACCGCGCCCCGTGCCTCCCACCGCTCCTCGCCCTTCCGGTAGGTGACCCGATCGGCGTCGACGGCAACGGTGGAGTCGCGATAGCGCATCCGGCCGATGAACTCGACGTCGCCGCCGGGGTATGCGACCACGCTGTCGCTCGCCATCGTGATATTCTGGCCCAGGCACTTGAGCCGGACGCCGCCGCCGGCGTAGTAGCTGGTCTGCCCGCCGGCCTGGACGCTGCGACCGGTGTCGCCCACCGACACGATCTGGACGCGGCACCGCTGGGTGTCGGGCGTCTGGGCTCCCGCCGGAGCCGAGAAGGCCACCGTGGCCGCGACGGCGCCGAGCGCACCAAGGCGGGCGCGGTTCACTGGCCCGGCAGGAGGAGGCTGTCGGCGGCGACGCCGCGCGGCCGGCTTACGGCGACGTTCCGGAAGTCGGGATCGGCGCGAAATCCGTCGCCCTCGAGGTGCTCGGACCCGCGATCGAGGGTGAAATGCTGGTCGGTGCTGATGGTGTTCGTCGGCTGATCGAACCGGAGCGTGCTGGTGGTGAGCCGCCGTCCGTCGGGCGATACGAGGACGATGTGGCCCGCGGCGTTCATCGATCCGTCCTGCCAGCGGTATGACGCGCTGTCCGCCGTGAGCGTGGAGGCCTCCGCGCCATTGCGGTCGTAGAAGACCGCCTTCAGATGCCGGAGCGACGTGAGCTGCGTGTTCTCGAAGAAGAAGGCGGTGTCCGCGTCGACCTGGCTCCGGCGGATGCCGTTGCTGGTGAGATAGTGGGAGAAGCCGACCAGCAGCTGGTCCGCGCTGTCGGGGGCCTGCAGGGTGGCCGTCGGATGCGCGCCCGAGCCGTCGCACGCCGCGAGAGCCGCGGCGAGCGCCACCGTCGCGCAGGTGCGTCCGACAGCCGCCCGCGTCAACGCGTCAGCTCCGCGAGCTCGGGGGCGGCAGCCGGCGCGCGGCGCGCCTCGTGGCGGCGGACCGCCGCCGCGATGAAGGCCGCGAACAGCGGATGCGGACGGGTCGGCCGGCTCTTCAGCTCCGGATGGAACTGGCAGCCGATGAACCAGGGATGATCCGGCAGCTCGATCACTTCGACGAGTCCGCCGTCGGGCGACTGACCCGACAGGCGGAGACCAAATTCCGCGAGCACGTCGCGGTAGGCGTTGCTCACCTCCCACCGGTGCCGGTGGCGCTCGCTGATTTCCTGGGTCCCGTAGGCCTGCGCGACCTTCGAGCCGGGCCGGAGCCGCGCGGTGTAGGCACCGAGGCGCATCGTGCCGCCAAGGTTCGAAATGTCGCGCTGCGACTGCATGAGGGAGATCACGGGTGTGGCGCACTCCGGCTCGAACTCGGTGCTGTTCGTGTCGGGCAGCGCGCAGACGTTGCGCGCGAACTCGATGATCGCCACCTGAAGGCCGAGACAAATGCCGAAGAACGGCAGGCCGTTCTCGCGCGCCCAGCGGATCGCCTCGATCATGCCGTCCACGCCGCGCTCGCCGAAGCCGCCCGGAATCAGCAGACCGTCGAAGCCGCCGAGCAGCTTGCCCGCTGCCGCCTGGTCGGTGAAGCGGTCGCTGGCGATCCACTCCACCTGGACCCGTACGTCGTTGGCCGCGCCGCCGTGAATCAGCGCTTCGTTGACCGACTTGTAGGCGTCGTGAAGGTCGGTGTACTTCCCGACCACCGCGATCCGCGCCGTCCCGTTCGGCCGGAGGATTCGCTCGGTGAGCGCGCGCCAGTCGGCGAGATCGGGCTCCCTCGTCTCCAGCCGAAGTCGCTCGCAGACCTGCCGGTCGAGCCCCTGATCGAAGAAACGCAGCGGAATCTCGTAGATCGACTTCACGTCGGGGCTTTCGACCACGCACCCGAAATCCACGTTGCAGAAGAGCGCGATCTTCCGCTTGATCTCGGCGGAGAGCGGCTGCTCGCTCCGGCAGATCAGGATGTCGGGCTGAATCCCGATCTGCATCAGCTCGCGGACCGAGTGCTGGGTCGGCTTGGTCTTGAGCTCCCCCGCGGCGGCGATGAAGGGGACCAGCGTGAGGTGGATGAAGAGCGCGTTGTCCCGGCCCACTTCCTGACGGAACTGGCGAATCGCCTCGAGGAACGGGAGCGACTCGATGTCGCCGACGGTGCCGCCGATCTCGGTGATCACGACGTCGTGGCCGGGCGCGGTGCGCCGGATGGCCAGCTTGATCTCGTCGGTGATGTGCGGGACGACCTGTACCGTCGAGCCCAGGTACTCGCCGCGCCGCTCCTTGCCGATCACGGTCTGGTAGATGCGACCGGTGGTGATGTTGTTCTGCTGGGAGAGCGACCGGTCGATGAAGCGCTCGTAGTGCCCGAGATCGAGATCGGTCTCCGCCCCGTCGTCGGTGACGAAGACTTCGCCGTGCTGGAACGGCGACATCGTCCCGGGATCGACGTTGATGTACGGATCGAACTTCTGCATCGTCACTGTCAGGCCGCGTTCGACCAGGAGCCGTCCAAGCGACGCGGCGGCGATGCCTTTCCCGAGGGAAGAGACGACGCCGCCGGTGACGAAGATGTACTTGGTCGCGTTGGGAGAACTCGTCATGAACCGCCTCTGGAGATCGGGCCCATGCCCCGCCGCCGGAGACACCGGGGGCGCGCCTGCGCTGGCATGGGACAATGTGTCGGGGAGACGGCGCGGATCCGGGCCGCGACCGCGCGTGGCACTCGCATCAACCAACCTAATCAGGCCCGCGGGCTCTGTCAAAACTCATGCCGGACGCATTGACAACCGGACCGTGAGCGCTAAGAAGGCATCGGTAAACGGGTTACAGCCACCAGATACAATTGCCCCCGACGTGTTTGGGAACGTCGGGGGCAGTTGAAGAGATACTTGTTCCGGCGGCCGGTTTCGGTGTACAACCTTGCAGAAGACACCTAGAACGTTCTCTGGAACGAGGCTCGTCAGATTTCTGGCTCGGACTCGAGAGTCCTTGCGCGCGGCTGGCGAACCGGTCCTCCGTACCGTCGGCGGCGAGCGCCCGCCGGCCCCTCTCCCACGGGGCATCCCGCTAGGCTCTTCTTGCGAAGAACCGCACCCAATCTGATACGCGGCGCGTGAAGCCGCCGTGAAACGCGGATGAGACTCCTGTTACCGTGTCTCCGCCGGACCGCCGCCGGGCACCGGCCGATGTCGTGCCGGCGGGCGCGGCGGATGGGTGATCGACCACACATACGCCGCCACCGCCCGGACATCGGCGGCCGGCATGTTGGACCAGCCGCGCGCGGGCATCGGCTTGTGGGTCCACGTTTCGTGCGCCGGAATCCCGAGGCTGATCTGCTCGACCAGCCAGGCGTAGGTTCCGGGTCCGTGGAGCCAGAGCGCGCCGGTCAGCGCGGGGCCGCGATCGGTGCCGGCCGCGTCGTGGCCGTGGCAGGACGCGCAATTGGCCGCGCCGTGGAACAGATCCCGTCCCCACGCGATGCTGCTGTCGGTGACACCCTCGGGGCGCGGCGCGGCCTGGGCGCCGGCCGCCGCCGGCCAGAGTGCGAGCACCGCGAGTGCGGCCCACCGACGCGCGCCCATCCTACGCGTGGGCCACGGCCGGCTGGAGATGCGCGATCGCCCGCGCGTAGGCTGGCGCGAGCCGGCTGGCCCGGCCGGCGGACCGGCAGACGAGCACCGGCTGATCCGCGGCGCGGATCACCTTGTCGGCCACGCTGCCGATCACCATCCGCGGCACGCCGCCACGGCCGCGGGTCGCGATCGCGATCGCATCGGCGCTGGTGCGCCGTGCCTCGTCGATGATCGCGCGGGTGACGTCGGCGGCGACGTCGACCACGATCGCCGACTCGATTCCGCGCGCGGCCAGGCGCGCCTCGAGGGTCGAGAGGTACTCACGCGCATACTCGCCGCGCTGAGTCGCGTCCGTCACCTCCGGCCCCACTCCCCCGACTCCGAATTCCGGGAAGACCAAGTAGTGCGGCGACACGACCATCATCAGGCCGATCGCCGATCCCGGCGAGGCCTCGCAGAGGTCCGCCGCCATGTCGAGTGCCCGCTCCGATCCGACCGAGCCGTCGAGCGGAACCAGGATGCGCCGGAACGGCATGACGCAGACCGGCTGGCCCCCGGTGCCGCCGCGACAGAGCAGCACCGGGCGGTCGAGCTGCCGCACCAGCGTGTCGGCGACACTGCCGAGCCAGAGCCGGCTCAGCCCGCCCCGCCCGTGCGTGGTCATCACCAGGAGGTCGATCTGCTGTCGGGTCGCATAGAGGCGGATCTCATCGGCCGGGATGCCTTCGAGCACCACGTGCCGCACCTTGATGCCGTAGTCGGCCCGGAGCTCGTTGGCGAGTCGGCGAAGATAGGACTTCGTTTCGGTCCGGCCGTGTTCGTCGATCTCGTCGAGCGTCATCTGGGCCGCATCGAGCGGCGTCCAGTGCGACAGCCATTCGTGCACCACGACGAGATGCAGGGTCGCGCGGGATGACGCCGCCAGGCGAGCGGCGACGGGTGCCGCGCCTTCCGCGAAGGGGGAGCCGTCCAGGGCGAGCAGAATCGAGCGGTACATGAGGTCCTCCCGGTCAAGACTCGTGCGCCCATGCATATAGGCACCCGCAGCGTGAAGCGAGGATGAAACCGGCGTGTGACTTCCTTGCCTGAGGGCGCAGGTCCGGACTTCACCAGCACTTGTCCGCGCCTTCAAGTTTTCTTCATGGGCCGGCGAGCATTATTGATCGGAGCGCACGCGAGGCACCCGGCCGACGGCGTCCCTGCATTCGTAGGAGGAGACCATGTACCGCTCGATCATCGTTCCGCTCGACGGCTCGCCGCTGGCCGAGCGAGCCCTGCCGATCGCCGCCGGGCTCGCCGAGTCCTCCGGCGCCCTGCTGCATGTGGTGGTGGTCCACAAGTGGCTCTCGTCGTGGACACCGACCAATCCGTTTACGATGGATCTCGACGCAATCGAGGCTCGCGCCCGCGGCGAGAAGGTGCGGTACGCCGAGGGCATTGCGGAGGCGCTGACGCGAAGCCGGCAGATCCGTGCGCGCCCGGTGGTGCTCGACGGCTTCGCTGCCGACCAGATCGGCCGGTACGCGCGCACGTCGCGGGCCGACCTCGTGGTGATGACCACCCACGGGCGCGGCGGGTTCAACCGGTACTGGTTCGGCAGCGTCGCCGACCGCCTGATCCACCGCCTCAGCACGCCGATCCTGCTCTGCCGCGCCGCGCCGGGCCAGTTCAGGGTGCCTGAGCTGCCGTTCACGCACGTGCTCGTTGCGCTGGATGGTTCGGTGCGCTCGGAAACGGCCCTCCGCGCGGCCGAGGACCTGAGCGCGGTAGCCGGGCCCTCCCGGCTCGAGCTGCTGATGGTGCTCGAGCCGCCGCACGTGTTCGCCGCGAGTGCGGGTCTCGACGCCCCTGACCTGCATATCGGCACGCCGGAAGAGCTCCGCCGCCACTCGGAGGAATATCTGCACACACTCGCCGAACAGGTGAAGGCGCGCGGAGGCGACGTGACGATCACGGTGATCGAAGGCTCGCAGGTGGCCGAAGGGGTGCTCGGCGTGGCGGAGACGGGAAAGGCCGACCTCATCGCGCTCGCCACGCGGGGGCGCGGCGGCGCGGGGCGCTTCGTAATGGGAAGCGTCGCCGACAAGGTGCTGCGCGCGGGAACGGTCCCGATCCTCGTCACCCACCCGCCGCACCGCATGGCGCGTATCTCGCCGGCCTTCGCCGCGGCTGGTGCCGAGCTGGCGCCGCGGGGCTGACGTCGTGGCGGCGGCCACCGCGCCAGCGCGGTCGCCCTGGCATCTTCGCGGCGTGGCTGAGGTCGAGTCCGCGCTCGGCACCAGCGAGGTCGGACTTCCCACCGCGACCGCCGAGGCCCGCCGCCGGGAGGCCGGACCCAACGCGATCCCCGAGCCGCCCCGACCCGGCGCGTGGCGCATTCTCGTCGACCAGCTCGCCAGCCCACTGATCTACATCCTCATCGCGGCGGCGCTGGTGAGCGTCGCGATGGGTGAACTGATCGACGCCGCCGTCATGGGTGTCGTGCTCCTCGTGAACACCGGCATCGGCTTCCTGCAGGAGTACCGCGCCGAGCACGCGGTGCGAGCGCTCCTCCGCCTGGCGGCGCCGCGCGCACGGGTGATTCGCGACGCCCGCGAGGTCGAGCTGGCGGCGAGCGAGCTCGTGATCGGCGACCTGGTGCTGGTGGACTCCGGCACACGCGTGCCAGCCGACCTCCGCCTGGCGGCCGCGACGGCCCTTCAAGTCGACGAATCGCTGCTTACCGGCGAGTCGGTGGCCGTCGTGAAGGATCCAGACCCCATCGCGGCCGACGCGCCTCTCGCCGATCGGACCAACCTGCTCTACGCCGGTACCGTCGTGCGGAGCGGCCGCGGGCGCGGGTACGTGATCGCCATCGGGACGGCAACCGAGCTGGGCGCGATCGCCGAAGAGGTGGGCACCGAGCCGCGGGCCACGCCGCCCCTCCAGCGACGGCTGGCGCGCCTCGGCCGCGTCATCGCCGCCGCGGTGGTCGTCTCCGCCTCGCTCGCCTTCCTCATCGGCATCGCCCAGGGCCAGCGGGTCGGCCAGATGTTCCTCGTGACCGTCGCGCTCGCGGTGGCGGCGGTCCCCGAGGGCCTGCCCATCGCGAGCACGATCGCGCTCGCGGTCGGCGTGAGACGGATGGCGGGCCGGCGGGCGATCGTGCGCCGACTCGCGGCGGTGGAGGCCCTCGGCAGCACCAGCGTGATCTGCACCGACAAGACCGGCACCCTCACGCTGAACCGCATGACGGTCGAGGCGATCTGGTCCGGGGGGGAGTTGCGTGCGATACCCTCAGCCGGCGGCGGCGGCGGGCGAACCGGTACCCGCGCCGCCACCCGCGAGCTGGTCGAGCGTGACGCCGCGCTTCGTCTCACCCTGCTCACGGGCGTGCTCACCAACGAAGCCGAGGTGTACGAGACGCCCGGCGGCTGGGAAAGCCACGGCGACGCCACCGAAGCCGCGATGCTCATCGCGGCGCTCGAGCTCGGCCTCGTGCCGGAAGCGTTGCGGACGCAGTACGTACCCGAGGCCGAGTCTCCGTTCGAGCCGGAGCGACGGTATTCGGCGAGCGTGCGGCGGGCGGACGGCCGTCGCTGGCTCTTTGTGAAGGGCGCGCCGGAGCGCGTGCTGCCCGCGTGCACCGCCGCGCAGGCCGGCGACGGCACATCAGCGGTCGATCACCGGAAGGTTCACGAGGCAACCCGCCGGATGGCGTCGCTCGGGCTCCGGGTGCTGGCCATGGCATGCCGGGAGGTTGCCGCCGACGAAGATCCGGAGGCGGCTGTCGCCGCGATCGGCGATCTGACTCTCGTCGGCCTCCAGGGAATGGCCGACCCGCCGCGCCCCGGCGTGCCCGAGGCGGTTCGCGCGTGCCATGAGGCGGGGATCCGCGTCGTGATGATCACCGGCGATCACCGCGATACGTCCCAGGCGATTGCGCGCGCCGTCGGAATTCTGCAGGACGGGGCGGTCGTCACCGGTCAGGAGATCGATGCGATGGCGCCGGGCGAGCTGGATGCGGCGGTGATCCGGACCACCGTCTTCGCCCGCACGACACCGGCGCACAAGCTCGCCATCGTGCGGGCGTTCCAGCGGCGGGGTGAGGTGGTGGCGGTGACGGGCGACGGCGTCAACGACGGCCCGGCGCTCAAGGCGGCGGACACCGGCGTCGCGATGGGACGCAGCGGGACCGACCTCGCACGCGAGGCCGCCGACATCGTGCTGACCGACGACGACTTCGTGAGCCTCGCGGACGCGGTGGCGGAGGGGAGAGTCACCTTCGACAACATCCGGAACACGACGTTCTTCCTGCTGTCCACCAACGCTGCGGAGGTGGCGGTCGTGCTGGTCGCGATGGCGGTGCGGTGGCCGCTCCCGCTCCTGGCAACGCAGCTCCTCTGGCTCAACCTGGTGACGGACGGAGTTCAGCAGTTCGCGCTGGCGTTCGAGCCGGGGGCGGCCGACGTCCTGACGCGGCGGCCTCGGCCGCGGGCGGAAGGGATTCTCTCGCGGCGGCTGTGGGAGCGGGTGGCGGTCGCCGGAGCGGTTCAGGCGGCCGGGACGCTCCTCCTCTTCGCGTGGGCCTACCGGAACGCCGGCTTGCCGGAAGCGCAGGCGGTGGCTCTCGCCACGCTGGTGGCATTCCAGACATTCCAGATCGGGAACTCGCGCTCGATGACCCGGTCGGCGCTGGCCCTGAGCCCGCTGGCCAACCCGATGCTCCTGGTATCGGCGGCCGCCGCGTTCGGCCTCAATCTGCTCATGCTCCACACCGGAGCAGGACGCCTGCTCGGCCTCCGCCCCATGGAGCTCCATCGCTGGCCGCTGATCCTGCTCGTCGCGCTGGCGGTGATCGTCGCCATGGAGCTGCACAAGCGGTTCCGGCCGGTGACGGCCGCCTAGCGGGCGCGCGGGGCGGTCTGCCGAATGCTGTCCGCCGGGCGGGGCGCGTCGGCTCCTCGTGCGGAGTCGGCGGCGGTGCTGGCGGTGACGCTGTCGACCGTGCGGCGGGACGGGCTCCGCATCTCCTCCACGACGCGCCGGGGCAGCATCAGGGGGAAGCTGTCACCGCGCGCGCGGATGACGATCGTCCCGAACGGTACCAGATCCTTGCCGGCAGTGTCCGCCGCGCTGAGACAGCGGAACGCCGTCTCCGCATTGATGTTGAACGAGGTGCCGCCGGTGTTCTGGCTGGTGTCCACCAGCAGGACGCAGCGCGCGAGCCGGTCACTTGCGACGGAGTCGGGAAGGTTCACCGAGACGACGAATCCCGACGGCTGCTTGGGCGCCGAGCGGTACATCGTGATGCGGCGGATCGAGCCCAGCCGGCTGCCGTCGAGACTGAAGGGCACGAAACCGGGCAAGGGCACGCTGATCGGCCCGGACCCCTCGGCGATCTCGTGCACCGCCAGCCTTCCCCGCTGGAACATCTTCGCGATGACCATCCCGACGCCGAAGATGACGAGCGCTCCGAGCACGATCCTGAGCCAGTAGTTGCGCATAACGCATCCCGGTGGAGTT
This sequence comes from Bacillota bacterium, assembly GCA_050257015.1. Taxonomy (GTDB): domain Bacteria; phylum Gemmatimonadota; class Gemmatimonadetes; order Gemmatimonadales; family GWC2-71-9; genus JAICUF01. The sequence continues at coordinate 1,753 of JBLMWC010000115.1, read as the reverse complement.
GACCGTCGGACGTTTCAACAAGTGACGTACTGCGGCAGGTGAAAGTTTCAGTCCCGAGCCGCCGGGAGCCGGAATTAAGTTACCCGCCTTAGTCGCCTTCCGTGAAACGCCTTACCCCGCTCCACCGGAGCTCATGTGATCGAGGTCGACGGGCTGACCAAGCTCTACGGGGACTTCCCGGCCGTCCAGGGGCTGACGTTCCGGGCCGCGCCCGGCGAAGTACTGGGGCTGGTAGGTCCCAACGGTGCCGGGAAGACGACGACACTCCGAAGCATCGCGGGGATCATCGCGCCGAGCTCGGGGACGATCCGGGTCGCGGGGCACGATCTCCGCACCGATCCGATCGCGGCCAAGTCAGCGCTCGCCTTCATTCCCGACGAGCCGCACCTCTTCGACTACCTCACAGTGGAAGAGCATCTCGTGTTCATCGGGCGCCTCTATGGCGTGGCCGACGCGGCGCGCCGGATGGAGCCGCTGCTCGAGGAGCTCGAGCTGACCTCGCGGCGGCAATCGCTGCCGCCGGAGCTCTCGCGGGGGATGAAACAGAAGCTGGCGATCGCCTGCGGCCTGCTGCACGAGCCGAGCGCGCTCCTCCTGGATGAGCCGCTCACGGGACTCGATCCGGTGGGAATCCGGCGGATGAAACAGACAATCACCGGCCGGGCCGCCCGCGGCGCCGCCGTGATACTGAGTTCCCACCTGCTCCATCTCGTCGAGGAGATCTGCACCCGGGTGCTGGTGATGAAGCGGGGGCGCGCGGTCGCGATCGGCAGCATCGCCGACATCATGCGCGACCGTCCCGAGCTCGCGGGGCTCGCGCTCGAGGATCTGTTCCTGGCGCTGGTGGGCGATCCGGACACCACGTGAGCGGCGCGCTGTTCTACCTGACGGCGCGGAGCTTCACGAACCGCCTCCGAGCCAAGGCATCCCAGCTCCGCAATCCGCGCTACGCGCTCGCGTTCCTGCTGGGCGCCATCTTCCTCTGGCTCATCTTCGGCCGGCACGGCACCACACCGCCGGCCGACCGTTCGATCACGGCGCGGCACCGCGAATTGGTCATGGCGATCCTGGTGTCGTGGGCAGTCGCCTGGACCTGGCTCTTCGGCAGCAATCGCATCGCACTCGCCTTCTCGGCTGCGGAGGCCGAGTTTCTCTTCGCGTCGCCGGTCGCGCGCCGTTCGCTCATCAACTTCAAGCTGTTCCACGCGCAGGGGCGCGTGCTCTGGAGCACGCTCATCTGGGCGCTGCTCCTGGCGCCGGCGGAGCCCGGAGCAACGGCGGGAATGCACGCGGTCGGCCTCTGGGTGATGCTTTCGACCCTGCAGCTGCATCGCCTGGGCGCGTCGTTCTTTCGCGCGGGGGTTCGAGAACACGGCGCCACCGGGCTTCGCCGACGTCTCCCCACGCTCCTGATCGTGGGCGCAGTGTCGCTGGCGGCCGGCGGGGTGGTGGTCAGCGCCGTGCCAGGGCTGCTCGCTGCGCTCGAGGGCGGCGGTTCGGCGCTGCTCGCCGCGCTGGACGCCGCCGCGACGCGACCGGTGGCGCATGCGCTGCTCGCTCCATTCCGCCTGCTGGTCCGGGCGGTTACGGCCGAGGAGCCGGGAGTATGGCTTCGTGCGCTCGTGCCGGCGTTCGCGATACTCGTCGCCCACTACCTGTGGGTCATCCGCTCCGATGCCGTCTTCGAGGAATCGGCGGCGGAGGCCGCGTTCCAGCGCGCGGCGCGCCTCGCATCCCGCCGTGACACCGCCGG
>JBLMWC010000114.1:0-2503 GCA_050257015.1 Bacillota bacterium | reverse complement strand
CCACGGGGACGCCGAACTGCTCGACCAGGATCGCCGGCTCACCCAGCTGCCAGCTCACGTCGGGCGGCTCGTGCCAGATCGTCTGCCCGGAGAAGCTGATGAAGCCGAGGTCGGATGCGAGCGTCTCTCCGGCATCGAGCACCGCCTGCACCGCCTCGGCGGCCCATTCCGCGAGCGACGCATGGAGGAGCGCCGACTCGCGCGGGCCGGCGCCGTCCAGCACCGCGCGGATCCGGGCGCGCTCCGCGGCGGAATACGGGCGGGTCGTGAAGGCGAGGAGCGACACGCGGGTCGGCCCGTTGAAGCGCACGAGCGCGGCGTCCACGCCGTCGAGCGACGTCCCCGACATGAGCCCGACGGCGAGCGTCGGCCGCTCGGTCATGAGGCGCGCATCGGCGGCGGATCGCCCACGATCGGTCGGAGGCGGCCGTCGTGCTCCTCGAGGAGCCGCTCGGCTTCCTCGCGCGAAGTGTGTCGGCGCGCCATGACGATCGCCGTCTTCACGCTGCCGCCGGCGGCCGTGATCACCGCACCCGCCTCGTCGCGCGGGAGGCCGGTCGTCTCCATCACGATCCGCCGGCTCCGGTCGACCAGCTTCTCGTTCCAGGCGCGGAGATCCACCATCAGGTTGCCGTAGACCTTGCCCAGCCGGATCATCGCGCCCGACGTGATCGTGTTGAGAACCAGCTTGGTCGCGGTCCCCGCCTTCATCCGCGTCGATCCGGTCACTACCTCGGGGCCGACCAGCACGGTGATGCAGACGTCACAGGTCTGCCGGAGCGTGGCGGGCGGCTCGGTGCACGAGAGAAAGACGGTGCGCGCGCCGAGCGCCTGCGAACGCCGGAGCGACGCCCCGACGTAGGGCGTGGTGCCGCTCGCCGCGATGCCGATGACGACGTCGTTCGCCCCGACATGAAGCTCGTCCATCGCCGCGGCGCCCGCTCCCTCGTCGTCCTCGGCGCCTTCCACCGAGCGGACCAGCGCGGGCGGGCCGCCGGCGATGACGCCGATGACCATGTCGGGCGGGCTGCCGTAGGTCGGCGGGCACTCCGTGGCGTCGAGCACGCCGAGGCGGCCGCTGGTCCCGGCGCCGACGTAGACGAGACGCCCGCCCGCGCGGAACGCCCGTTCCACCAGCTCGATCGTCCGCGCGATCGGCTCGCGCGCCTTCGCGACGGCGGCCGGCACCGTGGCATCCTCGGCGTTGATCAGGTCAACGAGCTCGAGGGGCGATGCGGTGTCGATGGACTGGGAGCGGGGGTTCCGTCGCTCGGTGAGACGGGCGTCGAGAAAGTCGTCGGCCATGGGCCATGAGGACGGAGGAGTATACAGCCGCCGCGGACGGGCTAAATTAGGAGACGTCCAATGCCGGGGGCAACTCCCGGCAACTCCCGCTTCACACATCGCCAGTCGAGGAACGCGTGCGCCTTCGCTTCGCCGGCCTCCTTCCCTTCGCTCTCGCCGTCGCGAGCTGCACCGGCGCGCGGCCGGCGCAGCCGTCGCCCGCGGCAGCGGGCATCCCGTCCACCTGGGACCTCGCTGGAAAGTCCCGTGTCACCGACGGCGACTCGGCGATGGTGACGTCGGGAAGCCCGATCGCGAGCGAGGTGGGCCGCGACATCATGAAGCGCGGCGGGAACGCGGTGGACGCGGCGGTGGCGGTGGGCTTCGCGCTGGCGGTCGTGCATCCGGAGGCCGGCAACCTGGGCGGCGGCGGATTCATGATCATCCGTCTCAGGGACGGCACCACGCAGGCCCTCGACTACCGGGAGACGGCGCCCGGCCGCGCGACCCGCGACATGTACCTCGACGCCAGCGGGAACCCCACGGAGAAGAGCATCACCGGCCATCTCGCGGCCGGCGTGCCGGGCTCACCGGCCGGGCTGGTGGAGGCGCACCGCCGCTTCGGCAAGCTGCCGTTCGCCGACGTGATCGCTCCGGCGATCCGGCTGGCCAACGAAGGGTTCACGGTGGACTCGCACCGCTTCCGCTCGATCAGCGGCGACAGCGACCGGCTCTCGAAGTTCGAGGGGTCGCGCGCCTCGTTCCTGCCCAATGGCGCCCCGCCGTCGGTCGGGAGCACGCTGGTCCAGCGCGACCTGGGCCGGACCCTCGAGGCGATCCGTGACAGCGGCGCCGCCGGCTTCTACCGCGGCCGCGTCGCCGACCTGATCGTGGCCGAGATGGACCGCGGCGGCGGGATCATCTCGAAGGCCGACCTCGCCGCGTACAAGGCGATCTGGCGTGACCCCGTCCGCATCACCTATCGCGGCTACACCGTCTTCTCGATGCCGCCCGCGTCGTCCGGCGGAGTCACCATGGCGGAGATCCTGAATATCATGGAGGGCTACAACCCCCTCCCGCCGTTCGGCTCAGCCGAGCTGGTCCATCGCGAGGCGGAGGCGATGCGGCGCGCCTTCACCGACCGCAACACCGAGCTGGGCGATCCGGCGTTCGTGCAGATGCCGCTCGAGCGGCTCCTCTCGAAGCCGTATGCGGCGAC
>JBLMWC010000113.1:0-4837 GCA_050257015.1 Bacillota bacterium | reverse complement strand
AGGAGACGGTAGCGGAAGTCACGGGTCGGGAGGATCTGCGCCTCGACCCCCCGCTCCGCGCCTACCAGCACCGGCTCGAACTCCGGATCGGTCGCGCGGAGCGCCGCCGCGATCGCGAGGGCGGGCATCAGGTGCCCGCCGGTGCCCCCGCCGGCGATCAGAATCGGGCGGCTCACTCCGCGCTGCGGCTCCGCGTGGACTGCGCCGTGAGCTTGCCGCGGAGGCGGCCGATGTTGATCAGGATGCCGGTGCCGAGGAGCGAAATGACCAGACTGGAGCGGCCGTACGACATGAACGGGAGCGTGAGTCCCGTCGTGGGCATCATCCCGAGGGTCACGGCCATGTGCATGAACGCCGTCACGCCCACCGTCGCCGTGAGGCCGACCGCCAGGTACTGGCCGAACGGGTCCGAGGCGGTCTTGGCGATGCGGAAGCCGAGCCAGCAGAACAGCGCGTAGAGTCCCACGATCAGGCAGACGCCGAGGAAGCCCCACTCCTCCCCGATCGTGCTGAACAGGAAGTCCGATGTCGCCTCCGGAAGATAGCCCAGCTTCTGCTGGCCCTCGCCGAATCCCACGCCCAAGATCCCGCCCGATCCGATGCCGATCAGCGAGTTGTGGATCTGGTAGGCGGCGTCCGAGGTCGCGTTGGCCGCATCGCGGAAGGTGTTGAGCCGCGCGAGCCGATACGTTGCCCCCTGGATCCGGTTGTAGGCGAGGAGTGCGCCCACCACCGCCAGCAGCACGAAGTGCCCGATCTTGGGTCCGGCCGCGAAGAGCACGATCCCGCCCAGCAGCGCGACCAGCACCGCCATCGACAGATTCGGCTCCAGCAGGATCAGCAGCGAGACCCCGCCGAGCACCACGATGAACGGCAGCACCCCGCGCTTGAACTCGCGGACCTTCGCGCCCTTCTTCGTCGCCAGCATGGCGCACCAGATCACGACCGCGAGGCGCGCGAGCTCGGACGGCTGGAAGTTGATCGGGCCGATGTCGATCCATCGCCGTGCGCCGTTCCGCGACGCGGCGATCGCCTGGGTGCCGGGCAGGATCGGGATGAGCAGCAGCACCACGGTGCCGAAGAGAAGCGGCCACGCGAGCTGCCGCCAGCGGTAGTAGTCGATCCGGGAGGCGATGAGCAGGAAGACGCCACCGAGGAGCGCCCCCAGCGCCTGGCGGATGGCGAAGCCGAGCCCCACGACGTGGCCCCGGCTCTGCATGACGTTGGTAGCGCTGTAGGTCGTGACGAGGCCCATCACCAGCAGCGTCAGCGTCACCACGCCGAGCAGGCGCGTTTCCCAGCGGAGCTCGCCCGGATGGCGGACCGGGCGCAGGCTCACATCGCCTCCACCGCGGCGCGGAAACGCTCGCCGCGCTCTTCATAATTGCGGAACATGTCGTAGCTCGAACAGGCGGGCGAGAGAAGGACGGCGTCTCCCGGTGCCGCCAGCTCGCGCGCCCGGCTCAGGACGTCGTCGAAGCTGCCGCCTTCGACCAGCGGGACGGCGCCGGCGAGGTCGCGCACGATGAGCTCGCGCGCCTCGCCGTAGGCCACCACGCCGCGGCAGCGGTCGCGCAGCATCGGGGCGAGCCGGCTGTACGGCTCGCCCTTGTGACGGCCGCCCAGGAGGAGCACGAACGGCCGGTCCTGCGCCGCGATGGCGACTTCGGTCGAGGTCACGTTCGTGGACTTCGAATCGTTGACCCACAGGACGCCATCCACCTCGCGCACCGGCTCGACGCGATGCGGGATCGACCGGAAGGTGCGGAGGCCCGCCGCCATCCGCTCGGCGGTCCCGCCGAGCGTCGCGGCGACCAGCAGAGCGGCGAGCGCATTGGCGACGTTGTGGTCGCCCAGGAGCTGGAGCTCGCTCCGCTCCAGCACCGGCTCGTGGTCCAGCATGAGCAGGCGCCGTTCGCGGTCGTACCAGCCATCGGCGCGGCCGCGGATCGAGAAGCGCAGGTGGCGGCCCGGCACGCCAGCCACCATTTCCTGCACCGCCGAATCATCGGCGTTGGTGACCGCGATGGAGGCGGCGTCGGCGTTGGCGAAGAGGAGTGCCTTGTCGCCGTAGTACTCCCCCAGCGTGCGGTATCGGTCGAGATGATTGGGCGCGAGGTTGGTGAGGACCGCGACGTCGGGCTTGAGGTGTGGCGCATCGTGCAGCTGGAAGGACGACAGCTCGAGCGCGAGCCAGGCCGGCGGATCGCTGAGGCGGGCCACGTCGCAGAGCGGCCGACCGATGTTCCCCGCCGTCTCCGCCCGGAGCCCGATCGCCGTCATGAGGTGGGCGATCAGCGACGTCGTGGTCGTCTTGCCGTTGGTGCCCGTAATCCCCACGCACCGGGTCCGAGTGAGCGCGACGAACCCCAGGTCCACCTCGGCGTAGACCGGAATTCCGGCTGCGCGCGCCGCTTCCAGCGCGGGCACGTCCGGCGGCACGCCGGGCGCGACGACGGCTGCCACCGCCCGCGCGATCCGTTCGAGGTCGTGGCCCCCCAGCTCTACCTCGGCGCCCGCCGCCCGGAGCGACGCAGCCCATTCGTCGAAGCGGGGCCCGCTGCCGCTGTCCGACGCATAGACCGGTATCGCGTGATCGCGGAGCAGCAGCGTCGCCGCGACGCCACTCTTCCCCAGCCCGATCACCGCCACCTCACGCCCGCTGGCTCGCCACGTTTCGAGCATCAGCGGACCTTGAGCGTCGCCAGCGCCAGCAGCGCGCAGAACAGGCCCAGGATGTAGAACCGCGTCACGACCGTCGTTTCGGCCCAGCCCAGTTTCTCGAAGTGATGGTGGAGCGGGGCCATGCGGAAGACCCGGTGACTGTCCGCATACTCCTTGCCGCGGGTGCGCTTGTACCAGCGATAGACCGACGTCTGCAGCATCACCGAGACCGTCTCCGCCGCGAAGACGCCGCCGATGATGAGGAGGAGGAACTCCGCCTTCAGCAGGATTGCGACCGTCCCGAACGCACCGCCGATCGCGAGGCTGCCCGTATCACCCATGAAGACCTGGGCGGGGTGGGCATTGAACCAGAGGAAGCCGAGACAGCCGCCCATGAGCGCCGCGCAGAAGATGGCCAGCTCGCCGGATCCGGGCAGATAGAAGAGGTTGAGGTAGCCGGTCAGGTCCACCCGCCCGAGGGCGTACGCGAACACGGCGAAGGCGAACGCGGCGATCGCGCTCAGTCCGGTGGCCAGCCCGTCGAGCCCGTCGGTCAGGTTGACCGCGTTGCTCGTCCCGATGGAGACGGTGGTCACGAACAGCACGAACAGCCACGGCGCGAAGTGGACGACAACGTACTTGAGGAACGGCAGGGTCGTGGCGGTCGCGGGGACGATGTCGGGCGGTACTACGGGCTTCAGGATGAGGAAGAGGCCGAGCAGCAGCCCGAACGAGCACTGGCCGACGAGCTTCCACTTCGCTACGAGCCCGCGCGACTTCCCCTGTACGATCTTCAGGTAGTCATCCAGAAATCCGATGCACCCCATCCAGAGCATCGCCAGCAGCGCCACGATCACGAAGCGGTTGTGCAGCTGCGCCCACAGGAGTGTCGGCACCACCGTCGCGAGCAGAATGATGAGCCCGCCCATCGTCGGCGTGCCGCGCTTGCTCTGGTGGCTCGCCGGCCCCTCCGCGCGGATCACCTGCCCCACCTTGTGGGCACGCAGGCGGCTGATGATCGCGGGCCCGACGACGAACGCGATCAGGAGCGCCGTGACGGTGGCGCCCGCCGCGCGAAAGCTGATGTAGTTGAAGAGGTTGAAGATGATGTACTTCTTGCCCAGCGGGGCAAGCAGGTAGTAGAACATCAGGCCTCGGGTGCGGTCGTCGGGGGGACGGCAAGAAACGGAAGTATACGTTCGAGGGCGACACCACGGGATGCCTTGAGCACGATCAGCTCGTCGCCCCGCAGGCGCGGCTGCAGGCGGGCGCCGAGCGCCGCCGGATCGGATGCGGTGACGAGGCGGTCGCCGAGCCGCTCGGCATAGGGCGCGAGCGCGGGTACGAAGTCACCGACGGCGCCCAGCAGGTCGGGCTCGAGGGCGGCAAGCTCACGTGCCACCTCGGCGTGGAGGCGCGTTGCCTCCTGGCCCAGCTCCCGCATCGTCCCCGCGACGAAGACGAGCCTCCGCCCACCCCGCATTGCCCGCGCGGTCGCAATCGCCGACCCGAACGACTGGGGGTTGGCGTTGTAGCAGTCGTTGAGGATCGTGAGACCGCCCGACTGCAGGAGCTCGCTCCGCCCACCCGGCAGCGTGAACGCGCTGAGCGCCGCCGCTACCGCAGCCGGATTGAGACTCAGGGCGTCGGCGACCGCCCAGGCGAGCATCGCGTTCGCCGCCAGGTGTCGGCCAGGGTACGGCAGGGTGACGCGGTGACCGTGCACGGTGAACGTAGCCTGCCCCGTGCTCCCGATGGTGAGCCCGGAGGGCACGACATCCGCGTCCTCGAGCCCGGCGGTCACGACCCGCCGCGCCAGCTCTCGCGCCCGCGGCGCGAGGACAGACGGCTCGGTGCCCACGATCGCGAGCGGGACGTCGCGCACCAGCGCCAGCTTCTCGGCCAGCACTCCCTCGAGCGATCCGAAGCCCTCCAGGTGTCCGGCGGCGACGTTGGTCACGACGGCGATCGAAGGCTCGATGATCTCGCGGTAGCGCGGGATCTCGCCCGGCAGGTTGGCGCCGGCCTCGACGACCAACGCCTCGACGTCGGCCGGCGCCTCGAGAATCGTGAGCGGCACGCCGACCAGGTTGTTGAGGTTCGCACGGGTCGCGTGCACCCGGTACCGCGTGCGGAGCGCGGCGGCGAGCATCTCCTTGGTGCTGGTCTTGCC
>JBLMWC010000112.1:0-4586 GCA_050257015.1 Bacillota bacterium | reverse complement strand
CTCACCACCGAACCGCTCGGCACCGACCGCGACGGGAAGCCGGTCTTCCTGCGGGAGATCTGGCCGACCCAGCGCGAGATCGAGGAGCTGCTGGAGGGCTCGATCCGCTCGCAGATGTACCAGGAGACCTACGCGAGCGTCTTCGAGGGTGACGAGCGCTGGAAGGGAATCTCCGCGCCGGCAGGCGACCGCTTCGTGTGGGAGGATTCCTCCACCTACGTCCGCCGCCCGCCCTATTTCGACGCGATGCCGCGCGAGGCGCCGGAGCATGTCTCCGACATCGTGGGCGCGCGCGCCGTCGCGATGCTGGGGGACAGCGTCACCACCGACCACATCTCGCCCGCCGGCAGCATCAAGCGCGAGTCGCCGGCCGGGAAGTACCTGGTCGAGCACGGCGTCGCGCCGCGCGACTTCAATTCGTACGGCTCCCGGCGCGGCAACCACGAGGTGATGGTGCGCGGCACCTTCGCCAACACCCGGATCCGGAACCTGCTCGCGCCCGGCACCGAGGGCGGGGTGACGACCTACCTGCCGACGGGCGAGGTCCTGTCGATCTTCGATGCGGCCGAGCGCTACCACGCCGACGGCACGCCGCTGCTCGTGCTCGCCGGCAAGGAATACGGCTCCGGCTCGAGCCGTGACTGGGCGGCGAAGGGCCCCTATCTCCAGGGGATCCGGTTCGTGATCGCCGAGAGCTACGAGCGGATCCACCGCTCGAATCTCGTCGGCATGGGAATCCTGCCGCTCCAGTTCCAGCCGGGCGAGACGGCGGCGTCGCTCGGCCTCACCGGGCGGGAGACCTTCGACGTGGTCGGGCTCACGCGCCGGATCGCGTCGGGCTTCGCCGACGGGCGGGATGTCGAAGTGCGGGCCCGGCGCGAGGACGGCAGCCAGGTCTCCTTCAAGGTGGTGATCCGGATCGATACCCCGCAGGAGGTGCTCTACTATCGGCACGGCGGGATTCTCCAGTACGTGCTGAGGCAACTGCTGCGCGGAAAGGAGAAGGCGAGCGCGATCTCGGGCGGGCCGTCGGTGGCCCACGTGACGCGGCCCGGCACCCAGCCGAACAACCGCGTCGAAGAGGGATCGCTCGAGTCGTTCCCCGCCAGCGACCCGCCGTCGTACTGAGCGGGCCGAGCGCGCGGCGCGGAGGTGCCGGGCAGCGTCTTCCACCTGATTCCCCACACTCACTGGGACCGTGAGTGGTACCTGCCGCGCGCCGCTTTCGGCGCGCGGCTGGTGCCGATGATGGACGAGCTTCTCGCCCGCCTCGAAGCCGATCCCTCCTTCTCCACCTTCCTGCTCGACGGTCAGACGATCCTGATCGAGGACTACCTCGGCGTCCGGCCCGAGCGGGCTGACGCCGTGCAGAAACTCGTGCGCGAGGGTCGGCTCCAGACCGGGCCGTGGTACGTGCTGGCCGACGAGCTGATCCCGTCGGGCGAGTCCCTGGTCCGGAATCTCCTCATCGGCAGCGCGCAGTCACGCGCGCTGGGCGACCGAAGCCGGGTGCTCTATTCGCCGGATGCCTTCGGCCATCCCGCCGCGTGGCCGTCGCTCGGGCGCGAGTTCGGGATCGAGCACGGCGCGCTCTGGCGGGGGCGGCGCGGCGACGGCGACCTCTTCCGCTGGCGCGCACCCGACGGCGCCGAGCTCGTGGTTTACCACCTGCCCCCCGCGGGATACGAAATCGGCGCCGCGCTTCCGGCCGATGCCGAGCGTCTCGGCCGCGAATGGCCGCCGATTCGCGATACGCTCGTCCGCCGCGCTGCGACACGTCACGTCGCGGTGTTCGTCGGCGCCGATCACCATGCCGCGCACCCCGACCTCCCCGGTCTCCGGCAGATGCTCGGCGCCATGGAGCCCGGAAACGAGGTCCGCATCTCCCGGCTCGATGAATTTCTCGCGGCCGCGGCCGCCGCGGTCTCCGGTCTGCCTCTCGTCGAAGGCGAGCTCCGAACCGGTGGCCACACCTGGGTGCTCCAGGGCGTGCATGCGACCCGGGCGCCGCTCAAGCGGCGAAACGCGATCTGCGAGCTCTGGCTCACGCGCTACGCCGAGCCGCTGGCGCTCCTCGCCCGGCGCGCTGGCGGGATCGACCGGCGGCCGCTCCTCGGCGCGGCATGGCGCGAGCTGGTGCAGTCGCACTTTCATGACGCGCTGGGAGGATGCTGCGCCGACTCGGTCGCCGCCGAGGTCGGGCACCGGCAGGAGGCGGCGCTCGCGATCGCGCGGGAGCTCACGCGGGCGTCGGTGGCGGAGCTCGCGGGATACGACGCGGATCGCGCGCGCGAGCGGCGAGGCTCCGGTTCGCCGGCGCTCGTGTGCTGGAACCCGGCGGCGCGACGGCGCGGCGGCGTCGTCATCGCGGAGGTGACCTTCTTCCGGCGCGACGTGCTCGTCGGCCCGCCCTCGGGCAGGGAGTCGAGGCGGGGAAGCGGGTACGCCCCGTTCGCCTTCCGTTCCGAGGATGGCCGGACGATTCCGGTGCAGGTGCTGGAGCGAGGGACCGGGCTCGAGCGGCTCGACGCCGCACGGCACTATCCCGATCTGGATGAGGTCGACCGCGTGCGGGTGGCGTTCGAGGCCCCACCCACCGGCGGCATGGCGCTGGTCGCGCTCACGGTCGTCTCGTCGCGTGCGGAGCCGAACGGGGCGGTGAGGGCAAGAGGTCGCACTGTCTCGAACGAGACACTCGATGCGACGCTCGAGCCGGATGGCACCGTGACGATGCTGGACCGGAACTCCGGGGAGCGGTACGCCGGGCTTCTGGCGCTCGAGAGCGAGGCGGACGCCGGAGATACGTACACCTGTGCGCCGGTAGCCGGCTCGCTGGTGAGCGCTCGGCCATCGGGAGTGCGCGTGCGCACGGTGGCGCGCGGGCCGCTCGCCGGGGCCGTCGAGGGCAGGTGGACGTTCGCCGGTGTCAGGGTGCGACTCCGCCTGATTCTCCTGGCCGGGGAGCGGTTCGTGCGCTGCGTGCTCGAGTTGGACAACCGCGCCACGAACCGGCGGCTCCGCGCGCGTCTGCCGATCGGCATTGCGAGCCCCGGCGCGGTTGCCGGCGCGACCTTCGGGGCGATCGAGCGGCCGGTCGAGCCCGCATCCGGGACGCCGGCAGAGGCGGCGGTATCCACGTCGCCCGCACACCGCTACGTCGCGGCGGCACGCGGCGCGCGCGGCCTCGCGGTCTTCGCCCCCGGGTTCTTCGAGTACGAGTGGACCGGACGGGACGCCGTCGTCACGCTGCTTCGCTCCGTCGGCGACCTCTCACGTGGCGACCTCCCGACCCGGCCGGGTCACGCCGGCTGGGTTACCCCGACGCCGGGTGCGCAGTGCCTGGGGCAGGATACGGTCGAGCTCGCGATCGGTCCCGCTGGTGCATCCGATCTCGCTCAGACCGACCGGCTGGAGCGGCTCTGGGAGGACGCATTCCTTCCGCTGCGCGGCAGGTGGCTCAGGGACGCCGACGAGCTCGCGGTCACGGCGGTGGGGATCGAGCTGGAAGGGGACGGGCTCGTGCTCTCCGCCGCCAGGCCCGCCGAGGATGGGGACGGAATGATTCTCCGCTGCTGGAACGCGCGTGAGACGATCGCCGACGGGCGCTGGCGCCTCCGGCCGCCGGCGAGACAGGCGGAGCGCTCGGCCGCCGATGAGCGTGCGGGCCACGCAATGCCGGTGTCGGCCGACGGGTCGGTCGCGTTCCAGGCGGGACCGCGGGAGCTCGTGACGGTCCGGGTGCGGTGAGCCGGTGACCTCCTCCACTCGCCTGCGCTCGCTCGACGCGTTCCGCGGGCTCACGATCGCGGGGATGATCCTGGTGAACAATCCGGGGAGCTGGGAGCACATCTATCCGCCGCTCGAGCACGCGGAATGGAACGGCTGGACGCCGACCGATCTCATCTTCCCGTTCTTCCTCTTCATCGTCGGCATCTCGCTCACCTACTCGTTCGCCCGGCGCGTCGAGCGGGGCGATACACGCGGCGCGCTGGTCCGGAAGATCGCCGTGCGCTCGCTCGCGATCTTCGTCATCGGCCTTGCGCTCAACTTCATCCCGCGCTTCGATCCCGCGACGGTTCGGATACCGGGCGTGCTGCAGCGGATCGCGGTGGCCTACCTCGTCGCGGCACTGATCTACGTCACCACGGGCCCGCGCGCCCGGGCGTGGATCGCCGCGGGGCTTCTCATCGGCTACTGGCTCGCCATGACGCTCGTGCCGGTCCCCGGCTACGGCGCCGGCGTGCTCGAGCCGGTCGGCAATCTCGCCCAGTACATCGACATTCATCTGCTGCGGGGCCACACCTGGAAGCCGGAGTGGGACCCCGAGGGGCTTCTCAGCACCGTGCCCGCCGTCGTCACCTGCCTGCTCGGCACCTTTGCCGGCGGGCTGCTGCGCGCCGGGCTCTCACCGGAGGAAAAGGCGGCTCGACTCTTCGTGTGGGGGAATCTCGGCGTGCTCGCCGGGGTGATCTGGAACCCGTGGTTCCCGATCAACAAGAACCTGTGGACGAGCTCGTATGTGCTGTTCACCGCCGGGATGGCGCTCAACCTGCTTGGCCTGCTCTACTGGGTAATCGACGTGCGGG
>JBLMWC010000111.1:0-4807 GCA_050257015.1 Bacillota bacterium | reverse complement strand
CCGGATCCACCAGCGATGCGGCGTCGATCACGAGCCGCGAGCGGATGAACGTCTCCCAGCTGTTCACGCCCTGGGCCTCGAGCTCGGCGCGAACCCTGGCGCGAACGGCGGCGGGCGCGATCGCGTCGAGCGTGCCGCGGGACCGCCGCCAGAGCTCGTCCAGCCGCTCGAGAGACCGGCGTAGTCGCCCCTGGTCGGGATGCACCGTCTCCCCCTCGATCAGCGCATCGGTCAGCGCGTCGAGCGCGGCAGGGAGAAGCGCCGGCGGAATCCGGCCCTCGAGTGCCTCGCTGTCCGCCTCGAGCTCGAACCCGAAGTAGCTGAGAGTGCGGGAGACCGTGATGCGCTGGTGCTTCCGCGGCCCGCCGACCGCCAGCCTCGCCGGACCCCACTGGGCGTACTCGCGGATCAGGTCGTATGAAAGCGTCGTCCCCTCGATGGCGGCGCGGGCGATGCCGAAGCGGTCGGCGAAGAAGCGGAGGTTGCCGGCCACCGCGCCCCAGCTTCCCGCGACCGACGTGCGGGAGACTCGCGCCGGCTGCCCGTCCGCCGTCTGCTCATCGATCACCAGATCGAATGGCATGTACCGGGCGATGAGCTCCGCGAACGCCTTGCGCACGTCCTTCCCGGCGTACGGCAGCTGCTTCGGCAGCGGGAGCTCCAGCGACCGGTAGACCGAGGCGACGCCGAGGGCGGTATCCTCGATCGCCTTGACCAGCACGCCGCGCCGCTCGGCCCACTCCGCGAGCCCCTCCTCGAACAGATGTCGCGGCAGCCCGTACACCTCGCCGAGGTAGCCGTGCTGGTTCACCGCTTCAGCGTAGAGGTTGTACGCGGTGAGATGGTCGCTCCCGTTCACGATGACGCCGTGGAGATCGCGCTCCTCGCGCGTCATCCGGTGCAGCGAGTCGATGTTGGAGCAGACCGCCACCATCGGGACGAGCGCTGCGTCGGCGTGGACGAGGAGCTCGCCCCAGGCGCGATCCACCGGCAGCGCCTCGACCTCGCGCCCGTAGGCGGTGAGCCGGCCATCCTCGACCAGCGCGCGGGCGGTGAGTGTCTCCAGCGCCTTGCGGTAGGCAGTCCGGTCGAGCGGGACGGGAAGATCGAGGTCGCGGGCGTCCACGCCGAGCGCGGCGCAGGTGATCGCGACCCGTTCGGCGTCGCCGGCGAGCTGGAACTCGGGGGGAGTCGGACGGAGCGCCTCGAACACGAGCTCGCGATCGCTCAGGATGTACACCTCCCCGCCCGCTACGCGCCCGTGCACCCGGCCGGCCATCTGGAGAATCTCGTTTGCGCCCAGGTAGAGCCGGTGGAGGACGTTGCGCCCCCGGTCGACCACGTTGCCGTACCGCGCGTCGTAGATGACGACGGTGTCGAGGCCGCGCACGTTGAGCGCCGACTGCCCCGCCGCCGTCATCGCCAGGAGCCAGGGGTGCTCCACCTCGCCTTCGAGGAACGGCCGGATGACGCGGATCGGCTCGCCACCGTGATAGAACGCGGTCGTGAGCCGCTTCCACTTCTCCCCCAGCATGATCGCGAGCTTCTCGACCTCGGCCCGCGTGGGCACGAAGACGGCCACGCCGCGCCGCTCCTTGATGATCTTCCGCATGAACGTCTCGTCGAGGAACTCCTCCGGCCGCTCGGCGAGGACCTCGACCTTCGCGCGGAGCGCCGGATCGAAGACACTGGTCTCCAGCACCTCGGCGCTGTCCAGATAGCGGGCGTAGAAGGAGGGGTCCACCGTCGCGCTGAGCCAGATGAACCGGCACCCCGCCCGCTTCCCGAGAGCCAGACAGAGCTCGAGCTCGGCGGAGGTCTGATGGATCTCGTCCACGATGACCGTATCGTGGCCGGTGATGAGGTCGTCCTGGAACCACCGGCGGGCGATGCCGGTGGTCACGATGACGACGTTCCAGGTCGGCGTCTCCGGCGTCGCCTCCCGCTCCCGGTTGACGACGCCGACCCGGAGTGGCGCCTCGAGGATCGATTCCGCGATCGGGCGGATGCCGAGGGTCTTGCCGGTGCCGGTCCCGGCCACGATCCCGAAGCCCTTGCCCGACGCCGCCCACTCGCGAAGCTCGCGACCGTGCTCGCGCTCCAGCACCGTCTCGACGTGGAGGCCGAGGCCCAGCTCGATCGTCTCGCACGCCGCCCGGGTCGGCGCGATCACGATGATGCGGCCCTTCGGCGGCGCCGCGTGGCGGTACGCCTCGGGATCGATCGGGAGATGGTGGTCGCGGGCGGGATGCATGACGCAAAGAAGGACGGGCGGGAGCGAAACGCAAACGAAACGGCCCCGCCTGAGCGCGGGGCCGTTTCGTCAGCTCGGAGGTCGTCGGTCAGCGATCGTAGCCACCCCGGTCGTCGCGATCGTCGCGGTCGTGACGATCGTCGTTGCGATTCCGGTCGTCGTAGCGGCCGTCGCGGCGGTCGTACCGATCGTCGCGTCCATCATAACGGTCGTTCCGGGTATCATACCGATCGTAGCGGCTGTCGTAGCGATCGTCGTCCCAGTCGCGATAGTAGCGGCCATCGCGCTCGTAGACCATCTCCCGGCGGACGTTCCGCCCGCGGAAGTGATCGTCCCACCGGTCATAGTAGCGGCCGTCCACGTAGTAGACTGCGACCGGGCGGTAACCTCGCGCCCGCCAGCCGCGCTCGTCCATCCGCCCGTAGGCGTGGCCGTGACCGCGACCGCGGCCGCGATTCCCGCCCAGGTCGATGCGGGCGACGACGATCACGCGAGGCCAGTCGCGGCGCTCGACCTGACGGCGAACGGGAACGGCGACGGCAACGGGGCGATTGGAAATGATGACTGTCTGGGACTTGGCGCTGGTTGGAGATGCAGCAAAGAGCAGCGCGAAGGCGGCGGAGCCGACGACCAGAGCGGATCGCATGGTAAGCCTCGACTGGGAAAAGGGACACCGCAACTGCCGTGTGGCGTCCGCCGGTGAAGCGAGCCGCGTGCCAGATCGTAAATCGTTGCCGCGCCGAGCCGAATCGCGGGGAACGGCTATGACCGGTGTCCCATGACGCAGACGGCGCCAGGGTTCATGCGGCCTTGCGACGGGACGCCTTGCGACGGCTTCGCGGCGCCGGGCTCTTCGCCTTCCGTCGAGCCGGCGGTGACGCGTCATGGGGGTCGGGAGTCGAGCGGGCTGCAATCGCCTGCGCCGGCTCCCGGGTCGCGGGACCGCCATCGGCTTCGGCCTGTGCGTCGATATACTCGCACACGATCCGGAACGCCTCGCTGCGGTCGCAGCCGAAAGCCGCGGTCAGGTAGGGAATGGCGCCGTACATGTTGCTGCGGCCGCCGGCCCTGAGCCGGCGCAGAAACGTGAAGTAGGGATTCGGCCGCTCGGCCGGCTTCCTCGGCATTCGGGTGCTCCACTTCCCCGCTCGCGTCCCAAGGCGTTGTGCGGCAGGAGGTTATCGCATACGACCGAAGCCCGAATATAAACCGAAGCACGGATTACGGCAAGCGCTGCCCGGCGCGGTGAAGCGCCCGCTCGGTGGCCACCCCCTGGAGCCGAACGTCGCGGCCCGTCATCGGCACCGCGTCGACCATCTGGCACTCGAAAGCGGCTGCGATGAACGGCGTCCCGGGTCGAGCGAGCGCAAGGAGCCCGTCGTAGTAGCCGCGCCCGTGACCGAGGCGACCGCCGTGCCGGTCGAACGCCACGCCGGGAACGACGAAGAAATCGACGTCGGCCGGAGCGACGGCCCGTGACATGTCCGCGCGCAGGTCCGGCGGCGGCTCGAGCAGACCGAACGGCGCGGGTGCCAGCTCGCCCACGTTCGACAGCTCGAACAGCCGAAGCTCCCGGCCATCCACCCACGGCACCGCGATGCGCTTCCCGGTCGCAAGCGCCGACTCGATCAGCGGGAACGTCTCCACCTCGCTGCCGACCCCGACGAAGACCGAGATCAGCTCCGCATCCCGATACTCCGGCAGGCTCAGGATGCGCGCGACGATCGCCCGGGAGCGCTCCCGCCGGCCGGTCTCCGCCTCGCGCCGGGCCAGGATCTCGCGGCGCAGCCGTGTTTTTTCCGGCATGGACACCTACCTTTCGGGCGACTCAGCGGGGAGCAACGGCGTGGGCACGTACCGCGTGTCGGTCAGCAAGGACTATCTGGTCTTTGCGTCGGCGCATTTCATCACGTTCCGGGGACACCAGTGCGAGACGCTGCACGGACACAACTATCGTGTCGGCGTCGCCGTCGAGGGTACCCTCGATGACGAGGTGCGCTTCGTCGTCGACTTCAGCGTGCTCAAGCAGGCCGCGCGCCGAGCGGTGGATTCGGTGGATCACCGGATCCTGCTTCCGCTCCGGAATCCCAAGCTCGTCATCACCGAGACCGCCGACTCGGTGCACGTCATGGTGAACGGGCAGCCCCGCTACGTCTTCCCCCGCCGCGACTGCGCCCTGCTTCCGATCGAGAACAGCACCGCGGAGCTGCTCGCCGAATATCTCGGCGGCCAGGTGAACGATGACCTTGCGGCGCTGGGCGTCTCCCATCTCACCCTGCTCGAGTTCGAGGTCGAGGAGAGCCCGGGGCAGGTCGCCGTCTGGCGGCGCGAGCTGGGGCCTTCCGCCGCACCAAGATAAGGAGCCGACGATGCCGAGACAGGAAAAGACGTTCGCCGGAGCCGAGTTGACGCAGCGGCTCGCGTCCCTCCCAGGATGGATCGAGAAGAACGGCGCCATCGAGCGCACCTACGCCACCGATGGGTGGCCCACCACGCTCATGCTGGTCAATGCCATCGGATTCATCGCGGAAGCGGCCGATCACCACCCCGATC
>JBLMWC010000110.1:0-34906 GCA_050257015.1 Bacillota bacterium | reverse complement strand
GTCAGCGCCTTCACCGGCTCCTGCATCAGTCTGATCGTCACCCACTTGCCGCTGTCGGAGCGGATCACCGGGCCGTGCCGCGTGTAGAACGCGGTGAAGGTCTTCCGCGCCATGCCGCTCGCGGTGTGATAGGGGACGGTGATCGTCGCCGTGACGACCGGCCGCTCCGACCCGCCGTACCGGTAGTAGAACCGGCCGTTCCGCCGGGTGACGGTCTCGAGGTACTCGTCGATCGCGTCGGCGCCGCTCGAGGTGTGCATCCAGCCGGCGCGCTCGTTGAATCCCTGGTAGACGAAGAACTGGCCCCAGGTGACGGCCCCGTAGGCGTTGAGTCCTTCATCGCTCGTCATCTGGAGCTCGGAGCGGAAGAAGAACGAGGTGTGCGGGTTGATGAGGAGGAGGGCGTGGTGGTTCGCGGTGTTGGCCGGGGCGATGGCGATGCCGTTCGAGCCGCGTGGCTCGCCGTCGGAGTGGCCCTCGTAGGTCTCGGTCGTGGTGACCGGCCCCTTCCCGTAGAACGCCTCGAGCTGCGCGAGGTTCACCCGCTCGATGTCCCCGCCGATGCTCCCCTCGCTGAACGTGAGCGCCATCCACGGCTCGAAGTGCCGGATCACGCGCGGATGCGCCGTGGGGTGCGTCGCGAGATAGAAATTGAGGCCGTCGGCCCACGCCGTCATCAGCCGCCGGAGCCACGCCGGGCTCGTCGCGTACAGCGCCTTCATCGAGTCGGGATTGATGAAGAGCTTCATGCGAAGGTCCTGCCAGATCGCCGGCTCGCCTTCAGCTTCGGCGAGTCGGCCCATCGCGGTGAGATAGTTCGTCTCGACCCGGTTGAAATCGTCCTCCGCCTGGGCGTAGATCATCCCGAAGACGGCGTCCGCGTCGGTCTTCCCGTGCACGTGGGCGATTCCCCAGTCGTCGCGGGTGATCGTGATGTTGCGGGCCTGGCGCTCCCAGCGCGCGAGCGCGGAGGTCTGGGCGTGCGCGGGGGCCGCGGCCGCGGAGACCGCGAGGAGGAGTACGAGGATCTTCGTCATGTCAGTCGGCAATCCGGTGCCTGAGCACCACGTCGGTCGCGCGCTCCAGCCGCTCGAGATACGCCGCGACGGTCTCCCCCGCGCGGCGCACGGGAAGCGCGAAGTGCGGGTCGTCGGGCTCCTTCGCCCTCGCCCGGTCTCCCTCATCCACCATCAGGTCCCCGCCGCGCGACTCGACCGCTTCCTCGAACCGCTCGACCGCCTCTTCGATATCCGCCAGCTCGTCCGGCCGCTCCCGCCCGTCGAGCGCGATGCCGAGGGCCTCCAGTCGCGCCGCCACCTCACTGGATACCCGCCTGATCTCGTCGTCGTTCGTCGTCATGGTCGTCACTCCGCTGAAGTCACCCCGTGCTCCGGGGCGTCTTCAATTGTAGCCGATCGGGCACGCAGGAGCCGCGCGACGCCGATCAGGCTCACCGCCGCCCAGACGCCGTTCAGCACCACGAACCCGTAGAGCCGGCCGAGCACCGCGACGACAGTCAGGATGAGGGAGCCGGCGAGGTTCATGAGGCGGTAGGTCGTGCCCTGCGTGCTCATGCGGCCCAGCTGGCTGGCGATGAAGGCGCCCAGCACCAGCGCCGCCCCCACGAGGGAGATGGACTGGGTCAAGCCGGCGGGTACTCCTTCGTCTCCACCACCTCGGCAAGCCGCACGTGGGGGCGGGCCGCCACCGATCCGGCGACGGCCTGCCGGATCTTCGCGATGTACGCGCGGGCGGTGTCGAGCTCGTCGAAGTCGAGCTGCATGACGACGTACAGCGGATCGTCCACCGCGCGCATGATCCGGTAGCCGCGGACGCCGGACGCCGCGCGGCCGACGGGATCGCCGTCGAACGCGGTCTTCCATTCGTCGAATGATCGGACGGGGTGTTCGATGATGATGCTGTGCATGCGGTCTCGTCGGCTGGGGGCGCCGAAGATTCGACGCCTCCGCGACTCGCCGCAAGTAGCGCCGCGCCGGCAAGGCTGCCGGCGGGACCTGTCAGAGGAGAATGTCGCTCCGGACCCGCTTCCGCATCGCCCACCAGAGCGCGCCGGCGATGTTGGAGCGGCGGATGACGACCGACGCTGCGCCGCCGGCGCCCGGCCGCCACGCCGGCTGGGCGGGAAGCCGCACCCTCGCCTCGATCTCGTCCCGGCTCACCGCGGCGCGGGACACGCTCGCCACCGTTCCGCGCACCGGATGCGCCACGTCGGCCAGCGAGAGCATCTCCACCCGCTGCCCCGGGCGGACCAGCGTCGCGCCGCTGCCGCGGAGGCGGATCCGGACCTCGACCGAATCGGGCTGGCCGAGCATCAGCACCGTCTGGCCGGCGTTGATCCACTGTCCGGTGAGAAGCTCGGGGCGCGCCGTCAGCACCACACCCGACTGCGATGCCCGGAGTGCGAGTGCCGCGATGCGCTGACTCGACGAGGCGAGGCGCGCCTCCGCCACCGCGCGCACGCGCGCGATGCGCTCCGTCTCGCCGGCGTCGCCGCCCGCCCGCGCGCGGCTCTCGAGCAGCGTGAGCGAGTCCACCGCCCGCCGCTCCGCCAGCGCCGCGCGCTCGAGGTCGAAATCCCGCAGCCGGATGAGCGGCGTCCCGGCGGCAACGGTGGCACCCTCCCGCACCAGCACCCGGGCGACGTAGCCGCTGTCCGGTGCAACGAGTGGGGCCGCCCGGGCCGGCGCCGCCAGGAAGGGCCCCGTCACGGTAATCGACCAGGGGACGACGGTGAGCAGCAGCAGCAGGGCGAGCGCTCCGCCGCCGATCCAGAGCCGTACCGGACGTGACTCGAGAGTCGCGCGGTGCTCGCGAATCGAGAGGCGAACGGCGGCAGCCCAGCTCCGGATCTTCCCGCGGAGCATGAGCAGGATCAGGCCCACACTGATGAGGGTGCCGACCAGCCCGAATGCCGCCCCGGCCCGCCGGACGACCATCATGGCCACGACGCTCAGAATGACGGTGAGATACGCCGCGGAGCAGAGGCCGTAGATCAGGAAGATGCGGCGCTCGCGCTCGGACGACGCAGGCATCGGCAGGTCCAGGCGCAACAGATGACGCCGGATGAGCCATTCGAGGTGAGCGAACGCCCGGTGCCGCAGGTTGGGCACCTCGAGGTAGTCGCTGAGGGCGAAGTAGCCGTCGAGCGGTATGAGCGGGTTGGCGTTGGTCAGCACCGAAAAGGCGCCCCCGAAGATGAAGGCGAGCAGGGCCACCTGCGACAGCAGCGTTCCGGGATCGGCGATCCACCAGACCAGGCCCGCAAGCGTCGCGACGACCCCGGCGATCCACACGCCGGCTGCCGTCACCCAGAGGCGCGCCTTGAGCTCGGGAAAGGTCCACGCATCGTTGACGTTCGCGTAGAAGGCGGGCTGGAAGTAGACCAGCATGAAGCCCATCTCGTGCACTTCGCCGCCGAAGTACTTGCAGGTAAACCCGTGGCCGAGCTCGTGGACGAACACCACCCCGAGCACGGTGAGCCAGAAGAGCACCGCATGGGCTGGTGTGAATGCGCTGAAGTTGGTCAGCTGGGACAAGGCGGCGTGGAACTTGGGCCAGGTGATCGCCATCATGCCGAGATTGACGGCGAACAGCGCCACGGAAAGGATCAGGAACTCCCGACTGAAGAGAAAGCGGAGCCGCGGCAGCCAGCGGTCGAAGGCGGCGTTGGGATCGCCCATCGACCAGCGCATCCGCGTGACTTCACCCCGGAAGAGCTTCGGCTGGGCGCGCCGGTTCCGCTCCGCGCGGAGCCGCTCGAGCTGGAGCGTGCTCCGCTCCGCCAGCGACCGCTCGATCAGCCCCATGCGGTTGAGCTTCTGCGCGAATCCCTCGACGACCGCCTCGGAGACCCCGAGCCCCTCGGCCCGCAGTCCGGCAGCGACCTCGCCGCAGGTGTGCACGCCGTCGAGCGCGCGCATCACGATGACCTCGACCGGCCGGAAGCGGTAATACTTCTGGCTCTCGAGGTCTTTGACCACGTAGCTCTGCTGCCCGCGGTAGGTCTGCTCGACGATGACGACGTCGGACCTGAGGCGCGGAGTGCGGTTCATCGGGCGGAGCGCATCACCGTGTCACCGGCCGCGAGGCCATGGACCACTTCCACCCGCCCGCCGCCGAGGTCGGCGCCGAGAGTCACGGCGCGAAGCGTCGTCCGGTCGCCGGCCCACGCGAGCACGTAGCCGTCGGCCGTCACCGCCTCGCGCGGCGCCACCACCGCCCACCGCCGCTCGGCGCCGAGCTGGACGGTGACGCTGGAGCCGGGCATGAGGCGCGCGCCGGGCTCGAGCTGGACCACTACTTCCTGGGTGCCGCTTCCCGGATCGATCGCGGGCGAGACGCGGATCACGCGTGCCGGCGCGGCGGTGCCGCGGAGGGCGGCGACCCGTGCGCGCGCGCCGACGCGAATGCCGTCGGCCGAGCTCTCGGGAACGCGCACCGAAACAAGCAGCGGCGCGGCAGCGGTGACGCGGAAGAGCGAGTCACCGGCGCGAACGAGGCGCCGGGCGCGGGCCATACGCGCCGTCACGACGCCGGCGAACGGCGCCGTCACGCGGGTGAGCGCCGCGTCACGCTGTGCCTGGCGCAACTGGATGTCGGCCCGGCGCAGGTCGGACTCCACCTGCTCCAGGTCCGCGGTCGTGGCACCGCCGGCGGCGGCCAGTGCGCGGGTTCGCTCCGCCACCCGTTTCGCGTTGTCGGCCGCCTCGCCGGCGCGCGCCAGGGCGATCTGCTGGTCGGCGCTCTCGAGTCGGGCCAGGAGCTGTCCCGCGGCGACGCGGGCGCCGAGGTCCGCCGACACCGATTCCACCAGTCCGGTCGCGCGGGCGATCACGACCGCGTCGTTCTCGACGTAGAGCTGTCCCTCGAGCGACAGCGGCGTGGCGATCAACTCGCTGTCCACCACCGCGAGCGCCGAGGCAGCGGGCCGCGACGTGGGCACCGACGCGGCTTCGGCCCGCGGCGGCTCCCCGCAGCCGGCGGACGTGAGCGCCGCCCCGGCCAGCATCCAGATTCCGATTCGATCCATCATGACCACATCCTCCACCAGAGAAGCCGGCCCCACCGGAGCGGAGCCCGGACCAGACGTGTAGCGACCGACGCCGGGGCGGTGAGCACCCGGGCGTACGCCGCCATTCCCGGCCGCAGGACGCCGTCCGGATTCGCCACGGCGGCCCGCACCGGGAAGCGCACATGCTCGGCCGAATCGGCCGGCAGGGGGCCAAGCGACGTCACGCGGCCGACGAAGGTGCGCTGGGGCAGGGCATCCACCCTGAGCCGCACCTCGTCTCCCACCCGCACGCGGCCGATATCGCGCTGATCGATGCCGAACTCGAGCTCGAGGCTGTCGGTGCGGCCGAGGGTGACGACGAGATCGCCGGCGTCGAGATGGGCGCCGGCCCGCTCCTCGGGCCGCGGCGTGAGCACCACGCCGGCCGCCGGTGCGCGGATCGTCGTCGCCGCGAGCTCCTCGTCGAGGAGGGCGACTTCCTGCCGCAGCATATCGCCCCGCACGCGCTGGGACCGCTCCTCGGCCGGATCACCCCGGCTCGCGGCGAGCGCGGCGGCACGGTCGCTCGCCGCCGCCGCCGCCGCGGTGGCGACGCGGTCGGTCCGGAGCTCGATGTCGCGCAGCTGCACGATCGGCGCGCCCCGGGCCACGGTGGCGCCTTCGCGGACGAGCACCCGCTCGATGACGCCGGGCACCAGTGCCCGCACGTCGGTCAGTCCCGCGGGGCGGAAGGCCGGCGCGCTCCCGCTGACGCGGAGCGGCCAGCGCACCAGCGTGAGCAGCGCCAGCGCGACGAGCGCGCCGACGGCGAACATCTGGCGCTGGCGCTTCGGCAGCTCCATGAAGGCGCGCTTCTTCGCCGCCAGCGCGCCGAGGGTGTCGATGAGGGGGACCTGGGCGTACAGCTGCGCGTTCCGGAGGGCGACTGCGGTCTGGTTGGCCAGGATCGCCGCGATCTCCCGCTGCATCGGGGTGGCGAACTCCGGCTGGCTCGACTCGAAGAGCAGGATGCCGACAGTGCCTTCCTCATCCTTGAGCGGAAGGTAGAGCCCGCTCCGCACCCCATCGGATTCGAGGTCCGGGCCGAAGATCTGGACCAGCTGCCGCTCGGCGTCGGACGCGGGGTCGGCGCGGTCCACCATATAGAAAGAATCGCCGTGCCCCGCGACCCAGGCCGCCCGCGCGGCGAGGTCGAGGACCTTGGGGTCCTTCGCGTTGACCTTCTCCTCGCCGGCCATCGCGCGGATGTCGCACAGGCCCTTGTCGTAGAGGCCGACGGCGGCGCGGTCGAAGGTGAGGGCCCGGGCCGAGAGGTTGACCACCGAGCGGAGCACCCGGTCGAGGTCGAGACTGGCGGTGATCTCGCGGCTGATCTCGAGCAGGAGGGTGAGATCGGCCGCGCGGGAATCGCTGTTCCGGGTGATGGCGGCGGCCAGTGCCGCGCCGGCCAGCGGCGCCAGGTCGTGGAGCAATGCCCGGTCGGCGGCGGTGAACCCCCCGCGCACGGGTCCGGCGGCGAGGTCGATGCGGCCGAGCGCGACCCCGCCCGACTCCAGCGGCGCGGACAGCGTGGCGGCGTCGGCGCCCGGCTCGGCGCCGGCGGTCAGGCGGCAGGTGAGGGTCCCGCGGTCCTGCAGCCAGAGCGCGGCATGGTCCGCGTGGAGCAGCGACTGGAACCGTTCGAGTACGATCGGGAGGAGCGAATCGAGCTCGAGGGCGGGATCGAAGGCCAGCGCGCTCTCATAGAGGAGACGGAAATGTCCGTCCCGCTCCTGCAGCGCCGGGTCCGAGCCGGTCAGGGCACCGGAAGTGATGGTCACATGTCTCGAGATGACGGGTCCGACAGCGGGGTCGACGCCGGCCGGCGTCGTGGTTGTCGCGAGGCTGCAGCCTCACGCTCCAAGGTAGGGGCCGGCCGTGAAAAAATCGTGAATCGAGTGGGGCGGATGTGACGCGGGCGCCGGTAAGTCCCGGCGCCCGTGCAGTTCGGCTGCTTCGTCGAGCCTAGTGAGTGCCCGGGAACAGCTGCGCCGGGGCGATCCGCTGCTCGAGCTCTTCCGCGCTCAGCTCGATCGCTTCTGCACTCTTGCCCGTCGCCTTCTCGACCTGGGCCCGCTGATCGGGCGTCAGGGTGATGCGCAGGTGCTTGCTGTCTTCGGCCATGGTAGTGCTCCTTCGGTGGATGTGAAGAACGTCCTGCCTGCTTGCTAGTACAGGGTCATCGGGGCGATACGCTGCTCGAGCTCTTCCACGCTCAGCTCGATCGACTCGACGGTCTTCCCGGTGTTCTTCTCGAGCTCGGCCTTCTGGTCCGGGGTCAGCTCGATTTTGACGTGCTTCTGATCAGCCATGTCTCGCTCCTGATAGGGCCGGTGACCGGCGGGTGACAGTGCCAACGAACTGGGAACGAGTTTACGGCGCCGACGTAAAAGCGGCGTGAATCCCCGGCCGCTGGCGCCCCCGGCGGGGCTCTGAAACGTGAATGTCCAGTCCTGGGGCCGGTCCCCGGCGTGAATATCTCGTGAACCGGGGGGTATTGTGCCCAGCCGCCGAAGGGGTAAGTTGGCGATTCAGACAAGAACATGGTCACGGAGGTCCCACGAGCCCCTTCTCCCTGCGGCTGCTCGGTCCACCGTGCATCTCGGCAGGTGGGGATGGCGGCACGGCAGTGCGCCTTGGAGCCAAGGAGCTCTCCCTCCTCGCCTACCTCGTACTGGAGCCGGGTCCCCACGCCCGCGAGGAGCTGGCCACCCTGCTCTGGGGGGAATCCTCCGACGCGGACGCCCGGGCATCGCTGCGTCAGGCCCTCAAGCACCTGCGGGAAGCCGTCGGATCCCTGCTCGCCATCGAGCGGAACAGCGTCTGGCTGGCCGACTCCTCCATACAGTGCGACATCCTCGCCTTCCGCCAGATGGCCGCGAGCGACCGTGCCGCCGCCGCGCGGTTCGATATTCCGCACGCGCTCACCGGCTTCTCCGTGCGCCACGCCCCCGCCTTCGACGAGTGGGTGGAGCGCACCCGCTCCCAGCTCATGCGCGAGTACGAGGAGGTCCTTGCGTCGCTCGGGCGTGAGGCGCTCGGGCGTCATGCCTGGCGCGAGGCGCAGCAGATCGCCGAGCGGTGGCTCGCCGCGGATTCCCTCTCCGAACCGGCGATCCGCCTCGCGGTCGAGGCGAGCTATCTCGCGGGCGACCGCCGCGGCGCCCTCGCGCGCTTCGCCGACTACCGGGCACATCTCGATCGCGAGACGGGGGACCCGCCCGGCCGGGCGCTACTGTCGCTGGTGCGTCGGGTCGAGTCCGACGGCGACGGCGCCCTCGACGTCGCGCAGCCGAGCGCGACCGGCTGGTACGCCAGTCCACCGACACTCCAGGCCGAGCTGGTCGAGCGCGACCGTGAGTGGCGGGCACTCGCCGGCGCCTGGCGCGGCCTGAGTCCGGCCGCCGGGGGGATCGTCCTTCTCGAGGGCGAGGCCGGCGCGGGGAAGACCCGGCTGGTCGAGGAGTTCCTGCGCTGGGTGGTGGCCGAAGGGGGGACGGCGCTCCGCGGCCGCGGCTACGGCGGGAGCGCCGGCGTGTCGTACGGTCCGCTGGTCGAGATCCTCCGCGACGCGCTCGACGAGCCCGGCATCGGCGGCTGCGAGCCGGACTGGCTGTCCGAGGTCGCGCGGCTCGTGCCGGAGATCCGGCAACGGTTTCCCGGCCTGCCCCCCGCGTCCCCCAGCAGCGATCCGATGCACGGCAGCCGGCTGTTCGAGGGGGTCGCGCAGATGCTGCTCGCGCTCGCCGCCGAGCGACCGGTGGTCGTCGCCATCGACGACCTCCAGTGGTGTGACGACGACTCCTGCAGTCTCCTTCTCTTCCTGACCCGCCGGCTCGAGCGGGCGCCGGTGCTGTGGCTCGGCATGCTTACCCTGGGCGAGCTCGATCGCGAAGCGCCGGCCGCCCGCCTCTGCCGGGTCTGGCGCACCAAGCCGCACGCGGTGAGCGTCACGCTGGAGTCGCTCAGTCCCGAGGGGGTGTGGACCCTTGTCCGGGAGCTCGGCCGCCTGGAGGACACGCCCGATGCCCGGCGGTTCGCGCGGCGGCTGCACGAGGTGACGGCGGGGAATCCCTTCTATCTCCAGGAGCTGCTCAAGACGCTCTTCGCGCAGGACATCCTGCAGGAGGACCCGAAGTCCCGTGCATGGATCCTCCCCGCGGGGGCGCATTCGGATGGCGCGCTGGAGGTGCCGATGTCCCGCTCGGTGCACGATGCGATCGCCGAGCGGGTCGAGCGGCTGCCCGAGGCGGCCCACGCCGTCCTGGTCACCGTCGCCGTGGCCGAGATCGGCTGCGACACCGAGCTCCTTTCCTACGTGCACGGGATCTCGCGGCTCCACGCCGCTTCGCTGGGTGATGCGCTGGTGGGGCGGCGGTTGCTGGCCGAGGAAGGGAACGCCTACCGCTGCGCCCACCCGATCATCGGGCGCGTGGTTCGCGATGGACTCTCGCCGTCACGGCGGCGGGAAGTGCACCGGAGCCTGGCGCTGACGCTGCAGACGCTGATGTCGGTGTCGGGGGACGACACGCTGGCCGGCGTGATCGCACGGCACGCCGAGCGGGGTGGCGAGCGGGGTCTGGCCTACCAGGCGGCGCTGACGGCCAGCCGCACGGCGGCGGAGCGGTTCACCCGCGAAGAGGCACTGAGCTGGCTGGACCGGGCCGCCGCCTGCGCCCGCACCGCCGCCGAAGCGGCGGAAGTGAACCGGCTGACGGCTCTCCTGGTCGACGATTCGCCGCCGATCCTCCAGCCGCGCTGACGCGGTACCTTCAGCTTCCCGCCGATCCCGACCGTTCGAGCCACTCCCCCAGTCCGCTCCAGAACTGCGGCTCCAGCACCACCAGCGTGAGGAAGTAGAGGATCACCTCGTCGCGCGGGAACCGCGCGGCGAGATCGTCGGCTGCGCGGAGGAGCGTCTCCCGGTCGGCGCCGAGCGCGTCGGGCAGATCGGCGATGACGCCGTCGGTGTGGGGGACGCCGACCGCATCGAGGAATGCGCCGAGCATCGGCCGGCGGTCCTCGACGTGCAGCGCGATGAGCGCGGCCTGCATCACGTCCGGCGTCAGCAGGCCGGGCGCCTTCAGCGCGTCGGCGAACTGCTCCGCCGACCAGGAGGCGAAGGCCGTCGGGCGGAACGACCGGTAGCGCGGCGTCTTCCGGAGCAGCCCGACCAGGGTGTTGCGGACCGATCGGTCGTCGCCGAACGACAGGGCCAGCGCCTGGCGGCGGACCTCGGGCGGCAGCGCCGCCCAGAGCGCGGGAATCGTCACCGTGCCCGGCGCGGCGGCAAGGTCGGTCAGCGAGCGGGGGTCGGACTTGAGAGCCATGCGGTCGTCCAGTCGGTGATGGGAGACAGGGCAATCTAGTCGCGGCGGCAGCGACGCCGGGATGACACCCGCCGGGCCTTTCCCCGTATTATCCGGCATGACGCCCCCCGCCGGTCGGCAGCCCCCCGCCACAGAGACGACTCCATGACCACCCGTTCCGCTTTCGTGCTTGCGCTCCTCTCGTCGGTGCTGACCCAGGCGGTGTCGGCGCAGTCGCTGTACGTCCCTCGCGGCGTCAGGCACGCCTACGAACGGGGGACGCGCGCTCCCGACGGGAAGCCCGGCGCGAAGTACTGGCAGAACCGCGGGCGGTACGCCATCACGGTGACGACGGCACCTCCCGACCGGAAGGTGAGCGGCAGCGAGCAGATCGTCTACTTGAACAACAGCCCCGACACGCTTCGGCGCCTCGTCTTCAAGCTGCTCGCCAACATCCACAAGCCGGGCGCCGCCCGGGCGGGGAACGCCGGAGAGGACTACCTGACCTCGGGCGTTCACGTGGATGCCTTTCTCGTGAACGGGCAGAAGGCGACGTGGCCGCCCGACGCGAATGTCTTCACCAGCCAGGCCGTGACGCTGCCGGCGCCGCTGATGCCGCACGATTCGGTGCGCCTCAGCTTCGACTGGCACTACGACATGTCGCGGCGAAGTGGGCGCGAGGGGGCGATCGATTCGACGACGTTCTTCCTCGCCTACTTCTATCCGCGCGTCGCGGTGTACGACGACTACAACGGATGGGACACCTCGTCGTTCAATGACGCGCTCGAGTTCTACAGCGACTTCAACGACTACGACGTGACCGTGAAGGCGCCGGCCGGCTATGTGGTCTGGGGCACCGGGACGCTGCGGAACCCGGCCGAGGTGCTGCAGCCGGCGATTGCGCAGCGGCTCGAGCAGTCGTTCGCCGCCGACACCACGATCCGGATCGCGACGGCCGCCGACCTGGCCGCGAAGCGCGTCACCGCGCCGCAGCCGGTGAAC
Source organism: Bacillota bacterium (assembly GCA_050257015.1). Classification (GTDB taxonomy): domain Bacteria; phylum Gemmatimonadota; class Gemmatimonadetes; order Gemmatimonadales; family GWC2-71-9; genus JAICUF01. The sequence continues at coordinate 23,524 of JBLMWC010000110.1, read as the reverse complement.
GCCTGGCACTTCACCGCGTCGAACGTTCCCGATGTGACATTCGCCGTGAGCGATCACTACGACTGGGACGGCACCAGCACCGTCGTGGACGACGCCACCGGCCGACGGGCCAGCGCGCAGGCGGCCTACAACGACACCGCCGCCGATTTCCGGCACATGGCGGCGTACGCCGCGCACGGCCTCCAGTGGCTCTCGCGCAACTGGCCCGGCGTGCCGTACCCGTACGAGAAGACGACGGTGGTCGAGGGATTCGCCGGGATGGAATACCCGATGATGGTGAACGACGAGAGCTACGCCGACACCACCTTCTCGCGCTTCGTGGCCGAGCACGAGATCGCGCACACCTGGTTCCCGTTCTACATGGGGATCAACGAGACGCGCCATGCCTTCATGGACGAGGGCTGGGCGACGACGTTCGAGTACCTCGTGTCGCAGGCGGACCTCGGAACGGCGAAGGCGACGGCGAACTTCCGTCAGTTCCGGGTGGACGGCTGGACTCGCAATCCGTCCCCGACCGACGACCTGCCGATCGTCACGCCCTTCACGTCGGGGAACAACGGCTACGGGAAGCCGGCGCTCGGGTACCTCGCGCTCAAGGAGCTCCTGGGCGACTCGCTCTTCCGGGTCGGGCTCCACGCCTACATGGACCGGTGGCACGGCAAGCACCCGATCCCCTGGGACTTCTTCAACAGCTTCAATGACGCCACCGGCCGGAACCTGAACTGGTTCTGGCAGAGCTGGTACTTCAGCAACAACTACATCGACCTGGCGCTTGCGGGGGTGACGCGAACGGGGAACGGCTATCGGGTGGTGATCGACAACATCGGCGGGATGCCGGCGCCGGTGGACGTCGCCGTGGCCTACGCCGACGGCACCAGCGCCACGCTGCACCAGACACCGGCGATCTGGCGCGCCAATCAGCGGCGTGCCACTGTCGTGGTACCGACGAAGAAGCGAATCCGTTCGATCGAGCTGGCCGACGGGATCTGGATGGACGCGGACTCGACCAACAACCGGTGGGCCGCTAGGTAGCGCGGCGCGCCCGCGCGATCAACGCCGTCGTCAGCCCCACGCCGAGCATGTGGATGAGGAGGCCGTTCGCCAGCACGGCGAGCGGCTTCGAGCGCACCGTCACGAGGGAGAGCGGGATCACGACGTAGTTCATCACGGCGTACACGACGAGCCCGTAGAGCGGTCCGTAGAGCCACGGCCGGCGCGCCAGATCCGGCAGGCGCCGGCTCGCCGCCAGGAACACCCAGACGATGACGAAGGCGATGAAGTAGTGCAGCACGGCGCCGAGCGCGGCAGTCGCCGCGCCGCCGCCGAAGGCCTCACGGCCGAGGAGTCCGGACGCGATCCCCTGGAGGATCCGGACCGGCCTGGTGCCGCGGAGCCCGAAGAAGATGAAGGCGTCGACGATGTCTGCCGTCCCGACGATCAGCGTGCCCCAGAGCAGGGCCCGACCCTCCGACAGTCCGCCTTCCTCGCTCATTGCCGGCCGTATGCCGACTTCCGCGGCATCCGCGCATCGCTCATCGCGGCGTGATACGCGTACGATGCCATGATCACGGCGTTCTTCATGAGATCCTCGGGCTGGATCGTGTCGTAGAAGTCGAGGTTCGTGTGGCCGCCGGTGCCGGGCACCCGATCCTGAAGGAACTGGAAGCCGGGAAGCCCTGCTTCATCGAACGACACGTGGTCGGTGCTCCCCACGCTCTGGTTGGACACCACCGTCATCCCCATGTCGCGGAACGGCTCCATCCACGCCGCAAGGAGCGTCCGCGCCGCTTCGTTGCCCTGCAGGTAGATCCCGCGGTACTGGCCCGGCCCGTAATCCTGATTGAAGTAGGCGTAGAACCTGTCGTAGCCCGGCTTCCGGCCGACCGTCGAATCGGCCGGGTTTCCGAAATGCTGACGCACGTAGGCCCGCGAGCCCCACAACCCCTGCTCCTCGCCGGCCCAGAGTGCCACGCGGATCGTCCGGCGCGGCTTCGCGCCGACCGCCTTGAGGATCCGCGCGGCCTCGAGCGCCACCGCGACGCCCGACGTGTTGTCGCTCGCGTTGGGGCTTGCGTGCCAGGTATCGAAGTGCGCGCCGATCATCACCACCTGGTCCTTCAGGTCGCTGCCGGGAATCTCGCCGACGATGTTCATCGCCTGCTCGACCTTGTCGCCGATCCGGTTCCGCACCTCGAGCTCGACCTTCACGGGAATGCCGCGCTTGAGGATGCGGTACATCCGGTTGTAGTGCTCCGGCGTGATCGCGATCATGACCGGCGCGGCGCTGTCGCCCGCGGCGGACCAGCGGTCGTTCCGGCTTCCCGGCCGCGAATAGCCGCGGACGGCGCCGAGCCATCCGCTCTCGCTCTGGAGGACGGCGGTCACCCCTTCCGCCTTGTAGAAGGCGAGCTTCTCTTCGGCGGTCACGAGGTCGGGATTCCGGGGACTGCGCGCGGGAGAGGGACGCGGCGGCGCGATCACCGTCTCTTCCAGCGCCTTGAGCTCGGCGTCGGTCCGGCGCGGCACGCCGTTCGTCAGCGGAGCGAGGTCGATCGTCGCGGGCGGGGTGACGAGCACCGCCTTCCCCTTCAGCTTCCCGCGCCAGCTCTCCAGCTCCGGCCGCGTCTGGATCTCGACGATGATCGCGTCGGCCACCTGCTTTCCGTCGGTGCCCGGCGTGTGCGCGATCGGATAGCCCACCATCGGCGAATAGTCCGGCTCGAGCATGTGGAGCGAGACGTATTCGTTGTCCCAGGTGACGCCGAAATCCATGAACGGCTCGGCGGCCACGTTGACGAGTCCGATGCGGCCCATCTCAGCCTTCGCCCACTCCTGCGCCCGCTGCATGTCGCGCGAGAGCGTGAGCCGCGCGCCGAGCACGTCGGTCATGTAGCTCTCGAGGTCCATCACCTGCGAGTGCTGGAGACCTTCCTCCCGGATCCGGGCGACCATCGCCCAGTCCACCGGGACGGGGTCGGCGGCGGCGGTGAGGAGCACGAGCAGCGTCGCCGCGAGCGGCTTGAGGGCTGGAGTCATGTGGGGAGGTCCGGGTGCAGGGTCAGGCGTGATCGGCGAAGGCGCCGTTCACTTCGGCGAAGGGTACCGCGCGCGCGAGACCGGTGAAGGTGCCCTGGCCCGCGATCTCACGGGCGGCCTGGAGGAATCCGGTCCACGCCGCGCGGGCCAGCGCGCCGCCCACGCTGATGCGACGCACGCCGAGGCGCGCGAGCTCGCTCACCGTCGTGAAGTCGCTCCCGACGAGCACGTTGACCGGCCTGGGCGCCACTGCCTTCACCACTGCGGCGATCTCCTCCGCCTGCCGGATCCCCGGGGCGTAGAGGCACTCGGCGCCGGCCTCGGCATACGCCGTGAGCCGGCGGATCGTCTCAGCGAGATCGGGGCGGCCGGCGATGAACCCCTCGGAGCGGCCGGTGAGCAGGATGTCGGTGCCGCTCCGGTCGATCGCCCGGCGCGCGGCGCGAACCCGCTCGACCGCGAGCTGGAAGTCGAAGAGCGGCCGCGCCGGGTCGCCGGTCGAATCCTCGATCGAGAGCCCGGCGATTCCCGTTTCGGCGGCGCGGGCGACGTTGGCGGCGACTGCCTCCGGCTCGATGGCGAACCCGCCTTCGAAGTCGGCGTTCACCGGCACGCTCACGGCACCGGCAATGGCGCGGAGGTGCGCCAGCATGTCGTCCAGCGGCACGTGATTGTCCGACGTCCCCATGGACCAGGCGAAGCCCGAGCTCGTCGTCGCCAGCGCGGGAAAGCCGAGCCCCGCGAGGACGCGCGCGCTGCCGCGGTCCCAGGGGTTCGGAATGACGAAGCAGCCGGAGTCGTGGAGGGTGCGGAAGGCGCGGGTGCGGTCGGTCAGGGTGGCCATGACCGGTGAAGATGTCCGCGGCCCCGCCGTGTCGCCAGTAGCGGCGGGGCCGCGATCAGCCGCCGGCTCTGATGAACGAGCCGTGCCAGACGCCGAAGGAGAGAACGGCAAGCAGCGCGACATCCACCACGAGCCCGATCCGCGCCGCCGGCCAGCCGATGATGCAGAGGAGGAACGAGAAGGTCACCGCGCTCAGCGCGAGCGTCGGCCACCCCGACGTGCCGCGCAGGCCGGCGATCCCGGCTACCACGCAGGCAAGTGCCACCAGCAGCCACAGCACGCCCACGATCCGGATTCCCGAATCGCCCACGTCCACGGCGCCGCCTACGATGGAGGTACCGTAGGGAACGTTCTCGACCTCCATCAGTCGCCAGGACGCCAGGAAACCCGGCAGATGGGCGATGCCGTGGAGCAGGAGCAGAACGGAGAGGACGATACGCATCCGGGCCTCGGGACGGGGTGCATCCTACGATGGCTGCTGCGGAATGAGGATTTCCGTAACCCCGAATGAGGAGATCTTTCAGGTCACGCGTCCTTCCAGTTCCACCACTGCAGCCTGGCCGGGCTGGGCCGCGCAGTCGAGGCGTAGTACACCGCGCACCGGAACACGTAGAGCAGGCAGCGATCCTGCGGGCCGTTGTCCCGGCACATGCGGGCGTAGAGTCGCTCGGGACTTCGGCCCTTCAGGTCGGCAATGCGGCGGATCCCGAGACGTCGGAGATCGGCGGCGATGCTGGGGCCGACGCCAGGGATCCGCTGCAGCTCATCCCCCGCGGACCGGCGGCCCCTCTTCATCGACGGTCCATCAGTGGCTCGACGCGCGCGAACTCCGCATCGGTCGTCCTGCCGGCGGTCCGGAGTGTTCCCTTGAGGCGCGTCACATCGCTGAGGCGGCCGCTGAAGGCCTCGGAGTCGCCGGTAGCATAGGCGAAGGTCAGGTCCACGGTCTGTCCCCGCTGCGTTCCGCTCACCGTGAACGTCAGCGTCGGGCCGGCCTCGATACGTCGCTCGCCGGTTCCGCTGACCGTCCCGGCGTCGCTGGTCACGCTGAACTCGAGGTCGCTGCCGGGAACACCGGGCGGTGTCAGCGTCCATGTGCCGGCGAGCGCCGCCGATGGATCGAACGCGCTCCCGCATGCCGTCACGCCGGCGGCCAGCACCATCGCCACTGCCCCAAGACGCGTGTGATATCTCATGCGTTCCCCCTTGCCCACCGGTCCACCTCCGCCACCCGCCGAGCCGCCAGCGCCGGGTCGATCACCGGTGCGATCTCCGCGTCCGCCAGCTCGAGCGCGTCGCGGGCCCGCTGCACCACCGCCTCGCCGCCGGGAACGAGCGCGCCGAACTCGATCTCGGCGCGGCGGCAGAATCGCTCCTGCCGCGGGCTGTCGTCGAGCGCGAGGCCGAGGGTGTGCAGGCGCGCATGCATCGCCTCGTGCAGGATCGTCGCCGCCACCTGGGCCAGGCTGAAGCCGGGATTCACCACGAAGGTCAGCTCGACCATGCAGAGCCGTTCGGCGATCAGGTAGGCGCCGCGGTACGCCCGGCGCTCGACCAGGAATCCGGCGAAGTCCCGCGACAGCTTCCGGAAGTGGTGGGGCATGTACTGCTGGATGAGCCCGACTGCGCCGTCGAGCCGCAGGAAGACCTGCTCGGTGTCGATGTCCGGACGCGTGTTGATCACGACGGCCGGGAGCCCGCGCACGATTCGGCGAACCGGCGCCGTCATATCACCACCTCACCGCCACGCCACCGCTCGCGCCGGCGCCGGTAACCCCGGTGTGCCATACGTGCCACGCCGCCTTCCCTCGCAGTCCGAAACGCGGAGAAATCCACCAGGTGACGCCGCCGCCTCCGTAGAGCCCGGCTGCGTTGCCGATGCTGCCGTCGCTGTCGCTGCCAAGGACTACGGTCACGCCTGCGCCGAGCTCCGGTTCGATCGGGCCCGACGCCGCGACGAACGCCATGGCGAGATCGGCCTGTCCGCCGCGAAAGCGGTAGAACCCCGACGAGGTGACCAGTGCCGTTATCTCCGTGCCCAGCGCGAAATGGCGGCCGAGCCGCAAGCCGATGCCGGCTCCGGGACCGAGTGCCCATCCGTTCACGCGGCCGAGGTCGAGCAGGCCGATTCCGGCTGTCGCGGTCCACCGCGCCGGCGGCGGGCGCTGCGCATCGGCTTCGCCGGGCAGCGTGATACCCACTGCGAGACAGCCGATCCACCGGCCGAGTCGTGTCATGAGAGCCTTCTTTCCTCGCGCGGAGTCACGCTCAGGCAATGCCTTCGCACTACGATTCACCCGCTCATCGGCTCGCGCAACCTGACCGGAGGATGGCATGCGAACCACCCGCCCGCTGCTCGCCGCTCGCCGTTCTGGTGACGACAGGGGCCGTGGCGCCCGCACTCCAGGCGCAGACCTGCCCCGGCCGCCGTGGACCCTCGGCGGGGCCACCGAGGTACTCAGGGTGACCCGAACGACGTGGCTTTCTGGTGGGCGACAACTCAGTGCTGATCGGCGGGGTGTCGGTGTCCATGCGGCGGTGTGGCGGTGCGGTTCTGGCCGCACCGCCCGGTCAGCTTATCTGGGCCAGAGCCAGCCGAAGGTCCCCGCGGCAAAGCAGGCGTAGATCAGTCCATCGATCGTCGAGAGGAACGCCCTCCAGGCGGAGCCGTGATACCAGATGACTCCCTGCCAGAGCGCGAGTGCGTACGCCATGAACGCCGACGCCCCGACCAGCTGGAACACCTTGAGATAGGGCGCGTCCGGCCCGAGCCCGTGGCTCGCGACGTACGCCGCGAAGATCGACACGACCAGGAGGTAGACGAACCAGAGACCGAGGGCTCGGCCCATTCCCGGCATTCCGTTCGGCATCACCGTCATGATCATGACGGGGCCCTGCGTCATCTTCTCCTTGAATTCGGGCGTCTTCATCTCCGCCATGCTGTTGCAGCGGGGGACCATGTACTCGCCGGGCGGAAGCGCCAGCGGCCCGACCGCGGCGCGGAAGCGGGGCTCGTCGGGCACCTTGGGGAAATCGTTCTTGTGCCACGGCAGGACCATGTGGATGATCGAACTCACCACGAAGACGATGACGGCAGACAGCAGGATCGGAAGCAGCAACGCCGGCAACGTGACCATGCTCGACTCCATCGCGAGGGGTGACCTCCGGGGGGACAACCAAGCTACGTCCGGGTCGCTGGCTCGGTAAGAGCGGCCGTCAGAACCTGTGCTGAATCGCGCCGGAGAGGAGATGGAGGAGCCACCAGGCGAGCGCGCCGGCTCCGACGAGGATCAGCAGCAGCACAATCCCGAGCACCGCGGCGAACCGCCGGCTCGCCTGCCGCGTCTCGACCGGCTTGAGCGCGTGACGTTCGAGCAGCGCGATGTTGCGGTCGTTGGCCTTCCACGCCGCGTCGAAGAAGACGCCGATCCCGGGCACGGCGCCGACGAGCGCGTCGATTCCGATATTCCACCCCATCCGGAGGAGCGTCGTCTTCGACGCTCCCATGCGCGCCGCCTCGAGCAGGATCCAGCTCGAGAAGCCGACGCCGGCGACGTCGCCCAGGAAGGGCACGATGTCCATGATGGCATCGAGGCCGAACCGGATCGGCGTGCCGGGAATGTGAATCTTCGAGTCGAGCCACTGCGCCACGGTGCGCAGGCGATCGAGCCGCCGGTCCTGCACCACCGGCATCCGCTCAGCCATGATAGTCCCGGCGCAGGATCGAGTAGGCCTCGACGTCCTCGTACTGGCCCCACTTCTTCACGTGCTCCCGCATCCGTCCCTCCCAGGTCATTCCGAGCTTCTGCATCACCCGGCCGGAAGCGGGATTGCGCGACAGATAGTGGGCCTCGATCCGGTTGAGTCCCAGGGTCTCGAAGCCGTACTTCATCACGGCGGCGGCGGCCTCGGTGACGTAGCCGCGGCCCCAGTACGGTCGCCCGACCCAGTACCCGAGCTCGCCCCGATCATGCGGCGGCGAGAGCCGGAGCGAGATCGATCCGATGAGGTCGCCGCTCTCGCGATCGATGATCGCGAGAGTGAATCCGTCGCCGGCCGCGGCGCTGATCGCGTGGCTCCGGATCCACGAGTCGGCCATCGACGGCTCGTACGGGTGCGGAATGTTGAGCGTCGTGGACGCGACATCCCACTCCTTCACATGCTCGTACACCGCGGGCGCGTCCGACGCCGCGAACGGCCGGAGGATCAGCCGCCCCGTTTCGATCGTAGGCATCCGCTCGGCGCGGGTGACGCTCATCGCACCCCCAGACGGGTCCGCATCTCCCACAGCTCGGGGAAGAGCCGCCGGCCCACCGTGCCGCGCAGGTAGGCGGCGCCGTCGCTGCCGCCGGTTCCGGGCTTCCCGCCGATCACCCGCTCCACCATCTGGACGTGCCGGAACCGCCACACCGACCAGAGCTCGTCGTATTCGATGAGCGCTTCCGCGAGCAGGAAGAGATCGTAGTGCCGGGTCGGCTCCCGATAGAGCTGCACCAGCGCCTCGACCAGGCGCTCGTCCGCCCCTTCGGCGTTTGCGGGCACGTCGAACCCCCGCCGGCGGAGAAGGCTGTGGAAGCTGTCGCGCAGCGACGGCTGGGCCAGCCGCCGCACGAGCTGCGCGTGCTCCGGAGAGCCCTCGTCGTAGTTGCCGAGGAACTTCGCCTCCTTGAGCCCCGACAGGAACTCGATCTCGCGAAATTGCGACGACTGGAACCCGCTGGCCGGCATGAGATGGTCGCGGAAGCTCAGGAAGTCCATCGGCGTCATCGTCTCCAGCACCGTCAGCTGGCCGACGAGGACCCGCTGGATCTCATGGCACCGCTTGAGCAGGCGGGTGCCGCCCAGGATCTCGTCCCGGTCGAGGTAGCCGAGGATCGCGTCCACCTCGTGCAGGATCTGCTTGAACCACAGCTCGTAGGTCTGGTGGATGATGATGAAGAGGGTCTCGTCGTGCTGCCCCGGGTCGGACTTCAGCTCCTGGAGCGCAGTGAGCTCCCGGATCCTGAGGTATCCCCCGTAGCTGAGCTTCTGCTGGCTGTCGGGCAGGCCGAACGGCATGAAAGTCCCTCGCGAATGTGCGGAATGATGTGCCGGAAAGATGGCCGGTCGGACCCGGTCCGTCACCCCGTCGCGATCCCCAGGGCCTTGAGCGCCTGCGGCTCCACCAGGCGGGCCCACTCCGCGTACATCCGGCGCGAGGGATGCAGACCGTCGGTGGCGAGATATTCCGGGAGATGGCCGTACTTCCGCGAGACCGCTGCGATGTCCACGTATCGTGCCCAGCGCTCGGCCGTCTCCCTGCGATTCACCTCGTTGAACCGGTCGATCTGCGCGGCGATCGCGGCCCGGTCCCGGCCCTCGGCAAACGGCGTGACGCTCCAGTCCGGGATCGACAAGACCAGCACGCGCTTCGGCTTTCCCGCGAGCCGGATGGCGCTCTCCAGCAGCTTCACGAACTGCGCGCGATACTCGCCGAGCAGCCGGCCGCGGTACTGGTTGTTGACGCCGATCAGCAGCGAGACCAGCTCGTACGGCCCCGCCGGAGCTGCCGTCTTGATCGCGGCCTGCAGCTCGTCGGTGGTCCAGCCGGTCTGCGCGATGATCTCGGGCTCGGCGATCTCGATCCCGCTGGCCGTGAGCGACGCCACCAGCTGCGAAGGCCAGCGCTCCGCCGGCGCCACCCCTTCTCCGATGGTGTAGGAGTCGCCCAGGGCCAGGAAGCGTCTCATGCGGCCTCGACCTCCGCGAGGAAGGCGAGCGTCGCCTCGCGGCACACCTCCGCGCGGTCCACCCACACGTCGTGCGAGGCGCCCGCGACGACGATCCGCCGGGCGTGCGGCAGGAGCCGTTCGAGCTCGGCGTCGACCAGCGCGTGGGTCGGGCGGGTCAGCGCGCCGCTCAGCATCAGCACCGGCATCCGGAGTGCCGCAACGCGCTCGCGCTCCAGCATCGGAAACTTCTCCGTGGAGCGTGTCTGGGCCTCGAGCTCCGCGGCGTTCTGCATGATGCGCTCGCGCACGGCGGCGGGAAGGCGCTCGAAGCCGCCGGGCCCCAGGAAGTAATCAATGAAGGCGGCGACGCCCTGCTCGGCGTCTCCCCGGGCGAACGCGCGTCCCGCCGCGTCCCACACGTCTTCCTTGAACTCACGCCACACCGCGAGCCCGCCGGGGATCTCCTGGAGCCACCGGAGCATCGGCGGCTCCAGCACGACAAGTGATCGCACCAGCTCCGGCCGGTCTGCCGCGACGAAGAGCGCGGCGCAGGCGCCGATCGACGCCGCCACGACATGCGCCGGCCCGCCGGCCACCAGCTCGATCAGGCCGGCGAGATCCGCGGCGTCGGTGCGCGGCGAGTAGTCCGACGCGAGCGGGCGGTTGGCGTTGGGAAAGGCGTAGCGCCGGCTGTAGCTGATGGCGCGCCAGCGGGCAGAGAATGCGGGAAGCTGGGTCTGCCAGTAGCGGTAGTCGGCGAGCCCGCCATGCACGAAGACGACCGGCGTGCCGCTGCCCACCGCGACGCAGTGCAGCTCGACGCCGCCGACCCGGACGACGGACGGCTTCACGTGATCACGTGCCCGGGAAATCGGGGAGACGCTTCTCGAGAAACGCGGCGATTCCCTCGGTACGGTCGGCGGCGCCGAAGCACGACAGGAAGGCGGCACGCTCGAGGTCGAGCCCGGCCGAGAGGGGGAGACCGAGAGCCGCGCGCGTGGCGCGCTTGGCGGCCGCCACCGCCACCGGACTGTTCCGCGCGATCCGCTCGGCGACGGCGATTGCGCGGGGCAGGCACTCCGCCGGTGCGGTGACCTCCTCGACGAGTCCCAGGCGCAGCGCCTCGGCGGCATCCACCGGCTCGCCGGTGAGGATGAGCCGCAGCGCGGCACCCGTTCCGACGATGCGCGGCAGGCGCTGCGTCGCACCCCCACCGGGGATGAGGCCCAGATTGACCTCCGGCTGGCCGAAGCGCGCCGCCTCGCTCGCGATGCGGATGTCGCAGGCGAGCGCCAGCTCGAGCCCGCCGCCCAGGCAGGCGCCGTTGACGGCGGCAATGACCGGCCGCTCGACCGCGGCTACCACGTCGTACACGCGGCGGCCGCGCATCGTCGCGGCCTGCGCCGCCACATCCCGCCCGGCGAACTCCGTCACATCGGCACCGGCGACGAAAGCCTTGTCCCCCGCGCCGGTGAGCACGATCGCGCGCACCTCGGCATCGGCGGCAATCGCCTCGAGGGCCGCGATGATTGCTTCCCGAAGCGCCGCATTGAGCGCGTTCCGCTTGTCGGGGCGGTTGAGCGTGAGGATCTCGACCGCGCCGCGCCGCTCGCGGAGGACGAGCGCGGCCTCCTCTACCACTGGTAGAACCCCTGGCCGCTCTTCCGCCCGAGCCGGCCCTCGGCCACCATGCGGCGGAGGAGGGCCGGGGCGACGTAGGTGTCGCCACCGAGCGTGGAGTGGAGATGGTCGGCGATGGCGAGCCGGACGTCGAGCCCGACGATGTCGCCGAGTCGGAGCGGACCCATGGGATGGTTGTAGCCAAGCTCCATGGCGCGGTCGATGTCCTCCGCGCTGGCGACCCCCTCTTCCAGCATCCGGATCGCCTCGAGACCGAGCACCACGCCGAGCCGGCTGGTGACGAAGCCCGGGGAGTCGCGCACAACGATCGGGGTCTTGCCGAGCGACTCGGCAAAGGCGCGCGCGGCCGAGATCGTGTCGTCGCTCGTGGCCGGGCCGCGAACGATCTCGATCAGCCGCATTGCCGGCACGGGATTGAAGAAGTGCAGGCCGACGACGCGACCCGGCTCCGCGACCGCCTCGGCGATGGCGGAGACGGAGAGCGAGGAGGTGTTGGTGGCCAGGATGGCGTCGGCCGGTGCGTGCCGCTCGAGCTCGGCGAACAGCGCCTGCTTGAGATCGAGGCGCTCGGGAATCGCCTCGATCACCAGGTCGGCGTCATGCACCGCGTCCGGCACGTCGGCCGCCGCGCGGACCCGGCCTAGGACCGCGGCGCGGTCGGCGGGCGCGAGCTTGCCGCGCTCGATCGCCTTGTCGAGCGTCGCGCCGATCCGGATCATCGCGGCGGCGCAGGCGACGGGATCGCTGTCGGCCAGCGTCACCTGCGACCCCGCCATCGCCGAGACGGCGGCGATCCCGTGTCCCATCGTGCCGGCCCCGATCACCGCGACCCGCTCGATCACGCGACGCGCTCGATGATGACGGCGATTCCCTGGCCCACACCGATGCACATCGTCGCCGCGCCGTAGCGGCCGCCGCGCCGGGCCAGCTCGTGCGCGAGCGTGGTTACGATGCGGCTGCCGCTCGAGCCCAGTGGATGGCCGAGCGCGATGGCGCCGCCGTTCACGTTGACGCGGTCGGGATCGAGCCCGAGCTCCCGGATGCACGCGAGCGCCTGCGCGGCGAACGCCTCGTTCAGCTCGACGAGATCGAGATCGCCGACCGTGAGCCCGCTGCGCTGCAGCGCCTTCCGCATCGCCGGTACCGGTCCGATCCCCATGATCTCGGGCGAGACGCCGGCAACGGCCGTCGCGACGATGCGCGCCATCGGCCGGAGATTCGCCGAGCGCGCCGCCTCCGCCTCCATGATCAGCGCCGCGCTGGCCCCGTCGTTGATTCCGCTCGACGACCCGGCGGTCACGGTACCGCCCTTCCGGAACGCCGGCTTGAGGCCGTGCAACGCCTCGGCGGTGGTGTCGGGACGGGGGGGCTCGTCGCGCGACACGGTGACGGTGCGGCCCCGCCGGTCGGTCACCGGTACCGGGACGATCTCGGCCTCGAATCGGCCATCGTCGATCGCACGGGCGGTGCGGCGCTGGCTCTCGAGTGCGAAGGCGTCCTGGTCCTCCCGCGAGATCCGGTAGCGCGCCGCCACCTCCTCCGCCGTCTCGCCCATCGAGATCGTCCATTCGGCGGCGAAGCGCGGGTTGGTGAAGCGCCAGCCGATCGTCGAATCGGCGGTGGCGGGCGCGCCGCGGGGAAAGCCCTCCTCGGGCTTCAGGGTAACCCACGGCGCGCGCGACATGCTCTCGACGCCGCCGGCGATGAAGCACGACCCCTCGCCCGCGCGGATCGCGTGGGACGCCGCGACCACCGCCTGGAGCCCCGAGCCGCAGAGCCGGTTGACGGTCTGGCCCGGCACTTCGACCGGGAGCCCGGCGAGCAGGGCGGCCAGCCGCCCCACGTTGCGCGCGTCCTCCCCCGCCTGATTGGTGCAGCCGAGGATCACGTCGTCGATCGTCGCGGGATCCACGCCGGTGCGCTCGATGAGCGCCCTGATCACGGCGGCGGCGAGATCGTCCGGCCTGACGCGCGCGAGCGCGCCGCCGTATCGGCCGACGGGAGTGCGGAGCGCGCTCACGATCACCGCCTCAGGCATCAGGCACCGACGTCACAGCGGCACCACCGCGGTGGCTTCGATCTCGACCAGCGCCCGCTCCTCCAGCAGTCCCGCCACGATCACGAGGGACATCGTGGGGTAGTGCGTGCCGATGATCCGGCGATACGCGGCGCCGATGGCGCTCCGCGCCGAGAGGTACGCCGCGCGGTCCGTGACGTACCACGTCATCCGCACCAGTTGCGCGGTGTCGGCGCCGCCGGCCCGGAGCACCGCGGCGACGTTGGTCAGCGCCTGCGCCGTCTGCGCCGCGAAGTCGTCGGTCTCGAACTCGCCGGTCTCCGGATTCCAGCCGACCTGGCCCGAGACGAAGATGAGGCGACCCGACGCGAGGATCCCGTCGCGGTAGCCGCGGGGCGGCGCCCAGCCCTCCGGGTGCAGATAGGCGAAGACCTCCTTCATGCGTTCTCCTGGCGGAGGCGGAAGCGCTGCAGCTTGCCGGTGTCGGTGCGCGGAAGCGCGTCGGTGAAGACCACCGCGCGCGGATACTTGTAGGGGGCGATCTCCGCCTTCACGAAGTCCTGCAGCTCCTTCGTGAGCTCGGGCCCCGGGGTGAAGCCCGGCTTGAGCACCACGAATGCCTTCACGATCTGCCCGCGCTCGCTGTCGGGTGCGCCGACGACGCCGCACTCGTGCACCGCGGGATGAAGAAGGAGAATGCTCTCGACCTCGGGGCCGGAGATGTTGTAGCCCGACGAGATGATCATGTCGTCGGTCCGGGCCTGGTACCAGTAGTAGCCGTCGGCGTCCCGGCGATAGGAATCGCCCGTGATGTTCCAGCCGTCCTGCACGTAGGCCCGCTGGCGCTCGAGGTTGTCGAGATAGCGGCAGCCGGTGGGCCCCCGTACCGCCAGCCGGCCGATCTCGCCGTCGGCGACGTCGCGGCCGTCGGCGTCGATGACCTTCGCCTCGTAGCCCGGGACCGGCCTGCCGGTGGCGCCGGGGCGGATATCGTCGCCCGAGGCGCTGATGAAGATGTGGAGCATCTCGGTCGAGCCGATCCCGTCGATGATGCGGATGCCGGTCTTCTCGTGCCAGGCGTCGAAGGTGGGGCGGGGGAGCGTCTCGCCCGCGGAGACGCACTCGCGGAGACTCGAGATGTCGTGACTGGCCAGCAGGCCGCACATCGCGCGGTAGGCCGTCGGGGCGGTGAAGCAGACCGTCGCCCCGAACTCCTCGATCCCCTTGATGAGATTGGGCGGCGTGCCCTGCTCGAGCAGCACGCCGGCGGCGCCCACGCGGAGCGGGAAGAGGACGAGGCCGCCGAGCCCGAAGGTGAAGGCGAGCGGGGGCGAGCCGATGAACACGTCGTCTTCCCGCGGGCGGAGCACGTACTTCGGAAAGCAGTCGCAGATGGCCAGCACGTCCCGATGGAAATGCATCGTCCCCTTCCCCTGGCCCGTGGTGCCCGAGGTGAAGGCGATCAGCGCCGTGTCGTCCGCCGCGGTGTCCACGTTCGTGAAGGCCGGCGGCTTCGCGGCCATCAGCTGCTCCAGCGAGCCGGCCATTTCCGGCGCGCTGTAGTGCACCACGCGCCCGCCCGGCATCGCCGCTTCGCAATCGGCCGCGAAGCGCGTGTCGGTGAGTGCCAGGCCGATGCGCGCCTTCTCCGCCGTGAAGACGAGCTCGCGCGTCCGGAGCAGCGGCATCGTGCACACCACGACGCCGCCCGCCTTGAGCACCGCGAACCAGCACGCGACCAGCATCGGATTGTTGGGCCCGCGGAGCAACACCCGCCCGCCGGGGATCAGGCCGAGGTCATCCACCAGCACGTGGGCGATGCGGTTCGACGTCTCGAGCAGATCGCGGTAGGTCCAGCGCGCGCCGGGTGCGATGAGCGCGGTGCGCTCGCCCCAGCCCCGCTCGACGGCACGGTCGAGCAGCTCGGTCGCGCAGTTCATGCGATCGGGGTACGCGGCAAGCTCGGGGAGCGTGTCGTAGCGCATCACCGGCCAGAGCTCGCGTGGGGGGAGCGATTCCCGGCAGAAGGTATCCACCGCCGTTTCCCTCACCCGTTCCACAGCTCCCGCCCCATCCGCAGCGTCTCGGCCACGAGCAGATCGAAATCCTCGCGGCGGCTCCGGTGGTTGGTGATGGCCGCGCGAATTCCCGAGCGCCCGTGCAGCGTCACCGACGACGGCACCGCCACGCCGCTCTCGTGGATCCGGATGAGCAGCTCACGGTTGAGCTCGTCGAGGTCCCGGGTAGTGGAGCCCTGACCGATATAGCGGAAGCAGACGACGTCGAGCGGTACCGGTGCCATCAGCTCGAGCTCGGCCTCCGCCGCCACCAGTCCGGCCAGGTAGCGGGCCTGCTCGATGTTCTGCGCGATCAGCCGCCCGTACTTCTCGGTACCGTGCTCCTGGAGCGACATCCAGACCTTGAGCGCGCGGAAGCCGCGGGTCAGCTGCACGCCGTAGTCGCTGAACCAGGTGCCGGCCACCGCGAGCCCGCCCCGCGCGCGAGCCAGGTACCCCGGCGTGACCGCGAAGCTGTTACGGTGCGCCGACGCGTCCCGCACCAGGACGCACCCGGCCTCGAAGGGGACGTACATCCACTTGTGGAGGTCGAAGGCCACCGAGTCGGCGCGACCAAGCCCCGCCACGAGTGCCCGGTGCGCCGGTGCCAGCGCCGCGAGCGCGCCGAACGCGCCGTCCACGTGCAGCCAGAGATCCTCCCGCCCGCAGAAGTCGGCGAGGCGGTCGAGATCGTCGAAGGCGCCGGTGTTCACCGTGCCGGCGTTGCCGACGACGCACACCGGACGGTGGCCGGCCGCGCGGTCCTCGGCCACCGCCCGCTCGAGCGCGGCGAAGTCGATGGTGTAATCATCGTGCACCGGAATGAGCCGGAGTCCCTCGGTGCCGAGTCCGAGCAGCTCGACCGCCTTTCGCACCGAGCTGTGGGTCTCCGACGAGGCGTACACCATGAGCCGTCCGCCGGCTGCGCGTACCCCTTTCTTCCGGACGTCCACGCCGGCGCCGGCGTTCCGCGCGACGGCGAGTCCCACGAGGTTGGCCATCGAGCCGCCCGACACCAGCAGGCCGCTCGACTCGGCCGGCATGCCGAGGAGCTCCTTGAACCAGTCGAGCACCTGCTGCTCGACCTCGGTGGCCGACTGGTCGAACCCGCCGCAGTTCGAGTTCATCGTCGCCGCGAGCATGTCGGCGAGCACGCCGAACGGTGTGCCGGTGCCCATCACCCAGCCCCAGAAGCGCGGGTGGACGTTGCCGGTGGGATAGGGCAGCACGCGCTCGGTGAATTCCCCGTAGACCGATTCGGGTGACGCGGGATGCCGCGGTGCCGGCGTGCGGAAGGTCGCCTTCACCGCGTCGGGCATCGGCTGCCAGACGGGGCGCTCACGCACGTCACGCAGCCAGTCAAGCGCATCATCCAGCATGCGGTGGCCGAGGGCGCGCATCGCCTCCCAGTCGGCAGGGTCGAGCGTCTCTTCGATGGGTGATACGTCGGGTGTCATGACTCGACCGGGGTTACTTGACCAGGGTTCCGGCGATGACCAGCCGCTGAATGTCGCTGGCGCCCTCGTAGATGCGGAGCGCGCGGATCTCACGGTAGAGCTGCGCCAGGATTCCGCTGCCGGCGACGCCCTTCGCGCCAAGCAGCTGGACGGCGTCGTCGATGACGCGCTGGGCCGCTTCGGTGGCGTAGAGCTTGGCCATTGCCGCCTCGCGCGTGACCCGTTCGGCTCCCTGATCGCGGGTCCACGCGGCGCGGTAGACCAGGAGCGCGCTGGCGTCGATCTCGACCGCCATGTCGGCGAGGCGCGCCTGCACCAGCTGCAGGTCGGCCAGCGGACCGCCGAACGCCTGCCGCTCGCGCGTGTGGGTGAGCGCCTCCTCGAGGGCCCGCCGGGCGAAGCCGAGCGCCGCGGCGCCGACCGTCGCCCGGAAGATGTCGAGCGTGCCGAGTGCCACGCGAAGTCCCTTGCCTGCCTCGCCGATCAGCGCGTCGGCCGGCACGCGGCAGTTCCGGAGCGTGATGGTGCCGAGCGGATGCGGCGCGAGCGTGTCGAGCCGCTCGGTGACCTCGAGCCCGGGATTCGACGCATTCACGCTGAACGCAGCGTACCCCTTCTCACCCGCCTCGGGAAACCGGCAGAAGACTACATAGTGATCGGCGAGGCCGGCGTTGGAGATCCAGGTCTTCTCGCCTTCCAGCACGTAGCCGCCGTTCGAGCGGGCCGCCGTTGTCCGCATGGCGGCGACATCCGATCCCGCCTCCCGCTCCGACAGCGCGAACGCTGCGATATGTCTTCCCTCGGCGATCGCCGGCAGGATTGCGGCGCGCTGGGCCTCGGTGCCGTGGAAGGTGACCGGCCCCGCGCCGAGTCCCTGCAGCGCGAAGACGAAGTCGGCGAGCGGCGCGTGCCGGGCCAGCGTCTCGCGGATCAGGCAGAGCGAGCGGACATCGACCTTCTCCCGCGCGCCGCCGAAGCGGCCGGGAACCACCGCGCGGAGCCAGCCCGCCTCACCCAGGCGGCGGGCGATGTCGCGGCAGGCGGCGTCGAGATCGCCGGGGTGCGCGGCGGAGAGCTCGCGCGCGGCCCAGCGGTCGAGCTCGTCGGCGAGCCGGCGGTGCCCGTCGTCGAAGAACGGCCAGGCGAGGAAGGTCCGGTCGGCCATCAGTCGCCCTCGAAGACCGGAGTCTCCTTCGCCGCGAACGCGCGGTACGCGCGGGCGAAGTCTTCCGTCTCCATGCAGCGCGCCTGTGCCACCGCCTCGGCGTCAATCGCCTCGTTGACGCCCATGCTCCACTCCTCGTGCAGCATCCGCTTGGTCATCGCATGGGCGACGGTGGGGCCGCGGGCCAGCTCGCGCGCCAGCGCCTGCGCATCGGCGAGCACCGTGTCGGGCGCGCTCAGCCGGTTGTAGAACCCCCATCGCTCCGCCTCCTCGCCTGGCATGAAGCGGCCGGTGTAGAGGAGCTCGCTGGCGCGCCCCTGTCCGATGATGCGCGGGAGAATGGCGCAGGCGCCCATGTCCGCGCCCGACAGGCCCACCCTGACGAAGAGGAAGGCCACCTTGCTGCGCGCCGTCCCGAGCCGAAGGTCTGACGCCATGGCGATGATAGCGCCCGCTCCGGCGCAGATCCCGTCGACCGCGGCGACGATAGGCTGGGGACACGCGCGCATCGTCTTGACCAGCGCGCCGGTGAGCTTGGTGAACGACAGCAGGTCCTCGGAGCGCCGCTCCTCCTTCATGCGTACCAGCGGCGCGATGATCTCGTGGACGTCTCCGCCGGAGGAGAAATTGCCGCCGGCACCGGTCATGACGACGGCGCGCACGGTGTCCATCGAGCGGAGCTGATCGAAGGTCTGCACCAGCTCGGCGTACGACTCGAAGGTGAGCGGGTTCTTCCGCTCGGGCCGGTCGAGGGTGATGGTGGCGACCCGATCCTCGAGCGACCAGCCGAAGTGCCGCGGCGCGATCATACATCGCCTCCCGCGATCACGATCGCCTGCCCGTTCACCGCCGAGGCGTCGTCGGAGCAGAGCCAGGCGACGGTCGCCGCCACCTCTTCCGGCGCGATCAGCCGCCCCAGTGGCAGCGTCCGCGCGATGACCTTCTCGGCGTCGGCCAGCGGAATGTTCCGCTGGGCCGCCACGTTGGTCGCCGCCCGCGCCGCCATGTCGGTGTCAGTGTAGCCGGGGCACACGGCATTGACGGTGATGCCGGTGCGCGCTGCCTCGAGCGCGAGCGAGCGCGTCAGCCCGACGACGCCGTGCTTCGCCGCCGAGTAGGCCGAGCCACCCGGGAATCCGCGCACGCCGGCAACCGACGCCACGTTGACGATCCGGCCCGCGCGGGCGGATACCATAGAGGGCCACACCTCGCGGGTGCAGAGCCACGTGCCGGTGAGGTTCACCGCCAGCATCCGGTCCCAGACCTCGCGCGGCAGCTCGGCGAACGGCGCCACGTCGCCCTGGCCGGCATTGTTGACGAGGATGTGCGGGGCGGGGAACTGGCGGCGGGAGAGCGCGAAGGCGGCGGTCACCGAGGCGTCGTCCGCGACGTCGCACTCGGTGACCAGCACCTCCGTGCGGTGCGCCGCGAGCCGACCCACCGCCTCCTTGAGGTGCTCGATGCTCCGGCCCATCAGGGTGAGCGAGGCGCCGCGCTCCGCCAGCGCGCTGGCGATGGCGAAGCCGATGCCGCGGCCGCCGCCCGTCACGATGGCGTGGCGCCCCTGGAGGTGTCGCTCGGTCATGGCGCCTTTGCTCGCTGAAGGGTCCGCTCGAGCTGGGACTTGCCGAGAAGATATTGCACCGGCCACCACTGCCCGGCAAACCCGAGCTCCGCCGCCGCGCGGAGCGTCCACTGCGGATCCGAGAGATGCGGCCGTCCGAGCGCGCAGAGATCGGCCCGGCCGGCGGCGATGATGCTGTTGACCTGGTCGGCGTCGGTGATGTTGCCGACGGCGATGGTGGGGATGCCGGCCTCGTTCCTGATCCGGTCGCTGAACGGCGTCTGGAACATCCGCCCGTACACCGGTTGTGCCGCGGCCGACGTCTGCCCCGCGGAGACGTGAATGATGTCGGCGCCGGCCGCGTGGAACGCCTGCGCCACGCCGACCGCGTCGGCATCGGTGATGCCGCCCTCCACCCAGTCATGCGCCGAGATGCGGACCGACATCGGCCGCTCCTCCGGCCACTCCGCGCGCATCGCGCGGAAGACCTCCAGCGGAAAGCGGAGCCGGTTCTCCGGCGTGCCGCCGTATTCGTCGGTCCGCCGGTTGCTGAGCGGCGTGATGAAGGCGGAGAGGAGGTAGCCGTGCGCGCAGTGCAGCTCGAGCATGTCGAAGTTGCAGGTGACGGCCATGCGTGCCGCCCGCACGAACTCGTCCCGCACGCGGTCCATGTCCGCTCGCGTCATCTCGCGCGGCACCTGCATCCCCGGCTTGTACGCCACCGCCGACGGTCCCATCACCGGCCAGCCGCCGGTCTCGAGCGGCTCGTCCATCCCCTCCCACATGAGCCGGGTCGAGCCTTTGCCACCGGAATGGCCGAGCTGGAGGCAGATCTTCGCCGGGCTCCACCGATGCACCATGTCGGTGATCCGGGTCCAGGCGCTCACGTGCTCGTCGGCGTACATGCCGGTGCAGCCGAGCGAGATGCGCGCCTCGGGCGAGACGCAGGTCATCTCGGTCATGAGAAGCGCCGCGCCGCCCAGGGCACGGGCGCCGAGATGGACCAGATGAAAGTCGTTGGGCGTGCCGTCGACCGCGCTGTACATGTCCATGGGGGACACGACGACGCGGTTCGCCAGCGTCAGCCCGCGCAGTCGGTACGGGGTGAAGAGGGGCGGGACCCGTTCCGCCTTGTCGCCCTTCCGCTCATCGGCCCGGCTCGCGAACCACCGCTCCACCCCTTCGAGGTAGACGCGGTCCCTGATGCGGAGATTCTCGTGGCTGACGCGCTGGCTGCGGGTCAGGAGACTGTAGGCGAACTGCGGCGGGTCGAGATGCACGTACCGCCGCACGTTCTCGAACCACAGCATGGAGTTCCGGGCGGCGTTCTGGAGCCGGAGCGCCTCCGTGCCGCGCTCCTCCTCATATATGGAAAGGGCCCGCTCCAGATCGGGCTCCTCGCTGAGCACCCGCGCGAGCCCGATGGCGTCCTCCATGGCGAGCTTGGTGCCGGAGCCGATGGAGAAATGGGCGGTGTGGGCGGCATCGCCGATCAGCACGATGTTGCCGTGGTGCCAGCGGGCGCAGCGCACGCGGACGAAGCTGAGCCATGGATGCTCCTGCTGGTGCGGCGGCGCGTTGCTGAGGAGCGGATGCCCGTCGAGCCAGGGCGCGAACATCTCCTCGGCCGTGGCGATCGTCTGCTCCAGGTCCATTCGGTCGAAGCCGGCCGCGCGCCACGAGCGCTCGTCGCACTCGACGATGAAGGCGGAGCGGGTCTCGTCGAAGCGGTAGGCATGCGCCTGGAAGACACCGGCCGGGGTCTCGATCACGATGAAGGTGAAGGCATCGAAGAGCCGGGTGGTGCCGAGCCAGATGTAGCGGGCGGTGCGGACGTCGAGCTCGGGCTCGAAGACAGCCGCGTATTTCCGGCGAATGGCACTGTTGACGCCATCCGCCGCGACGATCAGGTCGGCGTCGCCCATGCCCGCGCCGGCGAGCGCGTCGTCGTCGGCGATCTCGCAGCCGTACCGCAGGCGCACGCCAAGCGAGGCCGCGCGCCGCCGGAGGAGGTCGAGCAGCGTCTGTCGCGCGATGCCGACGAAGCCGTGGCCGCCCGAGGTCGTCGTGGTCCCCCGGAAGTGGATGTCGATGTCGTCCCACCGCGCGAAATGATCCGCGATGACGTCGTAGCTCTCGGGGTCCGCCGCCTCGAGGTTGCCCAGCGTCTGCTCGGAGAAGACGACCCCCCAGCCGAAGGTGTTGTCGGGCGTGTTCCGCTCGAAGACGGCGATCTCGTGATCCGAGTCGGCCTTCTTCATCAGAATGGCGAAGTAGAGACCGGCCGGGCCGCCGCCCACCACCGCGATCTTCACCGGCCACCCCCGCTGCCGGCCCGGCAGGGCCGCGCGTACGCCGCGCGGAAATTCCGCCGCATCCCGGACAGGCCCGGCCGCTCGAACGGCGTCCCGGCGAACCGGCGGCTGAACTCCTCCTCATCCATCCGCTCGAACGCGTCGGCGTCCATCCCGTCGAGTCGTCCCTGCGGCCGGAACTCGGCCACCGTGGTCGGAGCGGCGAAGCGCTCGTTCCAGGGACATACATCGTTGCAGATGTCGCAGCCGAAGACGTACCCCTCCATCCGCTCGGTGAGCTCCTCTGGGATGGGGCCCTTCTGCTCGATCGTCAGGTACGAGATGCACCGGGTGGCGTCGAGCACCCGCGGGGCGACGAAGGCACCGGTGGGACAGGCCTCGAGGCAGCGGGTGCACGAGCCGCAACGGTCCAGCTCGAAGGGCAGGTCGGTCGGCAGCGCGAGGTCGGTGAAGACCGATCCGATGAAGAAGAAGGAGCCGGCACCGGGCCGGATCAGCATCGTGTTCTTGCCGATCCACCCCAATCCGGCGCGCCGAGCGAGCTCGCGTTCGGGGACCGGGCCCGCATCGGCGAAGGTCCTGGTCAGTGTCGCGCCGTTCTGGCGGAGAAAAGCCGCCAAATCGTCCAGCCGCCGCGTGGTGACGACGTGATAGTCCTCTCCCTGGGCGTATTTCGCCACGCGGGGCGCCATTCGATCACCTTCGCCCTGAGTGTCAGAATAGTAGTTGTCTAATACAACTATTACTGACCTCGCCTCCGGCATGATCGCTTGCGGGTCCTTGCGGCGGCGTGCCTGGCGATGCAGGTAGCGCATCGTCCCCGCGTAGCCGCGGGCCAGCCAGTCGTCGAGCTCGGCCGCGTGCGCGGTCGGTGCCGGGTCGGTGATCCCGCACGCGATGAATTCGAGCGCGGCGGCGCGGGCCTTCACGTCGGCGGCGGTGATCGTCACGGCATCGCCTCCGCCGGTGGCGGCGGCCGGTCCTCCGCCCGCCCGGTGATGAGTCGTGCGCCGCGGGAGAAGGTGAGATAGGAGATCGCCCACTCGATCAGCACGATCAGACGGTTCCGGAAGCCGATGAGGAAGAAGATGTGCACGAAGATCCAGGCGAGCCACGCGAGGATCCCGCCGAACCGGAGCCGCCAGATGTTGGCGACCGCCTGCCCGCGGCCGATGACCGCCAGCTCACCCTTGTTCCAGTAGTGGAAGGGCGGCCGGCCGGCGTGCCCCTTCACCTCAGCCGCGATGATACGCGCGGCATACGATCCCATCTGTATCGCGACCGGCGCCACGCCGTGCAGCGTTCCTTCCGGTCCGTGGGTGAAGTTGGCGGCATCGCCCAGCACGAAGATCTCGGGATGGCCGGGCACCGTGCAGTCGGGGCCCACCATGACGCGCCCCTGCCGGTCGAGCGGCGCGCCGAGGGTGCCGAGGAGCGGACTCGCGAGGTTGCCGGCGGCCCAGATGATCGTGTGGGCCGGGATCCGCCACCCCGCCGCGACTACGGCGTCGGGGTGAATCTCGGTCACCATCATCTCCGTGCGCACGTCCACGCCGAGGTCACGGAGCGTGTGCTTGGCCTTCTCGCTGAGGTCGGGGGGATAGGCGGGAAGGAGCCGCTTCCCCGCCTCGATCAGGATCACGATCGCCTCGCGGGGATCGATCCGCCGGAAATCCCGGCGCAGCACGTAGCGCTTGATCTCCGCCAGCGCGCCCGC
>JBLMWC010000109.1:0-2677 GCA_050257015.1 Bacillota bacterium | reverse complement strand
TGTCTGCGAACCGCGGTACCAGCGCCGCGCGCTCATTCACCATCAGACCGACGCGCGGGTGGTCGAGGACCAGGTCGCCCGGAAAGGCCGTCACCACCCAGAGTGCGGGCTCGAATCCCTCGAGCCGGGCGGTGATGCTGGTGGTGCCGAGCGCGCGGGCGGTCAGCCGGCCCGAGGCGCGGTCGAGCGTCGCGATCGTGCTGTCGCCGACCTCCCAGGAGATCGGCGCCTGCGGCACCGGAGTCGAATCGCCGGCGAGGGCGCGCGCGCTCAGCACGGTGGTGCCGCCGAGCGGCACGCGGACCGGACCGGCGGCGGGACGCGGGGCGAGCACGAGGATCTCGGGCCGGCGGTAGACGACGACGTGCACCCGCTGCTCCTGGCCGAAGCCGCTCGCGACGATGTCGGTCTCCCCGGGTGCCATCGTCTGGACGATGCCGGTCGGCCCGACGCGCGCGATCATGCTGTCGGCGGCGCGCCATGCAATGCCGCCGCCGACGGCCCGCCCGCCCTGCGCCGGCACGGTGGCACGGAGGGTGTCGAGTGCTTCCGGTGGACGTTCGATGATGGAGGTCGACAGAGCGAACTCCGCCGAGGCCACTGTGACGGGCAGGGTGGCCGCGAGGCCGCCACGACCGCTCGCGCGCACGGTCGCATCGCCGGCGGCGACACCGGTGAGCGTTCCGTCAGGGCCGGCGGTGACGACCGACGGCCGGAGCGAGCGCCAAGTGAGCGGAACGGTGGTCCCGCCGTCGCCTCTAAGTGGAGTGGCGGTCACGCGTCGGGACTCGCCCGGCAGGAGGATCACGGCCGGCGGATCGATGCGGAGCGTCGCCGCGCCCGCTCCGCTGCCGGGCGCGGCGGCATCCGCCGGGAGATCCTGCGGCGCGGGCTGGCCTCCGGTCGGCGCGGTGACGAAGACGGCGATGGCGGCGCGCTGATCCTGCGCCCGGGCCTCGACCTTGGCGAGCCCGGCGCGAAGTCCCACGACGACCCCTTCGCCGTTGACCCGCGCGATCGACGAGTCCGAGGACGAGAAGGAAAAGCGTGCGGTGGGGAGGACGTTGCCCTGCCGATCGAATGCGGCGACGAAGAGGGTCTGCTTCTGTCCGACGCCGACGGTTACCGTTTCCGGCGTGACCTGCACCTCGGCCACCGCCTGCGCGCGGAGGGCCGCGGCCGGGACGAAACCCAGCAGCGCCACGGCAACGAGCCCACGACAATTGTTCAAGGCGTTGTCACACAACGACTTGAACGGCACGGGCCGCCCCAGGGCGATCGGCCGGTCGAGCATCGGGAGAACCTTCGCGGTGAGGGATCGTGTCCGGGTGGACGCGACGGCACCAATAATAGTGAAAAGCTCGGCGGCCTGCAGGTGTATTCGCCTTGCACTACCGATGAAGGAGTGCAAGTTAGGTGAGATGGATGCAGTGCCGTGGCGCCGCGTGCGCCGCGAGACCAGCGGCGATCCCTGCCGCGCAACCGACGAGGAGCTCCGATGTCCCACCGAGACGATAGCGAGTCAGGTTGGCAGAGCGCCGGGTGGATGGATGAGACGCCGATGTCGAGCGAGCCGGCGCCGATGCCGGCCACGCCGACGCCCGGCTTCGGAGATAGCGGGTGGATGAACGACTCTGACATGGGAATGCTGGCCGGCACGGGCTCGGCGGCGGGGATGGCATCGGCGGGGATGGGTGGCGGCGGCGCGCGTCGGAGCTCCAGCGGCTCGAAGTCGGCCGGGAAGACGGCGAAGAAGACCGCGAAGAAGACGGTGAAGAAGGCGGCGAAGAAAGCGCCCAGGAAGGCCGCGAAGAAAGCGGCCCGAAAGAAGCCGGCGAAGAAGGCCGCCCGGAAGAGCGCCCGGAAGTCACCCAAGAAGGCCGCGAAGAAGAAGGCGGCCCGGAAGGCGACCCGCCGGCCGGCCAGGAAGGCCGCGAAGAAGTCGGCGAAGAAGAGCGCCCGCAGGCCCGCGCGGAAGAGCGCCAAGAAGGGCCGGCGCCGCTAGCGACGCCGGCGCGCCAGTTCACGGTCCGCGC
This sequence comes from Bacillota bacterium, assembly GCA_050257015.1. Taxonomy (GTDB): domain Bacteria; phylum Gemmatimonadota; class Gemmatimonadetes; order Gemmatimonadales; family GWC2-71-9; genus JAICUF01. The sequence continues at coordinate 641 of JBLMWC010000109.1, read as the reverse complement.
TGCTCAGCCCCCGCTGATCGGCGCGGACAGAACTCGCCAGTACACCGCGTACCGCTCATCGAACACGGTGTTGAACGGCACCAGTGCGATCTCGCGCTCCTGCCCCACAATCCTGAACTCCAGCGGCCTGCCTGTCGGCTTGACCCACGAACGCACGTCGTCCGATGGCGCGTTGATCGCGGCCACTGCGATTGGCCTGGTCTCCGGCGTGAGGTCGAAGTCGGGCGTCATCCGCGGCGGCGTGGGTGGGGCGCGGAGGGGTTCGGGGCCAAGCTTCCCCGCCAGCACCAGAGGCCCATACATCACGGCCTGCACGGTCGGATCGTCCGGCATCGCATGGAGGTGCAGCTTCATCGGCAGCGTCAGCTCGACGCGATCGCCACCGCGCCAGCGTCGGTTGATCGTCAGGTAGTTGCCCGGCGGTGGGGAGACCGTCACCGCCTTGCCGTTGAGCTTGACTGTCGCCTGGCCGTCGAGCCAGTACGGCAGCCGGATCCGCAGCGCCATATGCGTGGCATGTGCGACGTGGACGGTCAGGCGGGTCGTATCGTTCGCCGGGAAGCCGGTCTCCTGCACGAGGCGCACACCCCTGTCGGCCCAGTTCACCTCTGACGCGATGAACTGGTTGATCCAGATGCCGG
>JBLMWC010000108.1:0-63186 GCA_050257015.1 Bacillota bacterium | reverse complement strand
GAACTGGCTCGTCGGCACGAGGACCTTCCCGCCCAGGTGGCCGCACTTCTTCTCGGAGGAGAGCTGATCCTCGAAGTGCACGCCGGCAGCACCCGCCTCGATCATCGCCTTCATGAGCTCGAAGGCGTTGAGCGGACCGCCGAACCCCGCCTCCGCGTCAGCGACGATCGGCGCGAACCAGTACCGCTCGCCGCGCTTCCCCTCGCTCGACTGGATCTCGTCGGCGCGGAGCAGCGCCTGATTGAGCCGGCGCACCATCGCGGGGACGCTGTTGGCGGGGTAGAGACTCTGGTCGGGATAGGTCTGCCCGGCGAGGTTCCCGTCGGCAGCGACCTGCCAGCCGCTGAGATAGATCGCTTCGAGCCCCGCGCGCACCTGCTGCACCGCCTGATTGCCGGTGAGCGCGCCGAGCGCCTGAACGTAGTCCCGCGTCGTGAACAGCTCCCACAACCGCTCCGCGCCGAGGCGGGCGAGTGTATGCTCGATGCGAACGGAGCTCCGCAGCCGCTCGACGTCGGCATCGCTGTAGGGGCGGCGGATCCCGGCCCATCGCCCGGCCTGTTCAGGGGAGAACGCTCTGACCGCCATGATGCCCGCCCGCGAGAGAAGTTGTCGGGCAAGACGCGAGCTTCATGCCGATGCGCGGCGTGCGATTCGGATTGGTCCGGGATGACTTCGAGTGAATGACTGCGGCGCGCTCACCACAGCGCGCGTCGTCAGCGCGGCGGATTCATCCGGCCGGTGATCTCGGCGGGTGTGATGCGGACGACGGCGACCGACGTGAGGCGCGTCACGTCGCGCGCCGACGCGGTACGATGACCGGAGATCTGCCGGCGAAGCACGTTGAAGGCGGCGACGCGCGCGAGGAGCTCCTCCACCGGCGCCGCCTCGCCGTGCAGCACGACCGACCGCCACCGCGCGCCACCTGCCTCGACCTCCGCGACGGTGAAGCACACGCCGGGATTCTCCTGCAGCGCCGCGAGCTTCCGCCCGGGGCCGCTCACCATGTAGATCGAGCTTCCGTCGTAGCCGTAAATCACCGGCACCGCGTAGGCGCGCGCGCCGGCGGCGGTCGCGAGGACGCCCCAGCAGTTGCGGCGGAGGATGGCGTCGATCTCGGGAGGGTCGAGGGGGATCGGAGTCCGCCCGTGGGCGGGACCCGCGGGGGCCGAGGTCGCGGGCGGCGGCCCCAGGTGCAGCTCGAGCGCCGCCTCGATCCGGTCGAGCTGGCGGCGGATCTCCGCGGCGGCTTCCCGCCGCGCGCCGTCGGCGCCGCCGCCGAGCGCCTCGAGCTCATCCGCGACGCGCGACAGTCGTTCGATCTCCGCGGCGAGCGATGTGGTGCGCTCGGGCTCAGCGCTCACGCGGACGCCGCAGTCATCCGCCGCCAGCGGGCTGGGATGTGGGTGCAGAACGGCTCCGACTCCATGTAGTCCCCGGTGACGGCGTAGGCGCGCGCGCGCGACCCCCCGCAGACGTCGCGGTACTCGCAGACGCCGCACTTTCCCTTGAGCTGCGACCGGTCGCGGAGCTCGCGGAACATCGGCGAGTTCCGGTACACCTCGACCACATCGCTGGTGCGGACGTTGCCGCCGGCGAGCGGCAGGAATCCCGAGGGGCAGATGGCGCCGGTGTGGCTGATGAAGAGGAAGCCGTCGCCGTCGTTGACGCCCTTGGCGCGGCCGACACCGTCCGCGAGCGAGAAGCCGACGCCGGCGGTGAGCGGCTCGGGCGCCTCGGTGCGGGTCCGCGCACGCCGCTCCGCCACCTGGCGCTCGAGAATGACGCGGCGGTAGTGCGGCGCCGCCGTGCTCTTGATGTCGAACGGCGCCGTCATCGAGAGCTCGTACATCCGCTGGAAGACGTTCTCGAACTCCTCGGCGCTGGCGACGTCGCGGGCCTGGGCCCGGCCGGTCGGGACGAGGAAGAACACCGACCAGAGCGAGATGCCGAGCTCGGTCATGAGGGCGCAGAGGGCGTCGAAGTCGTCGAGGTTGTAGCGGCTGACCGTCGTGTTGACCTGGGTCGAGAGGCCGAGGTCGCGAGCGGCCTTGAGCATCTCGAGGGTCCAGGCGTAAGAGCCGGCCACGCCGCGGAAGGTATCGTGGATCTCGGCGGTGGATCCGTCGAGGCTGACGGCGAGCCGTGAGAGGCCGGCCTCCTGCAGGCGCTTCAGGATCGGCGCGGTCATGAGTGGCGTGCCCGAGGGCGTCATCGCCATCCGGAGGCCGATGCTCGTTCCGTATTCGATGAGCTCGACCACGTCGGGGCGCTTGAGCGGATCGCCGCCGGTGAGGACGAAGAGCGGCCGGCCGAAGCGGCGCACGTCGTCCATCATCCGCCGCGCCTCCTCCGTGCTCAGCTCCTGCGGGTGCCGGGTGGACACCGCTTCGGCGCGGCAGTGCTGGCACGCAAGGTCGCAGGCGCGAGTCGTCTCCCAGATGACGAGGAATGGCGCCTGGTCGAAGTCGAGCTCGGCGAGCGCGGGGCGCACGGGGCGCGATGTTCCATCGGAGCGAGGCATGAGTCCTTCACGCAGTGACGGCCGCGTGCCGCGAGCCGTCGAGTGATGTGACCCGAAATATAGCGAATGGAGCGCTGGTGGCCGGCCAAGTTGTGTCGCCGGGCCACCATGCGAAGCTAGGGTGCAGCGGTGAAGCCAGAGAGAAGGGAATGTGAACGTTTCTTCATGGCGCGGCCCGCAACGCAAAACCGGCGTCCCCATCGGGTACGCCGGCCAGCGTTGCTTTTCATGACTTCGATGGGCCTGGGTAGAGTTGAACTACCGACCTCACGCTTATCAGGCGTGCGCTCTAACCACCTGAGCTACAGGCCCTGCCCTGTCGCCGAACGGAGACCGTCCGGCGCCGGAATCTAGCCCGTCAGACGCAGCCGACGCTAGCGTTCCTCGTCGTCCTCATCGCCCAGAATGAGGTCGTCCTCGAGCTCCTCGTCCTCGAGCTCTTCGTCCTCCAGCTCCTCGTCCTCGAGCTCGTCGTCCTCGTCGTCATCTTCGTCGTCGAAGGTAAAGCCGTCCTCGAACTCCTCTTCGTCGTCATCGAACTTCCGACGCATCTCGAGGGCCTCCACCGACGTCTCCCAGGCCAGCATGATATCCTCCGCCATCAGAGAGAGTGTGAATCAGCGTCCTAGGACGCGTTTTCGACCCGCGCGGCGGCGCGCGCGGCCTTCTTGCGATCGGTCGCCGCCAGCTGCCGCTTCCGCAGCCGGATCGACTTCGGCGTCACCTCGATCAGCTCGTCCTCCTCGATGTACTCGAGCGCATATTCGAGCGTGATCTGCCTCGGCGGCTCCAGGATCACGTTGTCGTCGGTGGCCGTGGTCCGCATGTTGGTCAGCTTCTTTTCCTTCGTGACGTTCACGTCGAGGTCGGCCGGCCGGGAGTTCTCCCCCGCCAGCATGCCCTCGTACACCAGGTCGCCCGGCGCGACGAACATCTGCGCCCGCTCCTGCAGGTTTCCCAGCGCGAACGCCACCACCGTCCCCTCGCGGTCGGCCACCAGCACCCCCCGCTTCCGACCCGAGAGCGGCCCGGCCCACGGACCGTACTCCAGGAAACGGTGGTGCATGATACCGGTTCCGCGCGTGTCGGTGAGAAACTCCGACCGGTATCCGAAGAGACCGCGCGCCGGGATCTTGAACGTCATCCGCACCATCCCCTGCCCCGGGTTCTTCATCTCGGTCATCTCCGAGCGCCGGGGGCCCAGCTTTTCCATCACCGCGCCCATGTACTCCTCGGGCACGTCGATCATCAGCTCCTCGTACGGCTCGTACCGCTCGCCGTTGGGGCCTTCCCGCGTGATCACCCGCGGCCGGCTCACCTGGAACTCGAACCCCTCCCGCCGCATCGTCTCCATCAGGATGCCGAGATGCAGCTCTCCCCGGCCGGCGACGGCGTGCGTGTCGGGGCTGTCGGTCGGCTCGACCCGGAGCGCCACGTTCCGCTCCAGCTCCCGGAAGAGCCGGTCCCGGAGCTGGCGGCTGGTGACGAACTTCCCCTCCCGGCCGGCGAACGGGCTGTTGTTCACGATGAAGTCCACCGAGATCGTCGGCTCCTCCACCGCGATCCCCTCCATCCGCTCCTGATGCTCGACCGAGGTGAACGTCTTCCCGATCTCGATCCCCTCGAAGCCGGCGAGCGCCACGATGTCGCCGGCCGCCGCCTCTTCGACCTCGACCCGGTTGAGCCCGTCGAAGGTGTAGAGCTTCGTCACCCGGTTCCGCTCGACCTTCTCGTCGTCGCCCACCATCCCCGGCTCGCCCATGGGAAGGAGCGCCACCTGGTCGCCGACGCGGACCCGGCCGCGCTCGATCCGCCCGATGGCGATCCGTCCGAGGAAGCTGGAGAAGTCGAGGGTCGAGACCAGCATCTGGAACGGCGCGCTGGTGTCGCTCTTCGGCTCCGGCACGTAGTCGAGGATGGCCTGGAAGAGCGGCACCAGATCGGTGCCGGGCTTGTCCAGATCGGTGGTCGCGGTGCCCGCCCGGCTCGACGTATAAAGGAAAGGCGCGTCGAGCTGCTCGTGGGTCGCATCGAGGTCGATGAAGAGCCCCAGCACCTCGTCATGCACCCGGAGCGGCTCGGCATCGGCGCGGTCGATCTTGTTGATCGCCACGATCGGCCGGTGGCCCAGCGCCAGCGCCTTCCGGGTGACGAACCGCGTCTGCGGCATCGGCCCCTCCGCCGCGTCCACCAGGATCAGGACGCCGTCCACCATGCGGAGGATTCGCTCGACCTCGCCGCCGAAGTCGGCGTGGCCCGGGGTATCCACGATGTTGATCTTGGTGCCGTGCCAGTTGACGGCGGTGTTCTTCGCGAGAATCGTGATCCCGCGCTCCCGCTCGAGCGGGTTGGAGTCCATCACCCGTTCGGCGACCTGCTGGTTGGCGCGGAAGGCGCCGGCCTGCCGAAGCATCTGGTCCACGAGCGTGGTCTTCCCGTGGTCCACGTGCGCGATGATGGCGATATTCCGAATCACGAATTCACACTTCCCTAAGAGACGTCCGGACAAGACCGTAGCGGGCCCTGACCGGCGGGGCCCGCGGGCGCATATATAGACGTCCACCGCCCCTGCCGCAAGACACGGCAGGGCCCGGTTTTTCAGCCCTCGTGCCGGTGCCCGTGCTCGTGCCCGCGGGCCACCACCGGCGTCTCAACCGGCTCACAGCCATCGGCCACTTCGAGCTGAATCGTGACATGGCCGATACCCATCCGGCCCATCTCGCGCCGGATCCCCTCGAGCACGCCGGGATGCGACGCGAGCGACGGCACCACTGCGTGACCGCTCATGGCGATCACCCCGCTCGTCACCGTCCACACGTGCAGATCGTGCACCGCGCGCACCCCCTCCACGGCCAGCATCCGCCGTTGCACCTCCGGCATCGACACCGACAGCGGCACCGCCTCCAGCAGGATGTTGGTGCTCTCCTTCACGAGGTTCCACGCGCCGGCCAGGATCATCAGGGCGAGCACGATCGAGAGGATCGGGTCGATCGGCGTCCAGCCGGTGAGCGCGATGACCACGCCCGCGCTCAGCGCGGCGACGGAACCCAGCAGGTCGCTCAGGATATGAAGGTAGGCGCCGCGCGTGTTGAGGCTGTGCTGATGGCTTCCGTGCAGGAGCCAGAGGGCGACCGCGTTCACCGCGAGCCCCGCGGCGGCAACCACCATGAGGAGCCCAGCCTCGACCGGGTGAGGCCGGCCCAGGCGGTGGAACGCCTCCACCACCACCCAGACCGCGATGCCGATCAGCGCCGCGCCGTTGACCAGTGCCGCGATGATCTCCCAGCGGAGGTACCCGTAGGTCTTGCGGTTGTCGGCGGGCCGGCGGGCGATCGCCGCCGTGAGGATCGTGAGCCCGAGCGCGCCGACGTCGGTCAGCATGTGGCCGGAGTCCGCCAGCAGCGCGAGCGAGCCGCTCAGCCACCCGCCGACCGCCTCCACCACCATGAAGAGCGCCGTGAGCAGCAGAACGTACAGGAGCCGCCGTGACGCGCCGCGCGACGGCCCGCCCGCGATCGACGCGTGCGAGCATTCCCCGACGCGCGAGGGGTCCGACTCAGCGGCTGAGGTCATCCCACCCGTCACTCTCGCGGTAAAACCGCTCCCCTGTTAGACTTAACGCGTATGGATCCATCACAGCCTACCTCGACCGGATTCGGGCTGGTCGCCGTCTTCGTTCTCGTGCTGGCGAATGCCTTCTTCGTCGCCACCGAGTTCGCCCTCGTCAGCGCCCGCAAGACGCGCCTCGACGAGATGATCCGCGGCGGAAATCGCAAAGCTACCCTGGCCCGACGGGCCATTCAATCACTCGCCCGGTACATCTCCGCCACCCAGCTCGGCATCACCCTGACCTCGCTCGGACTGGGCTGGGTCGGCGAGCCCGCGGTGGCGCACCTGATCCGGGGCGCCTTTGCCGCCCTTCCGCCGACCTTGAGCGCGGTGGCGACGCACACCGTCGCCTCCATCATCGCGTTCATCATCATCACGATGCTGCACATCACCTTCGGCGAGCTGGTCCCGAAGGCGGTGGCGCTGGTGCATCCGGAAATCGTGGCGAGCTGGAACGCGGCGCCGCTGATGGGCTTCGCCTGGGTGATGGCGGGCCCGATCGCGGTGCTCAAGGGGATGTCGAACTGGCTGCTCGGTCTGGCGGGCATCAAGCCGCCGGGTGAGGAAGACCGCCTCCACTCGCCCGAGGAGATCCGGATGCTGGTCGAGCAGAGCGAGGAGGGCGGCACCCTCCTGCAGGGCGACGCACGCATGCTCGAGGGGGTCTTCGAATTCAGCGAGAAGACCGCCCAGGAGGTCATGACGCCGCGGACCCAGATGGTCGGCCTCGCGGCCGACATCAACATCGAGGCCGCCGCCGACGAGGTCGCCGCCGAGCGGCGCTCACGCTATCCGGTCTACACCGACTCGCTCGACGAGATCGTCGGCGTGGTCCACGCGAAGGACATCCTGACCGCCCTCCGCTCCCGGCCCAAGGACGTCGTCCGCTCGATCATGCGTCCGCCGCTCTTCGTCCCCGGCACCCGCGAGGTGGAAGACGTGCTGGCCGACATGAAGCGGCTGAAGGTGCACCTCGCCATCGTCCTCGACGAGTACGGCGGCACCGCGGGGCTGGTCACGATGGAGGACCTGCTGGAGGAGATCGTCGGGCCGATCTTCGATGAATACGATCCGCAGGACCGGCCGAAGCCGGTGGAGGGAGCACCACTGGTGGACGGCGCGCTGCCGATCACCGAATTCAACTCCGAGTACGACGCCAGCGTGGACGACACCGATTACACCACGCTCGGCGGCTACGTCTTCGGGCTCCTCGGCCGGCTTCCCCGCGTCGGCGATCGGGTCACCGTCGGCGACCACACCTTCGAGGTCGCCGAGATGGACGGCCGGCGGGTCAAGTCACTCCGGGTGGTGGCGATCAAGCCGGAGGAGAAGCCCGCCTAGCCCCGAGCCGGGCGCCGAGCTCCAGCGCGGCCCGCATGCTCGACGGATCGGCGCGGCCGGTCCCCGCGATGTCGAACGCCGTGCCGTGGTCGGGCGAGGTCCGCGGAAACGGCAGCCCCAGCGTGACGTTCACCGCTTTCCCGAACGCCGCCACCTTGATCGCCGTCATCCCCACGTCGTGATACGGCGCGAGCACCGCGTCGAACTCCCCCCGCATCGCCCGCACGAAGACGGTGTCCGCCGGCAGCGGCCCCGCCGCTCCCAGCTGAGTGGCGGCGGGCGCCAGCACCCGGATCTCCTCGTCACCGAAGAGTCCCGATTCTCCCGCGTGCGGATTCACCGCGCAGAGCGCGAGCCGCGGGGACGGAATGCCGAACCAGTCACGGAGCCCGGTCAGCGTGACGCGCCCGGTCCGGACGATCCGGTCCACCGTGAGCAGCGACGGCACGTCCCGGAACGGCACGTGGGTGGTGACGAGCACGACGCGGAGGGTGTCGGCGGCGAGCATCATCGCGACATCCACATCGCCGGCCAGATGCGCCAGCCACTCGGTGTGCCCGGGATAGGGAAAGCCGGCGAGATGCAGGGCGTGCTTGTGGGCGGGGGCGGTCACGATCGCGTCCACCTCGCCCGCCAGCGCGAGGCGCGCCGCCGCTTCGACCGAGTGTCCGGCGATGCGGCCGGCGCGAAGCGTCCGGGCGTGGTCCACCCGATCACCGCTCCCGCCGTTCCAGGTGCCGACCGGAAGCCCGCGGGTGGAGGGAAGCGCGGCGGCGGGAATCGATGCGATCTGGTCCTCGGCGCCGATCAGCGTGAGGTCGGCGTCGAGCGGCTCGGCGAGGGCCCGCGCCACGATCTCGGGTCCGATCCCCCGCGGATCGCCGAGCGTGACCGCGAGCCGGGGCGTCAAAGCTTGCGGATGTCCACGTAGGTAGCGGCGCGGAGCCGGGTCAACAGCCGCCGAATGGCGAACTCCTCGCCGAGACTGCTGCGGATCTTCTCCTTCACGTCCTCGTAGGTGACGTCGCCGGCGGGGCGCCGCTCGGTCACCTTCACGATTGCGAACTTGGTGCGGCCGTCGGGGCCGGTGAGCTCGAACGGCGGCAGAACGGCGCCGGAGTCGGCGGTGCCGATCGCCGTCGCATACATCTGCGGCAGCTTGTCGAGCGGCACCGACTGCGCCTCCTTCTCCTCGGCGGCGTCATGGTGCAATCGCTGGATCGAGTCGAACGACGCGCCGGCCGCCAGCGCCTGCGAGAGACGGCCGGCAAGCGCCCGCGCGCTGTCCACGTCGGCCGGCGTCACCGCCGGCATGATGAGGATGTGCCGCGCGTTGGTCTCGGTCGGCTGGACCCGCACGACCTGAATGATGTGGTAGCCGAACGCGGTCTCCACCGGATCCGAGATCGCGCCGGGCTTCAGCGAGAACTCGACCTTCTCGAACTCGGGGAGGAAGGTGCCCCGCCGCTGCCAGCCGAGGTCGCCGCCGCTCTCCCGGCTTCCCGGGTCCTGGGAGAATCGCCGGGCGGCGGTCGCGAAGTCGGCTCCCTTGCGGAGCTCGGCGACGATGGAATCGGCGAGCCCCCGCGCGCGGGCGCGGGCCGAGTCGCTCGCCCTGGGGGAAACGATGATCTGGCGGAAGGAGATCGTCGGGGGACGCTTCTCCATCGTCCCCTTGGTGCGCTCGAAGTACTCGCGCATCTCCCGGTCGGTCGGCATGACCGGCTTGAGGTGGCCGCGATCCTTGAGGTGCTCGAGCAGTCGCGTGCGGTAGAAGGAGCGGCGGAGATTGTCGGCGGTCCAGCGGCGGTACTCGTCCGGCGTTTCGAATCCGGCCTTCCTGAGCTCGGTGTTGAAATCCACCTCCGAGGTGAAGCGGGAGCGCACGTTCTTGAACTGCTGCTCGACCCCCTGCACCACCTCTTCGTCGGTCACCTTGATCGTGGTATCCCGCTGGGCCTCCTGCACCAGCAGCTCTTCGTCGATGATGTCGGACACCACCGACCGGCGGAGCGAGTCCAGCGCATCCTCGTTCTCGGGCGGCTTGAGGCCGGCCTGCGACTGCCGCGTGAAGATCTCCTCGTCCACCTGCGAGAGGAGGATCGGCCGGTTGCCGACGACCGCGACCACCCGATCGGCCACGATCGTAGTGTCGCGCACCACCCGCCCCGCCGGCGCGGCCTGCGCCGCCAGCGGAGCGCCCAGCATGGCCGCGGCGCCCAATGCCGCCGCGGTCCGGTACATCATCCTCATGGCGTCCTTCACTTCTTCGGTTCTGGCGTCGCCGGTGCGGGAGTCGCCGGTGCGGCACCGCCCGGAACCGGCGCCGGACCCGGCGCCGGGCGCATCACGCCCGGGGCCGCGGTGGAGTCGGTCTTGCTCCGGATCGCGCGCGCCTGCTCCAGACCCCGCTCGAGCCCGGCCTGATACAGCCGATGCGGCATGCGGGCGCGGAGCACCGACGCCAGCGTGGACGGCAGCGGCCGAAGCCGCGTCTTCCCCGCGAGCAGCGCGTCGAAGTACTGGTCGAGCTTGAGGCCCGCGACCTTCACGCGCTCACTCTCACCGAGCGTGCTGTCGGCGAAGTCGGCGCCTGTGATCCCCATGTCGGCCTTGAGCGAATCCACCTGGGTCGTGTAATGCTGCCTGATCTCCTGCCACTCGAGCGGCGTCATCGCGACGTGCGCCGAGTCGGCCTGCCTGAGCAGCAGCTCGCTGTTGGTGACCTGCCGTGCAAAGCTGACCAGCTGCGAGTCGCTGGCCGTCTTGATCTGGGTGACGAACGCGGGGGGGATCTGCCGCACCCAGCGGATCAGGTCGCCGACCGTCATCTCGCCGCCCTGATAGGTGGCGATCGCCTTCCTCGACTTGCTGCTCGCGTCCATGTCCTCGACCGCCGAGCGAATCGTGGCCGGCGCCGTCGCGGCGATCTTGACCTTCCGCTGGATCCCCAGACTGTCGAGGTACAGCGAGTCGAGCCGGACGCCGGCGCCTTCACGCAGCCAGGTCGTCAGCCGGTCCTGCACCGCCGCGGCGTTCGGCCGCTTGATGATATGGTAGCCGTACGGGGTCTCGACGATTCCGCTCAGCGCGCCCGGCGCGAGCGACCAGCCCGCGCTGTCGAACGCCGTCACGAAGGCGCCCTTCGGCTTCGGCGGCAGGAAGCCCTGATCCTGCGCGCTGCCGTCCTGGGAGAGCTGCGCCGCCATCTGCCCGAAATCGGCGCCCGCCTTGAGCCGCGCGAGGGCCGCCTCGGCCTGCTTGTGCACCGCCGCGCGCTCCTCGGGAACCGCGTTCGGGTCCACCCGGAAGAGGATGTGCTGGAAGACGCGGATCTGGTTCCCGTTGTAGACGCTGTCGGCCGCCGCGGGCGACACCTTGCTCCGGCGCGAGAGCAGCGAGTCGAACCAGTGCTTCGAGCGGATGTCCGCGATGTCGGGCCAGAACACTTCGGCGACGGCCGCCGAGTCGCTCGGGAGCTTCCCGCGGGCGACGGCCTGGGAGAAGAGCGCGTAATCGGTCCAGAGGTTGGCGACGTACTGCGCGGCCTCGATGTTGAGCTGCGCCCCCTTTGGTCCCGCGAGGATCTGCCCGAGCCGGTCGGTCTTGAGCTCCAGCGCGCCGGCCGTGGCCGCCACGTCGGCATGCGCCGAGAAGAGGTCGCGGAAGTTCGAGCATCCGGCGATGCCGAGCAGTCCGGCTGCGATCAACAAGCGGCGCATCAGGTCTCCAGGAAAGGGACAGTCACTTGGTTACGGCTCTGAGCGCTCGGACGAGCGCGGGAATCATCGCTTCACCACCCAGCCGGGTCAGCCGGAGCGAGAGCGGCACGGTCCGTCGGACGTCGGCGGCCAGCTGCACATCCTCCAGCGCGGCGGTAAGACCCGCCATCCGCGGCGCGGCACCCGCCCGGAACGTCAGCCGGGCCTCGTCACCCCGCACCAGAACATGCTGGAGGCCGAGCGCGGCCCCCACGACCCTGAGTCGGGCCATGTCGAGCAGCGTCTCGGCCTCGCTGGGCAGGGGGCCGAACCGCTCGCGCATTTCCTCGCGCAGCTGATCAATTTCGCCAGACGACACCGCCCGCGCCAGTCGGCGGTACAGGTCGAGCTTGACGTCGTCGTCCGCCACGTAGCCGTCGGGCAGGTGGGACGGGCGGTCCAGCACCACGTCCGGCGGAAGCGGCTGCTCGTGCCCGCCCTGGCCCCGCATCGCCTTCACCGTCTCCTCCAGCCACCGGAGATAGAGGTCGAAGCCGACGGCGTGGGCATGCCCCGACTGCTCGGAGCCGAGCAGGTTCCCCGCCCCCCGGAGCTCGAGGTCCTTGAGCGCGATGCGATACCCGGCGCCCAGCTCGGTGTGATGCTCCAGGACCTTCAGGCGGTCCTCCGCATCGGCGTCGATCGTGTCGGGGACGAGCAGGTAGCAGTACGCCCGCCGGTGGCTGCGGCCCACCCGTCCCCGGAGCTGGTAGAGCTGGGCCAGGCCGAGCCGGTGCGCGTCGTGGACCACCATCGTGTTGGCGTTGGGAACGTCGAGGCCCGACTCCACGATCATCGTGGTGACGAGGATGTCGACCTCTCCCCCCACGAAATCGCGCATGACCCGCTCCAGATCGTCGGCCGCCATCTGCCCGTGGGCCACCGCGACGCGGGCCCGGGGGGCGAGCGAGCGCACCCGTGCGGCGATCGTCTCGATCGTCTCGATCCGGTTGTGGACCATGAAGACCTGGCCGCCGCGGTCGAGCTCCCTCGCGAACGCCTCTTCCAGGAGCGCGTCGTCCCACGGCTCCACGAACGTCAGTACCGCCGAGCGGTCCCGCGGCGGCGTCTCGATCAGCGTGAGGTCGCGAAGCCCGGCGAGCGAGAGGTGCAGCGTGCGCGGGATCGGCGTCGCGGTGAGGGTCAGGACGTCCACCTGGAGCTTGAGCTCCTTGAGTCGCTCCTTGTGCTTCACCCCGAACCGGTGCTCCTCGTCCACCACGAGCAGCCCGAGGTCCTTGAAGACCACGTCCTTCGAGAGGAGGCGATGGGTGCCGATGACGATGTCGGTCTCGCCCGATGCGAGCCGGGCCAGCGCCTGCTTCTGCTCCTTCGCGGTGCGGAAGCGGGAGAGGACCTCGATCTTCACCGGGTAATCGGCCAGCCGCTCGACGAAGGTGCGGCCATGCTGCTCCGCCAGAATCGTCGTCGGGACCAGCACCGCCACCTGCTTTCCGCCCTGCACCGCCTTGAAGGCGGCCCGCACCGCGACCTCGGTCTTGCCGTAGCCCACGTCGCCCACGAGGAGGCGATCCATCGGGCGCGGCTGCTCCATGTCCCGCTTGATGTCCTCGGTTGCGGTGCGCTGGTCCGGCGTGTCCTCGTAGAGGAACGCCGACTCGAGCTCGCGCTGCCACCGGGAGTCCGGCGGGAAGGGATAGCCGCCGGTCACGCTGCGTCGCGCGTAGAGGTCGAGCAGCTCCGCCGCCATCTGGCGGATGGCGGTGCGGGTGCGGTCGCGCACCTTCTGCCACGACGAGCCACCCAGCTTGTGCAGCTTCGGCGGCGGCCGGTCACCGTCCTCGCCGGCGGCGCGATAGCGCTCCAGCTGGTCCAGCCGGTAGAGGGGGACATTGAGCCGGTCGCCGCCCTCATATTCCACGACCGCGACCTCGAAGGTGCTCTCGCCGACCCGCACCGTGTCGATCCCGCGGTAGAGGCCGATCCCGTGATCGAGGTGCACCACGTAGTCGCCGATGGTGAGCGCGCCGGTGGCCGCCGACGGCGCCGCCTGCCGGTAGCGGCGGGTGCGGCGGAGACGCCGCGCGCGGCGGAAGATTTCGTGGTCGGTGAGAACCCGGAGACTTGGCAGCACGAAGCCGCCCTCGAGCGCGCCGACGGCCAGGGTGGCGTTCGCGGCGCGTCGGCCGTCGTCGTCGAGCAGCTCCTCCATGCGCTCGAGCTGGCCGTCGTTGTCGCAGAGAATCAGCGTCGGCGGCGAGCCCGCAAGGAGGGCGCGGAGGCGATTGAGGTCACGGTCCACCCGCTCGGGCGGAAAGAACCCCATCTGGAGATCGGCGGGCTCGTCGCGGAGGACGAGGCGCGGGAACGCGGCGAGCCGGCTCACCCACGCGGCCGGCTCCTCGAAGATCAGCTCGCGTGCGGGCACGTCCTCGCCCAGGCGGCGCGCAACGTCGAGATGGTGCGCCGCCTCGTTCCACGCGCGCGCGACCTCGTCGGCGTCGGGACCGGTCGCCTCCTCGATGATCAGCGCGTCGGGCGGGAGCAGCTCGAGAAGGGTCTGGCGGCGGCCGCCCTTCCGGCCGTCGCCTCCATTGCCGTCCCGGACCGCACGGGTGTCGATCGGGAGCACGGTGATGCCGGTGACCTCCTCGGTCGATCGCTGCGTCGTGAGATCGAAGCCGCGGATCGAGGAGATGTCGTCGCCCCACCACTCGAGACGCGCCGGGCCGGCCATCCCGAAGCCGTAGATATCCACGATCCCGCCGCGCACGCTGAACTCGGCGACCTCCGTCACCGTCGGCACCCGCCGGTACCCCATCGCCTCGAGCTCCTGCACGACCGCGGCCGGAGGGCGCCGCTCGCCGACGGCGAGCCGGAGGCGGAGCGCCTCGAGCGCGGCGGGCACGAGCGTCTTCTCCGCCGTCGCCCGCGCCGTGGTGACGACGATGCGAAGGCGGCCACCGAGGATCGCCTCGATCGTCTCGGCCCGCTCGCCGGCGATCTCGTAGTGCGGCTCGTCCTCGCCGAGCGCCTCGCGCTGAGGGTAGAGCGCCGCCGGCAGACTGGTGAGATGGGCGAGGTCGGTAAGCCACCGCTCGGCATCGCCGGGCGCGGGCGCGATCACGACGAGCAGCCGCTGCGACTCCACCGCCGCGAGCCACGCGGTAAGCACGGCGCCGCTCGAGCCGGGCAGCCCGCCGAGCCGGAGCGTGCCGCCTCGCTGGGGCAGCCGCTCCCTGAGGGTGTACGACGAAGGGGCACGGCCGAAGGCGTCCAGCACCAGCTGCAGGGTCATCCGCGCCTCCGCCAGACGCTCGCGAGGAAGAGCTCGCCCAGTCCGAAGCAGAGCGCCGCCCAGAGAAGCGGCCCGCGGAAGTCGGCCAGCGCGCGCGATGAGAAGGCAGCGGCGCCGGCATCGCCAAGCGACACCACCCTCGCACCTTTCCAGAGCCGGCGCACCTGACCGTCACTCATGCGCGCGAGGCGGGACTCGCGCGGATCCACGCCCACGTTGAGGGCACCGATCGTGTCGGTGCCGGCCAGAATGAGATGCGCGCCGGTCTCGCTCGGCCGGAAGAGATCGCCGCCTTCGACCTTCCAGCTCCGCTGACCGAGCCGTACCTCCGTTGCGAGATCGGGAAGCGTCACCGCCTCGCCGGGGATGCCGTCGAGGATCGCGAGCTCACCCCGTGCCACGCGGTTGAGGATCCGGTCGAGGAACGGCACGAACTCGGCGGAGACTGGCAGCTGGGTCCAGTCCGGATCGAGTCGGCTGCCGAGCAGCACGATACCGGCGCTCCGCACCGCCCACGGCGCGCCGCCCGCAGTGGCGAGGACGCCGGTGCGTCCGCTGCCGCTGCTCTCCAGTGTGTAACGGCGGAGCACGGAGTGGCGGCCGATCAATCCACCGCTGTCGGTCTCGGCCACGGTCTCGACCGGCCGGCCGAACCGCCAGCTGGCGCCACGCCGAGCGAGCGCGCGGTTGAGCGCACCGACTTCCGCAGGATCCGCCGGCGGCGTCACGACCGAGAAGCCCGCGCCGAGCGCACCGAGCGTCACATCGGCGCCGCGGGCGATCCGGCCGTTCGTCGCGAGGACGTCGCATGCCGCGGCGAGATAACGGTCCGCCGGGTTCCAGCTCACCCGAGCGACCGGCGCAATCCGGACGTAGGCGCTGCGGCGGTCGTCGAGGCGGAGCTCGTCGGCATCGAGCTCCGCTGTCGCCATGCGCCAGCCGGATGGCGCGCCCGGCACCGCCACCGTCACCGCGCTGCCGGCGCTCACCAGCGCCTGGCGTCCGGGCCGCTCGTCAAGTCGCACGGTGACCGGCACCGAGCGCCCCGAATCGCCGACGATGCCCACCACGACGCGACCGCCGTCGGTGGACCACGGCTGCGCACCGGTCGCGAGCGAGGCGATCCCCAGATTGGCTGGCGAGTCGCCGTCCGGCCTGGCGACGACGAGCGGTGCGGCGGGCGTCGCCGCCGAAACCGCGCTCGCCTGCAGATCGGTGATCATCATCAGCTCACCCGGCCGGCTTTCCGGCGCGAGCACCGACCC
This sequence comes from Bacillota bacterium, assembly GCA_050257015.1. Taxonomy (GTDB): domain Bacteria; phylum Gemmatimonadota; class Gemmatimonadetes; order Gemmatimonadales; family GWC2-71-9; genus JAICUF01. The sequence continues at coordinate 47,427 of JBLMWC010000108.1, read as the reverse complement.
TGCAAGGCCGAGCGCCACGCCGAGATCGATGCGGCGGGCGGAGGGCTGGAGACTGTCGGTGAGCTGGAGGAGCGACGCGCGGTCACCGTGACGGGGGGTGCCGTCGGCGGTGATCAGCCAGAGTCCGTCCGACGGCGTGGCGCGCGCGAGCGCCGCGCGCGCCGCCGCCTTGAGCCGCGCGAGCCGCGGCGTGCCGCCGGCCACCACCGCGCTGCTGGGGCTGTTGTCGAGGATCACGACGAGCGCGGTCGGCGGATGTCCCGGCACGCCGCTCAGCTGTACGGTGGGGCCCGCCGCCGCCATCACGAGCGCGGCGATGAGGAGGGTGCGGAGCAGCAGCAGCAGCCAGTGCTGCAGCTTGAGCCGCCGCTGGTTCTCCTGCGTCGTCGTGACGAGGTAGCGGACCGCCGGAAAGACGACCGTCGGCGGCTCGCGCCGGGCCACGAGATGGAGCAGGATCGGAATCCCCGCGGCGGCGAGACCGGCCAGGAGCCAGGGATGGAGAAACCCGATCATCCGCGCCGCGGGAGGGCGAGCGCCCGGCGCAGCACACCACCGAACGGGGAGCTGGTGAGCACACGGTGGTAGCCGATATCGTTCCGCCGGCACGCCAGGCGCCACGCCGACACCACACCTTCGACCGTCTCCGCGTAGGCGCCGGCCCAGTCGCGCGGGCGGAGGATCACCGACTCGCGGGTCTCCGGATCCTCGAAGCGCGCTTCAGCCGGCCCGGAGAGGGTCACCTCCGACGGATCCATGATATGGAGGACGAGGACGTGATGCCCGCGGTGGCGCAGGAAGCGCAGCGCCTTCAGCGCGAGCTCGCGCTCGAGCAGCAGGTCGGACACGAAGACGACCAGGCCTCGCCGCCGCAGCGACCCCACGACCCGCCTGAGTGCCGGCTCGGCGGCCGTCCCCTCACCGGCCTCGAGCTCGGCCAGGACGCGAAGCAGCTGATGCCAGTGCCCGGTCCGCGCGCTCGGCGGTATCACTGCGCGCACGGTGTCATCGAAGGCGATGAGTCCCGTGGCATCGCGCTGCCGGAGCAGGACCAGCGACAGGGCGGCGATCAGGCGGCGGGCATAGTCGAGCTTGGGCAGGACGGCGGCGGGGTCGCCGCTCCAGGCCATCGAGCGCGAGGCGTCGCAGACGACGACCGCGCGCAGGTTGGTCTCCTCCTCGAACTGCTTGACGTAGAGCCGGTCGTTGCGGCCGAGTATCTTCCAGTCGACGTAGCGCAGCTCGTCGCCCGGCTGATACATGCGGTGTTCTGCGAATTCGACGGAGAAACCGCGGCGGGGTGAGCGGTGCAGGCCCGTGAGAAAGCCCTCGACCACTCCCTCGGTCACGACTTCGAGGCCGCCAAGACGGGAGACTTCGAGCGGGTCGAGCAGGTCGAGACGTACGCGACCGGTGGGTGCAGCGGTTCGGTTCATCCCGGGCGCAACGTATTCGGGGGTCGAGGCGGAGTCAACGCGACGGGCAGGTGGCCAGCACGTGACACGGCCGCGTCACAGATGAGGGACGCCACGACGTGGGCGCCTCGTCGAGCCGCGGCGGTAAGGCCTTTCTTCGTGGCGATTTAACGCCGGCGTCATCGGTGGCATGTACCATGCTCGGCAGCCGGAGCCTACGACGTCCCGGTTTGTTTGGAGGTTTCATGCACTCACGCACCGCCATCCTGGTCGCCTCGCTGCTCATCGGTCTCCCGGCCGTCGGGACCAGCGCCGCTTCGGCCCAGGCGCCCGGCCGCGGACGGAATCAGCCGCGGGAGACGCCGGCACCCCGGGTCGAGCCGCGCCAGCTTCAGCCCGAGGCCCGTCCCCGCCAGGATCCGCCCCGGCGGGAGGAGCCGGCGCGGCCTCCCCAGGCAGAGCGTACCCCGCCGCCGCGGAGCACCGGAGAGCCGGAGCTCCGGCGTCGCAGGCCCTGAACGCTCCGTTCTGAAACAGCTACCGGCACCGCCCCGTACCTCAGGGCGGTGCCGTTCGCATTCCACGCTCCCCCCACCGGAACAAGAGGATCCTCATGCGCAGTCTGCTGCTGGTGTCGCTCGTGCTGGCCGCCTCTTCCCTGTCGGCGCAGACGCGCGGCTCCGCCAGCCACGCCGCCGCAACGATCACCGCCGAGGATGTCACCCAGCGCATCGGCGTCATCGCCGACGACTCCATGATGGGTCGCGACACGCCAAGCCGCGGGCTCGATCTCACGGCGCAGTACGTGGCGGACCAGTTCCGGAAGTTCGGCCTCCAGCCGGGGGGTGAGAACGGAACGTACTTCCAGCGCTATTCGATCGTGCGCCGCCGCTTCCTGACCGATCAGTCGTCGCTCGTCTTGAGCGGCCCCGAGGGCGCCTCGATCACCCTGCCGTTCGAGTCGTCGCTTCTCCTCCTCGCCGGTTCGCCGGCGGCGGAGCCGGTGTCCGGGCCGATCACGCTGGTGAGCGCGGTGGTGAATCCGGACTCGGTTCACGAGGCGGACGCGAAAGGCCAGATCGTCCTGTGGGTGCTCGACATGACGAAGCCGCTGCCGGCGAACCGGGGTGCGGTGATCGGCGCCTTCGCCAAGGCGGGTGCTCGTGCGTTCGTCATCATATCGAACGCCGACTCGGCGGCATTTGCGGCGCAGACCCGCTCGCAGGCGCAGCGTCTCCGCACTGCGCGCGAGGCCGACGGTCCGTCCGGTGCCCCGCTGATCGTCCAGGCCGACGAGCGCGCGATCGAGCGGGCCCAGCCCGACGCCGCGGCCGATTTCGATCGGCTCCGCGCCGCGACCACGATGACCATCCGGCCCCTTCCGGCGTGGCAGGCGACGATCAGCATCCGGGACACGATCGTCGAGCGGACGACCGCTCCCAACACGATCGGGATCCTGCCGGGCAGCGATCCGAAGCTCCGCGGGGAGTATCTCTTCCTCACGGCGCACATGGATCACGTCGGAATCACGGCGGGCGCGGCGGACAGCATCAACAACGGCGCCGATGACGACGGCTCGGGCACCGTCGGCGTCGTCGAGCTGGCCGAGGCGTTCAGCCGGGGCGCCCGGCCGAAGCGGTCGGTGGCCTTCATGACGGTGAGCGGCGAGGAGAAGGGACTGTGGGGCAGCGACTACTTCACGACCCATCCCACGGTGCCGCTGGCGCAGGTGGTCGCCGATCTCAACCTCGACATGATCGGTCGCAACTGGCAGGACACGATCGTGGCGATCGGGAAGGAGCACTCGGACCTCGGGCGCACGCTGAATCGAGTCAACGCGGCCCATCCCGAGCTTCATATGACGGCCATCGACGACATCTGGCCCGAGGAGCGCTTCTATTTCCGGTCCGACCACTACAACTTCGCCCGAAAGGGCGTGCCGATCCTCTTCTTCTTCAACGGCGTGCACGCCGACTACCACCGGCCGAGCGACTCGCCGGAGAAGATCGAGGCGGAGAAGGAGTCCCGCATCCTCCGGCTGGTCTACTATTTGGGGCAGGACGTCGCCAATGCGCCGGCCCGGCCGCAGTGGAACCCCGAGAGCTACAAACAGATCGTGGAGGGAGCCGCCGGCCGATGACGACGATTGCCGATTTCAACGCCTTCCGCTCGCGGATGAACGACGCCATCCTCGGCGCCGGGAACCTGACGATCAACCGCTTCTTCGCGCTGGATCACCGGGCCTACGAGCCCGGTGCCCTCGGCAGGAAGACGAAGGAGATGCTGGGGCTCGTCTCGTCGATGGTCCTCCGCTGCGACGACTGCATCACCTACCACATCGTGCGCTGTCACGAGGAGGGCGTCACGATGGAGGAGTTCCAGGAGATCTTCGCGGTGGGGCTCGTAGTCGGCGGGAGCATCGTGATCCCCCATCTGCGCCGGGCGATGGCGCGCCTGGAAGAGCTCAATCCGCCGGCGGCCCCGGGGTCATAGCGGCTTCGGCGTCCGCTGCGAGAGCAGCACGCCGGTGAGAATGGCGGCGGCCCCCGCGAGCTGGACCAGCGTGGGCCGCTCGTGCAGGACGAGCACCGCCGAGCTCATCGCCACCAGCGGCGTGAGGCACGAGAAGACCGCGGTTCGGCTCGCGCCGATCGCGCGGATGCTGTCGTTCCACAGGATGTAGGCCAGCACCAGCGACAGCACCGACGCATAGACCACACCGACCCATCCCAGCAGACTCACCGCACCCCAGTTCATCGACAGCATCGACGGCAGCCCCGCCACGATGAGGAGTGGCGTCGCCAGCACGACGGTCCACGTGGTGATGGCGAGCGGCGACATCGGCACCGCCAGACGGCGGACGCCGTGGGTGAACACCGCCCAGCAGATTACCGCAGCGAAGGTCAGCACGTCGCCCCGCAGGGTGCCGGCGCCGAACGACACCCCGCGGGCCGCCACGACGAGGACCACGCCGATGGACGCGAGGCCCAGCCCTTCGGCGGCGCGCGCGGTCACCCGCTCGAGCCGGAACGCGAAGGCGAGCGCGGCCACCATCGCCGGCATGCTCGCGAGCACCAGCGCGCTGTTGCTCACCGTCGTCAGCGAGAGGCCGACGATGAAGCACATCTGGTAGATGGTGTTGCCGATCAGCCCGAGCACCGTCAGGCGGCCGACGCTGCCGCGCGGGGGGCGGATCGTGCCCTCGCGATGATGCAGCAGCGCCAGCAGCAGCACCGAGGCCAGTATGAACCGGAACGCGGTGAACGCGAGCGGCGGGATCTCCCGGAGCGACCACTTGGCGACGGTGAAGTTGAGCCCCCAGATGACCACGACGGCCAGGAGCTCGGTGTAGGCCGCGCGATGGTGCACGGCGGCAGGCCGGTGAGCGGTCGCGGCGGTGGGCATGGGGCACAAACATAGCGGGCTCGCCGGTCCAACCCCACCGTTATATTGCTCGCCATGTCCCAGTCCCGCATTCGCAACTTCTGCATCGTCGCGCACATCGACCATGGGAAGTCCACTCTCGCCGATCGGCTGATCGAGGCCACCGGCGCGGTCGAGAAGCGCCAGATGCGTGAGCAGCTCCTGGATACGATGGACCTGGAGCGCGAGCGCGGCATCACGATCAAGCTGAACGCCGTCCGCATGAGCTACACCGCGGCCGACGGCGGGGTCTACGAGCTGAATCTGATCGACACGCCGGGGCACGTGGACTTCACCTACGAGGTCTCGCGCTCACTCGCCGCGTGCGAGGGGGCGATCCTGGTGGTGGATGCGTCACAGGGCATTCAGGCGCAGACGCTCAGCAACCTCTTCCTCGCCATGGACGCCGGGCTCGACATCATCCCGGTCCTCAACAAGATCGATCTCCCGGGCGCGGAGCCGGAGCGGCGCGCGAAGGAGATCATGGACCTCATCGGCGCGAGCCGCGACGAGATCCTGTCGGTCTCCGCCAAGGAGGGCACCGGGATCCCGGCGCTGCTGGAGGCGATCGTCCGGCGGATCCCGCCGCCGCGGGGCCGCGCCGACGCGCCCCTTCGCGCGCTGATCTTCGACTCGTACTACGACCGCTACCGGGGCGCGATCCCCAGCATCCGGGTCGTGGACGGCGAGCTCCGGGAGGGGATGGACATCGCCTTCGGCGCGCATCCCGCCGACGTCTACCACGTGGATGAGGTCGGCTACCTCCAGCTCGGCCAGCGCCGTACCGAGCGGCTCGAGGCGGGCGAGGTCGGTTACGTGGTCGCCAGTCTCCGGGAGGTGCGCGACGCGCGCGTGGGCGACACCATCATGGACGCCGCCAACCGCGTCACCGAGCTCCTGCCCGGCTATCGCGACGTGAAGTCGATGGTCTTCGCCGGCGTCTACCCCACCGACTCCGACCAGTACGAAGGGCTGCGCGACGCGCTGGAGAAGCTCCGCCTCAACGACGCGAGCCTCCACTACGAGCCGGAATCGTCCACCGCGCTGGGGTTCGGGTTCCGCTGCGGGTTCCTCGGCCTGCTGCACCTCGAGATCGTGCAGGAGCGGCTCGAGCGCGAGTTCAACCTCGACCTCATCACGACCGTCCCGACGGTGGAGTACCACGTCTACCGCACCGACGGCACCATGCTGCTGCTCGAGAACCCGACCGCCCTGCCCGACCCCGCCGAAATCGACCGGATCGAGGAGCCGTACGTGAAGGCGCGGATCATGGCGCCGTCGGAATACATCGGCGGCATCATGAAGCTGGGGCAGGAGCGGCGTGGGGTGTACAACGGGATGCACTACATCGACACGACCCGCGTCGAGTTCGACTTCGAGTTCCCGCTGGGCGAGATCGTGCTCGACTTCTACGACCGCCTCAAATCGATCAGCCGCGGCTACGCGTCTCTCGACTACGAGATCATCGGCTTCCGCGAGGGCGACCTCGTCAAGCTCGACATGCTCATCAACGGCGACCAGGTGGACGCCTTCAGCGTCATCATCCACCGCGACAAGGCCTACGAGTGGGGCCGGAAGGTCGCCGAGAAGCTGAAGGAGCTGATTCCGCGCCAGCTGTACGCGGTGGCGATCCAGGCGGCCGTCGGCCAGAAGATCATCGCGCGCGAGACGATCAGTGCCTTCCGCAAGGACGTCCTCGCCAAGTGCTACGGCGGCGACATCACCCGCAAGCGCAAGCTCCTGGAGAAGCAGAAGGAGGGAAAGAAGCGGATGAAGCAGATCGGCGCCGTCGAGATTCCCCAGGAGGCGTTCCTCGCCGTGCTCCAGGTCGACGACTGATGCGATACGTCCTGGGTGTCGACATCGGCGGCACCAGCTTCTCCATCGGCAGCGTGGCCGAGGACGGGAGCCGCATCGGCGTGCTGCTGAACGAGCCGACCCGGCCGGAAGGCGGCGCGGACGACGTCGTGAACCGGATCTGCGCCCTGGCTCGCGAGGTCATCCGCCGCACCGAGGCGGCCGAGCCTGGCTCGACCTGTCTCGGCGTCGGCGTCGGCGCGCCGGGACCGCTCGACACCGCGCGCGGCATCGTCCACCTCACGCCGAATCTCGGGTGGGTCAACTTTCCGCTGCGGGACCGGATCGAAGCGGGCACCGGGCTCAGTGCGGCGCTCGACAACGACGCCAACTGCGCCGTGCTCGGCGAATGGTGGATGGGGGCTGCGCGCGGCACCCGCCATGCCCTCGGCATCACCATCGGCACCGGCATCGGCGGCGGCATCATCCTGGAGGGCCGGCTCTATCACGGTGCCTCCGACTGCGCCGGCGAGATCGGCCACGCGTCCATCGATGCCAACGGCCGCCGCTGCAAGTGCGGCAACGACGGATGCCTCGAGGCGTATGCGTCGGGCCCGGCGATCGCCCGGCGCGCCGTCGAGGCGATCGAGGCCGGCGCCGAGACCAGCCTCGTCGCACGCGCCGGCGGCCGGCTCGAGGCGATCACCGCCCAGACCGTCTACGAAGCGGCCCACGACGGCGACGAGCTGGCCCGCGAGGTGGTGGGGGAGACCGCCCGCTTTCTCGGCTCCGGCATCGCGAACCTCATCAACATCTTCAATCCCGAGGCCGTGGTCGTCTGCGGCGGCGTGACCGGCGCCGGCGACCTCCTCTTCGTGCCGCTCCGCCGGGAAGTGACCCGCCGCGCCTTCAAGCCGGCGGTGGCGGCGTGCCGCATCCTCCCGGGCGAGCTCGAAGCCCCGGGCGTGCACGGCGCCGCGCTCGCGTTCCTCCATTCCGGACGTGCCGGTGCCTAAGGTCGGCATCGTCGGGTCGCTGGTATGGGACGTGATCCACGGGCGCGATCCACTCGCCGCCCCGGTCGAGGAGTGGGGCGGCATCGCCTACGCGCTCGCCGGCATGGACGCCGCCCTCGGCGACGACTGGGAGTTCGTTCCGCTGATCAAGGTGGGCCGCGACATGAGCCGGCGGGCGGCGGAGTTCCTCCGCACCCTGCCGCGCATGAGCGCAGGGGCGCGCTGCGTCGAGGTCGAGGCGCCCAACAATCGCGTCGTCCTGCACTACGAGTCGAGCGAACGCCGGTGCGAGCGGATGGCGGGCGGCGTCCCGGGCTGGACGTGGGCCGAGCTCGGCCCCATGGTTCGGGACCTCGACGCGGTCTACGTCAATTTCATCTCCGGGTACGAGATGTGTCTTGGCACGGCGCAGGCGCTCCGCCATGGGTTCCATGGCCCGCTCTACGCCGACCTGCACAGTCTCTTTCTGGGGATGCAGCACGACGGCGTTCGGGTCCTGCGGCCACTCCCCGACGCGCCGTCCTGGTTCGGCTGCTTCGACGTGGTCCAGCTCAACGAGGATGAGATGCGGCAGCTCTCCGGCGATCCGCTCGCCCTCGCGGCGGATGCGCTCGGCGCCGGGGTGCGCCTCATGGTGGTGACGCTGGGCCCGAAGGGTGCGGCCTACGTCGCCGACCCCGGGTTCAATGGCTGGCCGGCCGCCGGCCGGCCGGGACACTCGGCGCCGTCGGCCGCGTCGCGGTCCCGGGGTGCCGCGGTCCGCACCGCGCTGATCCCCGCCCCGGCGGCCGAATCGCTCGATCCGACCGGCTGCGGCGACGTCTTCGGCGCCGCGCTCTTTGCCCGGCTCCTCGCCGGTGACGAGACCGAGACCGCGCTTCACGAGGCGACACGCATGGCGACGCGCAACGTCGGCTTCCGGGGCGCCAGCGGGCTCTCGCAGCACCTGCGCGGGGAGCTGGTGACGCCGTGACTCGAATCGTCGAGATTCCGACCAGCTTCGACGACCGGGCGATGGACCAGTTCGCCGCCGCCTTCGGCACCTGGCCGGCGGAGGAGCGCCTGCTGTTCGACGCCCGCGCGACGACCTGGGTCTCGCCCTACGGCTTCGTCGCCATGCTCACCGCGGCGCAGGCGGTGGCCGAGAGCAAGGGGGAAGCGCCGATCCTGTACCTGCCGGCGTCGGAGGATGTGCGGCGCTACTGGGCGCGCGTCGGGTTCCTGCGCCACGCCCCCGAGCTCTTCGAGGTGCACGGCAAGGTGCCCCGGGCGGCAACCGGCCCCAGCGACACCCTGCTCGAGGTAACGCCGATCCGCGGAAGCGACGACGTCCACGAGGTCGTGGGCCGGGTTCAGGAGGGCGCGTCGCGGATTCTGACCGAGCTGGGCCTCGAGGCGAAGGCCACGATGGGCTTCTCTATGGCGCTCTCGGAGTCATGTCAGAATATTGTCGAGCACGCCGGCACCAGCGGATGGGTCGCGGTGCAGGCGTATGACTGGCGCCGGCGGATCGGGACGCGCGTCGTGGTGATCGCCGTGAGCGATGCCGGCATCGGGTTCCGCCGCTCGCTCGAGCCGACCCAGGCCAAGCGCTTCGGCGACCGCTGGAGCGATGCCACCGCGCTCGAGGCGGCGTGGATTCAGAACGTGAGCCGGTTCCGTGATCCCGGACGGGGCCAGGGCCTGGCGGGCATCAAGCGCTATCTCAGTCGATGGGACGGCAAGATTACCATTCGAAGCGGCACTGCGCGGCTGGCCAACGTCCCGCACTGGGACCGGGAGGATGTTCCGATGACCGAGCAGCTCCCTTACTTCCCCGGATCACAGGTGCAGGTGATCCTCCCCGCGCAGGCCCCCCGGTGATCCAGACCATCTGTCTGGGCCACGTCCTGCGCGAGGCCGTCACCACCCCGTACCGCAATCTCGTCACCCGCCCGACCGGTGCGGCCGTCCGCGGCCGGATAGAGCGCACCATGCGGGACTCGGGCTGCCATGTGGCACTGCTCGACTTCTCCGACGTCGAGCTGCTCGATCTCAGCTGCGCCGACGAAATCGTCGCCAAGCTGCTGCTCCTCTCCGCTCCGTCGAGCGAGCGCTATGTCGTGCTCTGGGGCCTCGACGAGAACCAGGTGGAGGCGATCGACCACGTGCTCAATCACCACCGCCTCGCGGTCGCCGCCCGGAGCGCCGGCTCCGCCGCGCTCGACGTCCTCGGCGCAGTCGACCCGGACGGGCGGCGGGCGTTCGCCTGCGTCACCGAGCGCGGCCCGGTCAACGCCGGCGTCGTGGCCGAGGCACTCGCCTGGGCGGAAGGGCGCGCCCTGCGCACCCTGCGGTCGCTGGCGGCGCTGCGGCTGGTGCGCGTCCGCGGCGGCGACTTCCATCCGCTGCTCGTCGCGTGAGCCGCCGCCGCTTCGGCCTGAGCACCACCGCGATCCACGGCGAGCCGCACCGCCGGCCCGACTGGAGCCCCGTCGCCCCGGCGCTGCTGCAGAGCACCACCTTCGTCAATCCGGTCGGATCGGACGAGGAGGTCCTCTACACCCGCTACGGCAACAATCCCACCCAGCTCGACCTCGCCCGCAAGTACGCCCTCCTCGAAGGGGCGGAGACCGCCGTCTTCGTCGCGAGCGGGATGGGGGCGACGGCGCTGGCGCATCTGGCGGTGCTCCGGCCCGGCGATCACCTGATCTCGAGCGCCTGGATCTACGGCGGGACGCAGGCGCTCTTCGACCAGGAACTCGGGCGCTTCGGGATCACCGTTACCTACGTCGACCCCGAGGAACCGCGGCTCTGGAAGAAGGCGGTGCGGAAGGAGACCCGCGCCATCTTCCTCGAGACGCCGACCAATCCGCTGATGCGGATCCTCGATCTGGCGCCGATCGCGCGGGTGGCGAAGGAGTTCGGGCTCGCGCTGCTGGTGGACGCCACCTTCGCGAGCCCGGTCAACTTCCGGCCGCTCGAGCACGGCGCCGACGTGGTGATCACGAGCGCGACCAAGTACCTGAACGGCCACAGCGACGTCATCGCCGGCGCCGTGGCCGGCACCAGCTCGCTGGTCGACGAAGTGATTCGGCTGATGCGCCTCTGGGGCCAGGCGATCGACCCGCACGCCGCCTGGCTGGTGGACCGCGGCATGCGCACCCTGGGCGTCCGGATGGAGCGCCACAACGCCAACGGCATGGCCGTCGCCCGCTGGGCCTCGACCCAGGACGCGATCGCGAAGGTGCATTATCCCGGTCTTCCCACCCATCCCGATCACGCGCGGGCGAGCACGATGCTCGACGGCTTCGGCGGGATGGTCGGACTCGAGCTCCGGGGCGGCGTCGCCGCCGCCGAGCGGATGCTCCGCCGGCTCAAGCTGGTGACGCACGCCCCGAGTCTGGCGGGAGTGGAGAGCCTCGTGTCCGAGCCGCGGCTGACCTCGCACAAGGCGATGGGATCGGCCGGCCGCGCCCGGATGGGAATCCCCGACGGCTTCCTGCGGCTGAGCTGCGGCATCGAGGACGCGGAGGACATCATCGCCGACCTCGCGGAGGGGTTGGGCTAGGCCGGGGGGCTTCGTATCTTCCCTCCGTGATCCGACTTTCCCACGTCAACAAATCGTATCCGAACGGCGCCGTCGCACTGAAGGACGTGTCCTTCCACGTCGGGCGCGGCGAGTTCGTCTTTCTCACCGGCCACTCCGGCGCGGGGAAGTCGACGCTGCTCAAGCTCCTCTACGCCGAGCAGCGCCCGACCTCGGGCGAGGTCCGCGTCTCCGGCCACGTCGTGAGCGCCCTCCGGGGCGACTCGGTCGCCCGCCTCCGCCGCCGTCTCGGGATCATCTTCCAGGATTTCCGTCTGCTGGAGGACCGCACTGCCGCGGAGAACATCGCCTTTGCGCTGGAGGTGACCGGCGCCCGGCGGGACACGATCGCCGCGCGGGCCAGCCGCGTCCTCGCGCAGGTGGGACTGGCCTCGAAGAGCCGGGCGTACCCGCGCGAGCTCTCCGGCGGGGAGCAGCAGCGGGTCGCGCTGGCGCGGGCGCTGGTGAACGACCCGGCGATCCTCCTGGCCGACGAGCCGACCGGCAACCTCGACGAGCGCGCCACCCGCGGCGTCTTCCAGCTGCTGCGCGACATCAACGCGGGCGGCACCGTCGTCGTGATGGCGACGCACGACCTCGATCTCATCCGGCAGAGTGAATACCGCACCATCGAGATGCGGGACGGCGCGATCGTCTATGACAGCGCCGAGGAAGCGCGCGTGGCGGGCGAGCGATGAGACTCCTCTTCCGCGAGGCGCTCCTCTCGTTCCGGCGGGCGCCGATGCTCTCCGGCCTTTCGATCACGACGATCGCCTTCTCGCTCTTCACGATCGGGCTCTTCGGCATCGTCGCCATCAACCTGCAGCAGGCGCTCCAGGGGATCGAGGAGCGGGTGGAGGTCGTCGCCTTCATCATGCGGGGCACGCCGGCGGAGACGATCGCCCAGGCCTCCGACGACATCGCGTCGTTCCCCGAGGTGCAGGCCGTCAACTACGTGAGCGAGGAGCAGGCGCTGGCCCGCGCCAGGCGCGAGCTGGTCGAGTTCCGGGACGCCTACCGCGACCTCCAGGTGAATCCCCTCCCGCCGTCGCTGGAGCTCCGGCTCAAGCCGGGATACCGCGACGCCGCGCATGTCGGCGCGGTGGCCGAACGGCTCAAGGGGTTCAGCTTCATCGAGGATGTGCGCTACGGGCGCGACTGGATCCAGCGGCTCGACCACCTCCGCAACCTGACCGGGATCCTCGGCCTGGTGATCGGCCTCGTCTTCGCCGCGGTGGCGATGGTGATCATCGGCGTCACCATCCGTCTCACCCTGCTCCAGCGCGCCCGCGAGATCCACATCATGCGCCTCGTCGGCGCGACCAACTGGTTCATCCGCGGCCCCTTCCTGCTGGAGGGAGCGCTGAAGGGGCTCCTCGGCGGGCTCCTGGCGGTGGCGCTCTGCTACGGCGGGTATCTCGCCTTCCGCCAGAACACCGCCTCGTTCAACGGAATCATCTTCTTCCAGCCGTACCAGGCCGCCACGATCGTCGCCTTCGGCGTGCTGATGGGATTCGCCGGCAGTCTGCTGAGTGTCGGGCGGCACCTCCGGCACATGGGCGGCAAAGCCGATCGTCGTGCGGCGTAGCCTGCGCGCCTTCGGGCCCGCGCTCCTGCTGTCGCTCGTGGCCTTCGCGCCGCACCCGGCCGCGGCGCAGCAGAACAGCACCGCCCGGGACCTCGCGGAAAGCCGCCGCCGGCTCGAGGAGATCAAGAACGAGCGCGAGCGGCTGGAGCGTCAGCGAGAGCAGCTTCGCGGGCAGGTGCACGACGTCTCCGACGAGCTCGACAACCTCGAGCGCCGGCGGGAATCGACCGGACGCATCGTCAGCGAGATCGAACGGCAGATCGGCGGTCTCTCGAACCAGCTCGACCGCTCCAGCACGGAGCTGATCCTGGCCGAGGACAATCTCGCCGAACGCCGGGCCGTCCTCGAGCGGCGGCTGGTGGAGATCTACAAGCGCGGCCCGCTCTACACCTTCCAGGTCCTCCTCGCCGCCGAGTCGTTCGGCGACCTGCTGAGCCGCTACAAGTACCTCTACCTCACGAGCCGGCAGGACCGCGCCCTGGTGACCGACGTGGAGCGGCTCCGCACGCGGGTGCTCTCCCAGCGGGGGCAGATCGTCTCGGTGAAGGAGCAGCTCGACCGGACGAAGGAGGATCGCGAGGCGGAGCTCGACCGCTACGGCCGCATCGCCCAGGAGCAGGAAACCCGCCTGGCGGCGCTCCAGCGCTCGGCCCGCTCGACCGAGCGGCGGCTCAGCGAGCTCGAGCGCGACCAGAGCCGCCTCAACACCCTGCTCGCGAGCCTCGAGCGCACCCGGCGCGAGGATGCCGCGCGCGCGCCGCGCGCCGGCAACGTTCCCGCGGTCTCGACGCCGGGCAGCATCACCACGAGCGACATCGGGAAGCTCGACTGGCCGGTGGAGGGACGGATCGTCTACCGGTTCGGGCGGGACACGCTGCCGAGCGGCGGAGTCATCCGGTGGAACGGCATCGGCATCGCGGCGGCGGTGGGCACGCCGATCCATGCCGTCAGCTCGGGGCGGGTCAGACTGGTGGGTCAGTTCGGGACCTACGGGCTCACGGTCGTGCTGGAGCACGGCAACGGCTACTACTCGATCTACTCCCATCTCAACTCGGCGACTGTGAAGCTCGGCGCTGCGGTGGCGAAGGGGGAGACGATCGGCGCGGTCGGCGGACAGAATTCCGACTACGGACCACACCTGCACTTCGAGATTCGCGGAGAAAATCAGATCGCGCTCGACCCGACCGACTGGCTCAGGCGGCGCTAGCCGCGGAGATCAGGTCGCCGCGGACTCTGCGGTGCCGATCCGGTCGCCACTCTGGCTCCTGGCGCGGAGCAGCGCGGCCTCCGCCAGGGCGAAGAGGTCGTCGATCCGCTCGGCGGCGGGATGCGGGAAGGTGACGATGCCGGCGGTGACGCGGGGGCGGTCCGCCGGCTCGATCCCCGCGAAGGGATGCGAGCCGAGCCGCTCCCGCACGCGGGTGACCGACTGGCGCGCTCCGCTGAGCGACGTCTCCGGCAGCAGAACGGCGAACTCGTCGCCGGTGTAGCGGCTCACGAAATCGGGAGTGCGAAGGCCCGATCGCAGCACGTCCCCGACGTCCGCCAGCACCCGGTCGGTGCCTTCGCGGCCGAGCCGGTCCTCGTAGCTCGGCAGCTGGTCGATGTCGAGCAGGATGAGGCTGAAGCTGAGCGCGTAGCGCCGGGCCCGCTCGAACTCCTCGCGGAGGCGGGCATCGAGGGCATCGCCCGCGTCGGCGGACCCGTGGACGGGAGCTGCGCTCTCACTGCGTTCCGCGGGAGCGGATGGCCGCGCCCGCCGCGGCGAGTCGGCGTGCTCATACCCGCCGCGCGGATGCTCCGGCGCCGCCCCCAGCCGGGCGGCGATGTGGGCGACGAGCGCGGCGACATCGATCGGGGCCGCGAGCGCTTCGGTGGCGCCGAGCGCCATGGCGCGGGCCGGCGCACCGGGATCGGCGGTGGCGATCAGCGCGATCGATGGGTGGCTCCCCCCCGCCCCGCCGCCCGCGGCGTCGAGGAGGGCGCGAAGCGACTCGTCCACCTCGCGCAGAGTGACCAGGATCAGACCGGGAGCGACGTCGCGTACGTCGCCATTGCCCTCGGTGATGCTGAGCCCGGCCCGGGCGAGCGCACGCTCCAGCCCTTCGGGGCGCGCCGAAGCGTCCCCGAGCAGAATGACCCGGGAAGTGCGGGCGCCGTTGGACGGCAGATTATCGATCAAGCGAGCGACTGATGCATCGGTCCGCAAATCAGGAACGGCTGGGCGCTCATGTATCGGTCCAGGGAGGCGTGCATACCGCGCCGGCCCGCGCGACCGATATCGGCGCTTCGGCCATTCAGGTTTTCACCAAGACGCCGAACCAGTGGCGGGATCCGCCGATCGCCCGGGAGACGCGCGACGCGTTCCGGCGCGCGTACGGCGAAAGCGGACTCCGGTGTATAGTGGCGCACGACTCGTACCTGATCAACCTCGCCTCCCCTGATGCCGCCCTAAACGCGCGCTCCGTCGAGTCTTTCACCCTGGAGCTCGCGCGCTGCAAGTACCTCGGCATTCCCGGCGTAGTGTCGCACCCGGGCAACTACATTGATGATCGCGCGCTCGGGCTCGAACGCAATGCCGCCGGCATTGTGCAGGCGCTCAAGGCGGTGCCCGGGAGTGTCATGGTCTACCTCGAAACTACCGCCGGATGCGGAACCGCGCTCGGGAGCACGTTCGAGGAGCTGGCCGAGCTGCGCGACCGCATCCCCGCGCGATACCGCCGCCGGATCGGCTTCTGCGCCGACACCTGCCATCTCTATTCCGCCGGCTACGACCTGGTCACCGACTTCGACGGCGTCTGGGAGAAGTGGGACCGGATCATCGGGCTCGAGCACCTGCACTGCCTGCATCTCAACGACTCGAAGACGCCGTTCGCGTCCCGCCGCGACCGCCACGAGCTGATCGCCGAGGGGAGCCTGGGCGCGGCACCGTTCGCCCGGATCATGACCGATCCCCGCTTCGAGCACCTGCCCAAGATCCTCGAGACACCAAAGGGCGACGACACCGCCAACGACCGGACGATGCTCGCGCGCCTGCGCGGCTACGCGTCCGCTCCGCGTTGACCCCCTTCTGATGCCCGTCCATCTTCCAGCGATGCGGATTCCAATTCTGATCGCCGGACTGCTGGCAGCCGGCGCGACGCCTCGACTCGCGGCGCAGACCGATCTGTCCCTTCGAGTCGGGGTAACGGGCTCGAGCGCGCTGGTCAGCGATTTCATCGCGCAGGACGTGAACGCGAAGGCATCGGTCGCCCCCAGCGTGTTTCTCGACATCGGACACCCGATCGCGCCGCGCTATGGTGCGGGGGTGGAGCTCGCCGCCACCGCCGGCAGCCTGCACGGCGACTACGGCGACATCCGCACCGACCTGGGGTCGGTACGCACCGCCTCGGCGCTGGCCCTGCTCGATGGCGGCATCTCCGACGGGCTCCGCTGGCGCGCCGGGCTCGGCCTGCTCCACTACTTCGCGGGCGACGAAGGGAGCGTGCTCGCCAGCGGCACCACGCGGCTCCTCGTCGGCGGCGGGCTCGATTACCGGCGGCCGGTCCTCTCGAAGTGGGATGTCCTCATCGCCGCGCGGTACGACTTCCACCGCTTCTCGAGTCCCGCGCTCAGGGCGCACGGCTATTCGGGCGCGCAGGGCGTCCAGCGCGTGTCGCTCTCGGTCGGCCTGGCCCGGGGGCACCGGTGAGCCGGCCCGCCGTGCGCCGGCTCGTGCCGGTTGCGGCCCTCAGCCTGCTCGCCGCCTGCTCCGACATCGGCGGACCGCTCCGCACCGACAATTTCTACGAGTGGCGCGTGGTCCAGGCTACCGACACCCTCAGCTTCCACTGGCCGCAGTCGTTCCTGCCGGTCCGGATCTGGGCGGAGGATCAGGTCTCACTGCCGCTCTACGCCGACTCGAGCATCGCGAAGTGGAAGCGGGTGTTCCTGTTCGGTGAATGGAACGCGGTGCGGGTGACCGACTCCACGACGGCCGACGTCATCGTCCGCTACGGGCCGCCGCCGGCCGGCGACGACATCCTCCTCGATCGCGTCGCGCTCGAGAGCTTCGCGCCAGAATGCCAGGCGACGACGCTCCCCCACATCGACGACCGCCGCGAGGCGCATCTGCCGATGCACGTCTACATCTCGGCGCGCTTCGTGCCGGAGCTGCCGGAGACGCAGGCCTGCCTCGCGCTCACCCTCACCCACGAGATCGGGCATACCCTCGGCATCTTCCGCCACTCGCCGCACCCGGAAGATCTCATGTACTCGAACCCGACGGTGGCGACGCCCAGCGAGCGGGACCGGAACACCGCCGAGATCCTCTACCACAGCCCGGCGAACGTCTCGCCGGCACAGAGGCCCTGATCACGAACCCGCCCCCGTCACCCGACCGCCGCTCCGAAGCGCTCCGCTATCACGAGGACGGGCGGCCGGGCAAGATCCAGGTCGTCGCCACCAAGGCGACCCAGAATCAGCGCGATCTCTCGCTCGCCTACACGCCGGGCGTCGCCGAGCCGTGTCTCGCCATCCAGACGCGCCCGGAGGACGCCTACCGCTACACCGCGCGCGGCAACCTGATCGCGGTGGTCTCGAACGGGACGGCGGTGCTCGGGCTCGGCGACATCGGCCCGCTCGCGGCGAAGCCGGTGATGGAGGGCAAGGCGGTCCTCTTCAAGACCTTCGCCGATCTCGACGTCTTCGACCTCGAGATCGATGCCGCGAATCCCGACGACATCGTCAGCTTCTGCCGCATGCTGGAGCCGACGGTGGGCGGAATCAATCTCGAGGACATCAAGTCGCCCGACTGCTTCTACGTCGAGGAGGAGCTGCGGAAGGTCCTCTCGATCCCGGTCTTCCACGACGACCAGCACGGCACCGCGATCATCTCCGGAGCGGCCCTGCTCAACGCCCTCGAGGTCTCGGGGAAGAAGATCGAGGAGATCCGCGTCGTCTTCATGGGCGCCGGCGCCGCCGCCATCGCCACCGCGGAGCATTACGTGCGCCTCGGCGTCCGCCGCGACCGGGTGACCCTGTGTGACCTGCACGGCGTGATCCGCGCCGGCCGCGACGTGCCGCTCAATCCGTACCAGGCCCGGTTCGCCCACGCCGACGGCCCCGCCACACCGGTCGAGGCATTCGAGGGGGCCGATGTCTTCGTGGGTCTCTCGGCGGCGGGTACGGTCACGCCCGCCATGCTCCGGCTGATGGCGCCGGAGCCGATCATCTTCGCGCTGGCGAACCCGGTTCCCGAGATCCTGCCCGACGAAGCGCGCGCCGCCCGGCCGGACGCACTCATCGCCACCGGCCGCACCGACTATCCCAACCAGGTCAACAACGTCCTCGGCTTTCCGTTCATCTTCCGGGGCGCGCTCGACGTGCGGGCGCGCGCCATCAACGAGGAGATGAAGATGGCGGCGACGCGGGCGCTGGCCGCGCTCGCGAAGGAGGACGTTCCCGACGTCGTGCTGCGCGCCTACAACGTGGAGTCGCTCCGGTTCGGCCGCGAGTACCTCATCCCCAAGCCGTTCGATCCGCGGGTGCTACTCTGGGTCGCGCCGGCCGTGGCATGGGCGGCGATCCACAGCGGTGTCGCCGGCGTAATCCTCGACATGGACGACTACCGCGCCGGGCTCGAGTCGCGGCTGGGCCGCGGGCGCGCGGTGATGCGGGGGCTCAGCAACCGCGCCGCCGCCGATCCGCAGAAGCTGGCGATGACCGATGCCGACGATCCCCGTGTCCTGCGCGCCGCCCGGATCCTCGCCGACGAGGAGATCGCGGTCCCCATCCTCGTCGGCGATCCCCGCAGCATCGCCCGCGCCGCCGAGCACGTCGGCGTGCCGGTCGCCGATCTCCGGATCGTCGACCCCGCGACCAGCTCCGCGCGCGAGCGCTACGCCGACGCCTTCTGGGCGCGGCGCCAGCGGCGCGGCCTCACCCGGGCGGAATCGAGCCGCCGGCTCCTCCAGCCCGAGTACTTCGGCTCGATGATGGTGGCCCAGGGCGACGCCGACGCGATCGTGATCGGCGAGACCCAGCATTACCCGCGCGCCATCCGGCCGGCGCTCGAGGCGGTCGGCAGCGAGGAGGGAATCGCGGTCGCGGGGATCTACATGATCGTGACCCAGACCGACACGTTCTTCTTCGCCGACTGCACCGTCAACATCAACCCCGACACCCCGCGGCTGGCCCGCATCGCGATCGCGGCCGCCGATTTCGTCCAGGACCTGGGGATCGAGCCCAGGGTAGCACTCCTCTCGTTCTCCAACTTCGGCTCTGTCCGCCATCCGATGCAGGCCAAGGTCGCCGATGCGGTCCGGCTGCTCCAGGATATGCGGCCTAACCTCAAGGTGGATGGGGAGATGCAGGCCGACACGGCAGTGGTGGAATCGATCATCACCGGGCGGTACCCCTTCAGCCGGTTGCACGGACCCGCGAACGTGCTGATCTTTCCCGATCTGAACGCGGCCAACATCAGCTACAAGCTGTTGGGCCGACTCGGCGGGGCGCAGGCCATCGGCCCGATTCTGGTCGGGATGGCCGCGCCCATTCACGTCCTGGAGCGCGACTCCAGCGTGGACGACATCGTCAACATGGCGGTCATCGCGGCGGTCGACGCGCAGGAGCGCGCCCGGCACAAAGGCCGGCGTCCGGGCTGACCACGAACCTTACGTTACCGCGCTCTCCGCGCGTCGGGATCCCATGGCCACGAAGACCACCTCCGTCCACCGCGAAGCCACCACCCCGGTGGCCGACGGCCTGCACCCGAGACAGGTGCACCGCAACCTGATCGCTCCGCAGCTCGTCGAGGCCGCGCTCCAGCGTGACGAAGGGCTGATGAGTGAGCACGGCGCCTTCACCGCCATCACGTCGCCGCACACCGGGCGGTCGGCCAAGGACAAGTTCCTGGTGGATGAGCCGGAGTCGAGCGGGCAGATCTGGTGGGAAAAGAACGGGCGCATGGACGCGGCGGCATTCGACCGGCTCCACGCCGACGTCCGCGGGCACCTCAACGAGCAGGAAGTCTTCGTCCAGGATCTCTTCGGCGGCGCCGACCCGGCGTACCGCCTTCCGGTCCGGTTCGTCACGCCCAACGCCTGGCATGCCCTCTTCGTCCGGAACATGTTCATCCGGCCCGACGCCGCCGACCTCGCCGGGTTCCAGCCGAAGTTCACCGTGCTGCACGCGCCCGAGTTCCAGGCCGATCCCGCGCGGCACGGCTGCCGCACCAGCACCGTCATTGCGCTCAGCTTCGCGAAGCGCCTCGTGATCATCGCCGGCACCCGCTACGCCGGCGAGATGAAGAAATCGATCTTCACCGTGCTCAACTACCTGCTGCCGCAGCAGGGCGTCCTCCCGATGCACTGCTCCGCCAACATCGGGCCGGACGGCGACACCGCCGTCTTCTTCGGCCTCTCGGGCACCGGCAAGACGACGCTCTCCGCCGACCCGGCACGCGGTCTCATCGGCGACGATGAGCACGGCTGGAGCGATCGCGGCGTCTTCAACTTCGAGGGCGGCTGCTACGCCAAGGTGATCAAGCTCCGGCCCGACACCGAGCCCGAGATCTTCGCGGCCACGCAGATGTTCGGCACGGTGCTGGAGAACTGCGTCCTCGACCCCGACAGCCGCGCGGTAGACTATGACGCGCAGTCGATCACCGAGAACACCCGCGCCTGCTACCCGATCCACTACATCCCGAACCACGTCGCGAACGGCCAGGGCGGGATTCCGCGCAACATCGTCCTCCTGACCGCCGACGCGTACGGCGTGCTCCCTCCGATCGCCCGCCTGAGCCCCGAGCAGGCGATGTACCAGTTCCTCTCCGGCTACACCGCCAAGGTGGCCGGCACAGAACGGGGCGTGACCGAGCCGACCGCCACCTTCTCCAGCTGCTTCGGCGCGCCGTTCCTGCCGCTCCACCCCGGCGTGTACGCGACGATGCTGGGCGAGCACATCGCGAAGCACGGCGCGCGGGTGTGGCTGATCAACACGGGCTGGACCGGCGGCCCGTACGGCACCGGCAGCCGGATGAAGCTCCCCTACACGCGCACGATGGTGCGGGCCGCGCTGGCCGGCGAGCTCGACGACGCCACGTACATGCGGGATCCGGTCTTCGGCTTCGAGGTCCCGGCGGCGGTCCAGGGCGTCCCGAGCGAGCTGCTCAGTCCCCGCGGCACGTGGGCCGACCCGGCGGCCTATGACGCACAGGCACGGAAGCTGGCCGCGATGTTCCGTGAGAACTTCGAGCAGTTCAAGGCCGAGGTGCCCGAGGCCGTTGTGAGGGCCGGCCCGGCGATCTGATGGACGGGCGGAAGGGCGCCGACCTCGAGGTCATCCGCGATCCGCTCTGGGACAACATCCGCCTCGACCGGCCGGCGCAGCTCGTCCTCGACACGCCGGCCGTCCAGCGCCTCCGCTACGTCCGCCAGCTCGGCCACGCCTTTCTCGTCTACCCGGGCGCGACCCACAGCCGCTTCGAGCACGCACTCGGCGCCTACCACCTGACGCGGCGGGCACTCGCCTCGCTCGAGGAGCGCGGCGAGCTCGGCGCCGTGAGCCCGCGCGACTGCCTCGCCGTCCGCCTCGCCGCCCTCCTCCACGACATCGGCCACTACCCGTTCTCCCATGCCCTCGAGGAAGCGGGATTCCCCTCTCACGAAGCGCAGGGCGTGGCCAAGCTCGGCGAGGGTGAGCTCCGCGGCCGGCTGGAGGAGATCGGCGGTCCCGGTCTCGCCGCCGAGATTGGGGCGCTCATCCGCGGGGTGAGCCCGAGCCCGCTGCAGGGACTCATCTCCGGGTCGCTCGACCTCGACAAGATCGACTACCTGAGCCGCGATGCACGGATGTGCGGCGTCCCCTACGGCACGGTGGACGTGGACCGCCTCCTGTCCACCCTCACGCTGGTGCCGACCGCCGACGGGCGGCAGCAGGTGGGGGTGCACGAGAAGGGAGTCAGCGCGCTCGAGTCGCTCCTCTTCGCCAAGTACCAGATGTACCGGAACGTGTACTGGCACCACGCCGTGCGCGCCGCCACCTGCATGTTCAAGCGGGCGGCACGGGACGCGGTGCGGCGCGATGTCGTCTCGATGGATGCGGTGGGCGGCCTCACCGACGATGGGCTGATGGAACGGCTGCTGAACAGCGGAAGCGACCTCGCCCGGGCGATCCGCGAGCGCCGGCTCTTCAAGCGGGCGCTCGATCTTCCGGCCACCGAGGTGACCGAGTCGGCGGATTCGTGGGCGGCGGACGATCCTGACCTGGTCGAGGAAGTGGAGGACGCGCTGGCTCGCGAGGTCGAGCTGGCGCCGGGCGAGCTGCTGCTGGACTTCCCGACCCGCTCGTCGATGCTGGCGGTGGACCTGCCGCTTCGGACCCGAGGCGGCGGAATCGAGCGCCTCACCGATGAAGGCCGTGCCGGCCAGCTCGGGCTTCCCCGCGTCGCCGACGAGCTGTACCGGAGTGCGCGCCGGCTCCGGATCTTCACCGCCCGCCCGCCCGCGGCCGACCTCTCCCTCGCCACCACGCTCCTCCGCCTGCCCGCCGAGGAGGTGCACCGCCGGCTGGCCGAAGGTCAGCCGCTGCTCAGCACCCCGCGTCGCCCTGTGCGACCGAACGCATGAAGGCGTCGAACACGTCCGGCCGCCACCAGCGCCGGGCGCCCATCATCTCCGCGAGCGCCGCCTCGCGCGGCATCGCCGCCCGGTAGCTTCGGGTCGTCGTCAGCGCGTCGTACACATCCACGATGCAGATGATCTGCGCGTGCAGCGGGATCTCGTCCCCCCTGAGGCCGTCGGGATAGCCCGACCCGTCATACTTCTCGTGGTGCCAGCGGATGATCGGCTTCAGGTCCCAGGGAAACTCGACCGACGCCAGCAGCTCCAGTCCGTAGATCGGGTGCCGCTGCATCACCGCCAGCTCCTCCGCGCTGAGACCGCCGGGCTTGTTCAGGATCTCGTGCGGCACCCGCACCTTGCCCAGATCGTGCAAATACGCGCCCAGCCGCACCGTCGTGCAGCGGCCGTCATCGAGTCCCAGCGCTCGCGCCACACTCACAGCGTATTCCGCCACGCGCTCGCTGTGACCGAAGGTGTAGGTGTCGGCTGATTCGATGGACCGCCCCCAGTTCCGCACCACGCTGCGGTAGGTGCTCTCCAGGTCGAGCACCTTGCCGGCCACGTCCACCAGATCCACCCTGGCGTCGAGCCGGCTGAAGAGCCGGTGCGCGACGTTGAGCAGGTGCAGCGCGTCCTGGTTCCGGCCCATGTCGCGATAGAGGCGCGCCAGCTCGCGGGATGCCTCGGCCTCGCTCAGCACCGAGCGATTGCCGCTCGCCAGGTCGATCGCCGAGCGGAACCGCGCCTCGGCCAGCTCCGGCCGCCCCGTCTCCCGGAAGACGACGCCGAGGATCGTGTACGCGTCGGCCTTGTCGAGGCGCGCGCCAAGCCGGTCGAAGATGCCGAGCGCCTGCTCGGCGTCGCGCCGCGCAGCGTCGTAACGCTGCCGCGCCACGTGGACTTCCGAGTGGTTCAGCAGGCAGAGTCCCGTCAGGTGGACGTCTTCCAGCCGCTCGGCGATCTGCAGGCTCTCGACGAAGTAGGCATCCGCCTCGTCCCACATCCGCCGGTCCGCGCAGATCATGCCCAGGTTGTGGTAGGCGATGGCGCAGCTCCGGTCATCGCCCGCCGCGCGGCCCGCGGCGAGCGAGCGCTCGTAGTGGTCGAGCGCCTCGGAGAGATGGCCCTGGATGTTGGAGAGGATGCCGAGGTTCTGCTCGATCCGCGCGACCAGGATCGGCTGCGCGCCCGCGAGGTCGAGTGCCTGGAGAAAGCCGGCGCGCGCCGCCGCCATATCGCCCGCTTCGAGCTCCAGGCCCGCCAGCGCGTTCAGCGCTTCGGCGACCAGCGAGTCATCGCCGAGCTCGGAGGCGAGCCGATGACTCTGCTCGTAGAGACTCCGAGCCTCGCCGTGCTCGCTGCGCAGGTAGTGGATGACACCCAGCCGCCGGAGCGCCTCGGCCCGGACCGGCGCGTCGGCCTCACCGGCCAGCTCGATCGCGTCGGCATAGCACCGCATCGCATCGGCCAGCCGGCCGCCGCGATCGTGCTGGCGGCCCTCCTGCAGGGCGCCGGAGGGCGAGTCGGGGGAAGGCACGATGTCGAGGGGACGGGACGAGCTCACGCGGACTCCGGTCGGGACTCACGCGTCCAACCGGGCAAGCCGCGTACCACCGGACGATCGGGCCGAAACCGCGATTCGCGCGCCTGCCCGAAACGGACGCGGGCCCTCTTTGCGGAGGGCCCGGGCGGCGTGCGCGGCCGGCTGGCACAATGCAGTGCCGGCCGGGTCCGGTATCAGTTGTGGGGCTGGGGGCTCGGCGTGCCGGTCAGACTGTGCTCGCCGGTCCGGGTCTCGATCGTATCGATGCGCACGACGATGGCGGTGATGTTGTCGAGCCCGCCGCGGCGGTTGGCCTCGGTGATCAGGCGGTCCACCCAGCGCTGGGGCCCACCCTCGGATTGCAGGATGCGTGTGAGCTGCTCGTCCTCGAGCATGCCGGTGAGCCCGTCCGACGCCAGCAGCAGGATGTCTCCCTCCTCCAGCGTGCCGATGTAGATGTCGGGGGTGACGTCCACGCTCGC
This sequence comes from Bacillota bacterium, assembly GCA_050257015.1. Lineage (GTDB taxonomy): Bacteria > Gemmatimonadota > Gemmatimonadetes > Gemmatimonadales > GWC2-71-9 > JAICUF01. Next base: position 22,993 of record JBLMWC010000108.1, on the reverse strand, counting down.
GCCCACACAGCGCGTGATCACGTTGCTGTACGGATGAACCCGTGCCTGCTCCGGCGTGAGGAGTCCGGCGTCCACCTGCTCCTGGACGTAGGAGTGGTCCTTCGTGAGCTGCGACAGCTGCTGACCGCGCAGAAGATAGGCGCGGCTGTCCCCCACCTGCCCGATGAGGTACCGCTTCGGCTGGAGCACCAGCGCCGTGACCGTGGTCCCCATCCCGCGCTTGTCGTGCTCGGACAGGGTGCGGGAGAAGATCGCGTCGTTGGCCGTGCGGATGGCCGTGCGGAAGCGCTCGGCGCCCTCATCGTCGCTGAGGCCGCGGAGCGAGCCGATCTCGCGGGAGATGATGCGCACGGCCATCTCGCTCGCGACTTCACCCGCCGCATGCCCACCCATGCCGTCGGCGACGATGAAGATGCCGCGGTCAGCGAGCATCAGGTAATTGTCTTCGTTGCCCGACCGGACGATGCCCACGTCCGTGCGGGCCGCGCAGGTGAAGTGCACGTGCCTCCGCTATGTCAACAGCATGAACGCGGCCGCCGCGGCTGCCGCGAGAGTCAGCAGCACGACGAACAGCCCGACCCGCGACTTCTTCGGCGGTGGAGCAGGCGGCCGCCGCCGTACCTGCGGCCGGGGCGCCGGCGCGGCTTCGACCGCCTCCGTCACCCCGCCGACCGCCGGTACCACCCTGGTAGCCGGGTCCTCCGCCTCCGCCGCTTCGTCCAGCGGCTCGAACATCAGCGACACTTCGCCGAAACGCAGCGTCGCGCCCGGCGAGAGCGCGACGTCGTCGCGTACCAGCTGCTCGTCCACGTAGGTGCCGTTCGTGGACCCCAGATCAACCGCCATCCAGACGCCGTCGCGCCGCTGGAGCTTGGCGTGCATGGTGCTGACGCTCGGATCGGGCAGCACGATGTCGTTGTACTCGCCCCGGCCCACGCTGGCCACCGGCGACCGAATGGGAAACCGCGTGCCCTTGAGCGACCCGCTCCGGCCCAGCAGCGATGCGATCGGCGCCGGCACCACCGGCGTCGTCGGCAGCGGCGTCGCGGGAATCCCGTGCATCGTGTCGCTCAGCCGCTCGGCCGCGCCCAGCGGCGGACCCTCGGCCGGCGCGTGGAAGCGGAACTCGTCCGGGCCGATCCGGATCACATCGGCCCGCCGGAGCGGCCGAGCCCCTTCGACCCGCGCACCGTTCACGAAGGTCCCGTTGGCGCTCAGGTCCACCAGCACGTACCCGGCGTCGGTGCCCCGGATCTCGGCATGCCGGCGGGAGACGTCGTCACCCGGCACCACCACGTCGGCACCCGCCTCGCGGCCAAACACAAGTGGCTCGCGGCCGATCTCGTATTCCCGGCCATCGGTCAGGCAGACCACCCGCCCGCCCTGGGGCTCCACCGGCCGTGAGGCCATCGCCACCGCGGTCGCGTCCGGCAGCACGATCGCGCTCTGGATCTGCGTCTGGCCGATACGCCGGGCATCCACCACCAGGATCTCCGTGTCGGCGATCCGGAGCTTGTCCCCATGCAGAATCGGCGTCGGGTCCCCGCCCAGCCGCACCCCGTTCAGGAGCACCTCGGCGCCGGGCTCGGCCCGAATCGCGGCACCGCCGTCGGCCCACCCCTGCACGACAGCGTGCCGGGGCTCGACTCCCGGCCCCTCCACGGCGACCGTCGCGTCGGGGCCAGCGCCGATCACCATCTCACCGACGGCAACCGGGTATGTCCGTCCACCGACTTCGAGGTGCATCATGGCGTCACAGGTCCGGAAGAATGGGCGCAATCCGGACAAACGTACCCGCACCAAACGGCACCCCGCAAGCGACTTCAGGCCGTTCGGCGCGCCTGGTCACCCCGAAGCTGGAGCTGATAGAGCCTCTCGTACAGTCCGCGCTGGGCCAAAAGGGCCTGGTGGGTCCCCCGCTCCCGTACCTCGCCGTGGTGCAGCACCAGAATCTCGTCGGCGTGCAGGATCGTGCTGAGACGATGCGCCACGACGATGCTGGTGCGGCCCGCCATGAGCTCGGCCAGCGCCGCCTGGATCTGGGCCTCCGCTTCGGCATCCACCGAGCTCGTCGCCTCGTCGAGCACCAGAATCCGCGGGTCGCGCGCCAGAGCCCGGGCAAAGCTGAGGAGCTGCCGCTCCCCGACGCTCAGGCTGCGGCCCCGCTCGCCCAGCCGGTGGTGATACCGCTCGGGCAGGCGATCGATGAAGCGCGACGCACCCACGCGGGTCGCGGCCCGGGCCGCCTCCTCGGGAGTGATCGCCGCGTCGAGGGTGAGGTTGTGCAGGATGTCGCCGGCGAAGAGAAAAAGGTCCTGCTGGACGAATCCGATCAGGCCGCGGAGGGTCGCGGTGGAGAGGGTCCGGATGTCGACCCCATCAATCGTGATGCGTCCCTTGAGCGGATCGTAGAAGCGCAGCAGCAGACTGATGATCGTGGACTTGCCGGCACCGGTATGACCGACGAGCGCCACCGTCCGCCCTGGTGCCGCGGTGAAGCTGACGTCCTGCAGGACCCACGGCCCATCGTTGCTGTAGCGGAACCACACTCCCTCGAAGCGAACCTCACCGCGGATCGGCGCCGGCAGGCGAGCCGGCGCGGCCGGCTCCCGCACGCCGACCGGCTCGTCGAGAAGCTGGAAGACGCGCTCCGACGAGGCCATCGCCGACTGGAAGAGGTTCACCTTCTCGGAGAGATCCTGGAGCGGCTGGAAGAAGCGACGGGTGAGCTGGATGAACGCGGCGAGCACCCCGACGGTGAGCGTCCCGCTGATCGCGCGAAGCCCCCCGTAGTACAGGAGCAGCGCGAGCGCGACGGCGGTCAGCACCTCGATCACCGGAAAGAAGACGGCGTAGATCGTGATCGACCGCAGGTGCGCGGAGAGGTGGTCGCGGTTGAGGGCGTCGAACTGCGCGGCCGCCGCTTCCTCCCGGCGAAAGAGCTGCACCAGCCGCATCCCGGAGAGGTGCTCCTGGAGAAAGCTGTTGAGCCGGGCGAGGCGGGTCCGGATATCGCGGAACGCCTCGCGCACCTGCCGCCGGAACACCGTCGCGGTGAGCCACACGAGCGGGATCACGGCAAAGGCGACGAGCGCGAGGCGCCAGTCGGTGACGAGCATGAGCGTCATGATGGCGACGAGCGTGAACAGGTCGCCGAAGACCGTCACGAGCCCCGCGGAGAAGAGCTCGTTGAGGGTCTCGATGTCGCTCGTCACCCGTGTCATGAGCCGGCCGACCGGGTGCGTATCGTAGTAGGCGATGCTGAGCCGCTGGAGATGCCCGAAGACCGCGAGCCGGAGGTCGTACATGACCCGCTGGCCGATCAGCGTGGTGATGAGCGCCTGCCCGTAGTCGGCGAAGAACTCGAGGACCAGCGCACCGAGGTAGAGCCCGGCGAGGGTCGCGAGGAGGCCTCCGTCGCGGGTGGGAATCGCGACGTCGATCACCCGCCGGGTGAGCTCCGGGCCCACCAGCGCGAGCGCGGCGCTCATCAGGAGGAGCACGATCGCCCCGGCCACCGGCCAGCCATAGGGCCGCAGGTAGCGCAGGAGACGGCGGAGCAGCGCCGGATCGTAGCCCCGTTCGGGCAGCTCGTCGGACGCGCCGGTCATGTCAGGCCACGGCCGTCTCGCCGATCCCCTTCAGCCCCTTGCGTACCCAGCCCGAGAAGACGAAGAAGCCGAACGCGATCGTGCAATAGCTCAGGATGAACCGCCAGATCAGCGTGTAGATCGGCGTGAGCTCGCGGGGAACGTAGATGGACATCACCGCGGCCGACATCACCTCGGCGATTCCGGAGGCGCCGGGTGTCGGCGCGAAGTAGAGCAGGAAGGTGATCAGCGTCTGGAGCAGCAGCACGTCCACGAACTGCACGTGGATGCCCAGCACCCGGAGGGTGACGTAGCCGGCCAGCAGCTTGTTGGCGTGCGAAGGCGCGGAGAGCAGCGTCGCCCAGAGAAGGGCGAGCCAGCCGCGCGGCGTGTTGAAGGCGACGACGCTCGCGTGCGCCTCGTCGAGCCCCACGCTCAGCCGGACGAGCCCCGCCGAGACCCGCCGGCTGCGGCGGCCGAGCCGCTCGGCCAGGCGCTGGATCAGGTCGCGGACCAGGCGGGGGAAGACGATGACGATCACCAGCAGTACCCCGAGTCCGGCGAAGACGCCGAGACTCCCGAGGAACAGGTCGTAGAGGGAGAGCCCCAGCACATTGCCGCGCTCGCCGAGCGACTTGCCCGCGCCGAACACGATGGCGAGCGGGCCCGCGATCGCGAAGAACGCCACGGTGGCGATGAAGGTCATGAGCGTGGAGGTCGCCGCCACCGGCAGCGGCACGCCGTAGCGCCGCATCGTGTACATCATCATCGGTCCCGCCCCCGACTGCAGCGGCGTCACGTACGCCGCCCAGGCGCTCATGCCGCCGGCCAGGATCATGCCCTTGAGCGGCGGATCGGGATACGCCTCCCGGGCGACGACCCAGAGCCGGATTCCGCCGCCGAACCAGTCCATCGACGCGAGCCCCACGCCGACCAGCAGCCAGCCCCAGTGCAGCCGGCCGAGAGCGGACGTGAAGGCCGGCAGGTTGTTCCCGTAGAGCAGGGTGATCGCGAATCCCGTCAGGGATGCGACCACGAAGATCTCGAAGCCCCGGAGGATCAGCTTCGGCGTCAGGAGTTTGGCCATGAAGGGGGTAAAGGTACATCTTTCCGGCGTGTCCGTCATTCGCATCGTCAACGCCCGCCAGAACAACCTGAAGGGCGTCACCGTAGATCTTCCGCACCGGTCCCTCATCGTCGTCACCGGCCCGTCCGGCTCCGGCAAGAGCACGCTGGCGTTCGACACGATCTATGCCGAGGGCCAGCGCCGCTACATCGAGTCCCTCTCGACGTACGCCAAGCAGTTCCTCGACCGGATGCCCAAGCCGCAGGTGGACCGGATCGAGGGACTCGCGCCCGCTGTCGCCATCGAGCAGCGGAACCCCACGATGTCGAGCCGCTCCACCGTCGGTACCGCGACCGAGGTGTACGACTATCTCCGGCTCTTCTGGGCCCGGCTCGGGCGGAGCTACTGCCGCGTCTGCGGCGCCGTCGTCCGCCGCGATACGCCGCAGTCGGCCACCGACGACATCCTGCGTCAGCTCGAGGGGAGGCTGCAGATCGCCTTCCCGCTCCCGCCGTCCGCCCGTCACACCCACGCCGCGATCGTGGAGAACCTCCGCGCGATGGGCTTCGTTCGCCTCCTCGCCGACGGCACCGCCTGTCACCTCGACGAGCTGCCCGAGGGGATCGACCTGACCGCGTCGGCCGAGCTCCTCGTCGTGGTGGACCGGCTGACGGCCACCGCCGGCTCGGCCACGCGCATCGCGGAAGCGGTGTCCACCGCGTTTCAGGAGGGCGAAGGGATCGCCCTCGCCGTCCTCGACAACGGCCGGCTCCGGTTCACCGAATTCCCGGCCTGCAGCGTCTGCGATACGCCGGCCCCCGTCGTGACGCCCAATCTCTTCTCGTTCAACAACCCCCGGGGCGCCTGCCCCGCCTGCAACGGCTTCGGCGCGACGCTGGAGTACGACGAGTCGCTGATCGTGCCCGACCCCGAGCGCAGCCTCGCCGACGGCGCGATCGATCCCTGGACCAAGCCGCGGTACGAGACGCGCCGCCGGCTCCTCCTCGACACCGCGCGGAGTCTCGGCGCCGACGTCGACCGGCCGTGGAGCCGACTCAAGGCCGGAGTCCGGCAGGAGCTGCTCCACGGCCGCAAGGGACGCTACGTCGGGATCTTCCCGTTCCTCAAGGATCTGGAGGAGAAGCGGTACAAGCAGTACATCCGCGTCTTCCTTCGGCAGTATCAGCTCGCGCGGACCTGTGAGGCATGCGGCGGGACCCGGCTCAACCCGAGCGCGCTGGCAGTCCGCGTCGGTGACGACCGTATCGCCGACATTGCCGCGCTCCCGATCGACGGCGTGCACGACTGGCTGCACGGTCTCCCGCTGAGCGAGTACGAGCGCCGCATCGCCCAGCCGATCGTCGAGCAGCTGGAGTCACGGGTCGAATATCTCCGCGACGTCGGACTCGGCTACCTCAGTCTCGATCGGCAGACCCGCTCGCTGTCGGGTGGCGAGGCGCAGCGCATCGCCCTCTCGAACGCGCTCGGCTCGCGCCTGGTGGATACCCTGTACGTCCTCGACGAGCCGTCGATCGGATTGCATCCGCGCGACACCGACCGCCTGCTCGCCCTGCTCCGCCGCCTGCGCGACGCCGGCAACACCGTCATCGTCGTGGAGCATGACCTCGCAGCGATCGAGCAGGCCGATTTCATGCTCGAGCTCGGGCCCGGCTCGGGTGAGCATGGCGGCCAGGTGGTGCACGCCGGCCCGCTGTCGGCGGCGCTCGACTCGCTGACCGGCCAGTATCTGACCGGCCAGAAGCGGATCGGCGTCCCCGCCGAGCGGCGCCCTGCCGGGCCGCACTGGCTCAAGATCCGCGGCGCGACGCTCCACAATCTCCACGACGTCGACGCCGATATCCCGACGGGAACGCTCACCGCGATCACCGGCGTCTCCGGCTCGGGGAAGAGCTCGCTGATCTACGACGTCCTCTACCGCAACCTCGAGGCGCGGCTCCACGGCGGGCACTCGGCCAAATCCCACCTGGGCGAGCCGGTCGGCACCGTCCGCACCCTCAGCGGCTGGGAGTTCCTCCAGGATGTGCTGCTGGTGGACCAGTCGCCGATCGGCCGCTCGCCGCGCTCCAATCCGGTGACGTACGTCAAGGCGTTCGACGAGATCCGCGAGCTGTTCGCCGAGCAGCCGCTCGCGCGGCAGCGGAAGTACACCGCGGCCACCTTCTCGTTCAACCTGGCCGGTGGACGCTGCGAGGAGTGCGAGGGCGCGGGGTACGTGCAGGTCGAGATGGTCTTCCTGGCCGACGTCTTCGTCCCCTGCGAGGTCTGCGGCGGCACACGGTACAAGCGAGAGGTGCTGGACGTGCGGATCCACGGCTACTCGATCCACGACGTCCTCCAGTGGACGGTGGACGAGGCGATCGCGCGCTTCCGGCACCAGCCGAAGCTCGGCACCGCGCTCTGGCATCTCCAGCAGGTCGGGCTCGGCTACCTGCGACTCGGTCAGCCGGCCACGACCCTCTCTGGCGGCGAGGCTCAGCGCCTCAAGATCGCGCGCGAGCTCGCGGCCGCCGGGAAGCGAGACGGCCGGAAGCTCTACATCCTCGACGAGCCGACGACGGGACTTCACCTCGACGACGTCCGCGTGCTCATCCAGGTGCTCGACCGGCTGGTCGACGCCGGGAACACCGTCGTCGTGATCGAGCACCATCTCGACGTCATCAAGCGGGCCGACTGGGTGATCGACCTTGGCCCCGAGGCGGGGGATGCGGGAGGCCAGGTGGTGGTTCAGGGAACGCCGGAGACGGTCGCCGCCACGCCGGGCTCGCATACCGGCCGCTTCCTCGCGCCGGTCCTCGGCCTGGTGGCGGCGGCGGGCTGATCGGGAGGCGTCAGCGCGTGGCGGCGGCCCGGATCCGCTCCCAGGCTCTCAGGACATCGGCGCGCTCCGTCTGCCACTGACCGACCGCGAGCCGGAGCGTGTACCGGCCGCCGAGCACCGTGTGAGTCAGGTAGACATCGCCTGCGGCGTTGACGCGCTCGAGCAGCTCGCGGTTCCAGACATCGAGTGACGACCCGTCGGCCCGAAGCCCGGCCGGCTCGTGGCGGAAGCAGACGAGGCCGAAGGGCGACGGCGCCGGGACGACGAATCCCGGCACCGCCTCGATCCAGGAGCGGAACTCCGCCGCCAGCGAAATGTGGCGCCGCAGCATCGCCCGGAGGCCCTCCACGCCGTAACTTCGAATCACGAACCAGAGCTTGAGCGCGCGGAACCGGCGACCGAGCTGGATCCCCCAGTCGCGGAAGTTCACCACCTCCGGATCATGCACGGTCTGGAGGTAGGCGGGACTGGCGGCGAAGGTTCGAAGCAGCGCGGGGACGTCCCGTACGAAGTACGCGGAGCAGTCGAAGTTCGTCAGCAGCCACTTGTGCGGGTTGAACACGAAGCTGTCGGCCAGCTCGACACCGTCGAAGAGCGCGCGGCGCTCGGGCAGGATCGCGGAGGCGCCGGCGTAGGCGGCGTCCACGTGCAGCCAGATGCCGTGCCGGCGGCAGATCTCGCCGATGGCGCGGAGCGGATCGACGCCGGTGGACGACGTGGTCCCCGCCGTCGCCACCACGCATATCGGCGCGAGGCCGGCCGCGAGATCGGTGGCAACCGCCTGCTCCAGCAGGTCGGGCCGCATCGCGAACGCGGCATCGGCCGGAATCGTCCTGAGACGCTCGACTCCGATGCCGGCCAGCTTCACGCCCTTCGGCACGGACGAGTGTGCTTCGGTCGACGCGTAGACCGTCATCCGGCCCGGATCGCCGCCGGCGCGCTCCCGCGCGGTGAGCAACGCGACCAGTGTGGCAGTGGAGGCGGTATCCTGGATGACGCCGGTGAATCCGTCCGGCAGGCCGAGCATGCCGCGCAGCCATTCCATCATGACCTGCTCGAGCTCGGTTGCGGCGGGCGATGTCTGCCACGACATGCACTGTGCGCCGAGGGTCGCCGTGAGCATCTCGGCGAGGATCGACGGGGGACTGTGATTGGCGGGGAAGTAGGCGAACCACCCCGGGTGGTTCCAGTGCGTCATCCCCGGCACGATGACGTCACGGAAGTCCGCTGCGATCCGCTCGAACGGTTCCCCCGTGGCGGGGGGCGTTACCGGAAGCGACCGCCGCACGTCGCCCGGCTGCATCTCGGGCACGATGCGCCGCTCGCCGACGTCGCGCAGGTAGTCGGCCATCCAGTCCACCAGCTGGTGGGCGTGGTGGCGAAATTCCTCGGGAGTCATGCGCGGAAAGGTATCCGCGGCCGACTCGCGAGGCACACTCCGAGGAGATGCCGTGCCCGCTGCTCCGTCGCTGCAGTACGATCCCGCCGCGGCCAAGCGCCACCTGCGTCGAGCCGATCCGGTGCTCGGCGCCATCATGCGCCGGTCCGTCCCCTTCCAGCTCCGGCCCCGCGCCACGCAGAGCCTCTTCGGCGCGCTGGTCGAGTCGATCGTCTACCAGCAGCTCTCGGGAAAGGCGGCCGCGACGATCCTCGAGCGCACGCGGCGTCTCTTCCTGCCCAAGCGGTTCCCGACCCCGCAGGACATTCTCGACGCGCCCGAGGCGCGCCTGCGCTCCGCCGGCCTTTCCGGCGCGAAGACCGCCGCTCTCAAGGACCTGGCCCGCCACACCGTCGACGGCACGGTCCCGACGCTGGCCCGCGTGCGCCGGATGCCGGATGAGGAGATCATCGAACGGCTCACCACCGTCCGCGGCATCGGTGTCTGGACCGTCGAGATGCTCCTCATCTTCCGCCTGGGCCGGCCGGACGTACTGCCGGTCGGGGACCTCGGCGTGCGGAAGGGATTCTCCCTGGCGTATGGCATGGACCGGATGCCGACGCCGAAGGAGCTCGCGGCGCACGCGGAGTGCTGGCGACCGTTCCGGACGGTCGGCAGCTGGTACATGTGGCGGGCGATCGAGCTGGCCTCGGGTCCGGGCGGTGGCCGGGGCTGAGTCCATCCTGATCGGGACCACAGAGCGGATTAGCCGATGGTTCTACCGGAGGTTCGCATGACGACGCCTGCCGGCACGACGGACGCGGCGCCCGCGCTCGCGGTGGAGGGCCTGTCGGTAGGGTTCGGCCGGTCCGACATCATCCGCGACCTGTCCTTCACGATCGGGCGCGGCTCCTGGACCGCCATCATCGGGCCCAATGGCTCGGGCAAGACGGTGCTCTTCAAGGCGCTGATCGGGGCGTTGCCGGTCCGGGGCCGGATCCACTGGGCCGCCGGCACCCGGATCGGCTACGTCCCGCAGAAGCTCGACCTCGAGCGTGACCTCCCGCTCACCGGGCTCGACCTGCTGTCCGCCAAGCTGTCAGTCACCCGGAGCGCCGAGGACGCGCTGGCGGCGGCGCGGAACGTCGGGCTGGGCGACGAGGTGGCACGGCCGATCGGGGCGCTGTCGGGCGGCCAGTTCCAACGGCTCCTCGTGGCCCTCGCCCTCATCGGCCGGCCCACCGTCCTCCTCCTCGACGAGCCGACGGCCGGGATCGATGCACCGGGACAGGAGCACCTCAACGAGCTCATCCACCGGCTCCAGCATGAGCGCGGGCTCACCGTGCTGGTCATCTCGCACGAGCTCAGCGTGGTGTACCGGTACGCGGAGAACGTCCTCTGCCTGTCGTACCCGCGAGCGCACTTCGGTCCGCCGAAGGCCGTCCTCACTCCCGATCTGCTCGGCGAGATCTACGGCGCACCGGTGGCGTACCATGTCCATGACGAGTGACGTGGCCGCGCTGGCGCTGCCGGTCGCCATGGCGGTCGCCGCCGGCCTGGTCGGCTGCTTCGTCGTCATGCGCCGCATGGCGCTCGCGTCCGACGCCCTGTCGCACGTGGCGCTGCCGGGCATCGGCGTAGCGCTCGCGCTCGGCCTGCACCCGCTCCTCGGCGCCGCGGCGATGCTGTTCTTCGGCGCGCTTCTCGTCTGGGGGCTCGAGCGCCGGACGAGGCTCGCGACCGAGACGATCATCGGCGTCGTGTTCTCCGCCGCGCTCGCGCTGGGCAGTCTCATGAGCTCCGGAGACGAGCTGATCGAAGCGCTTTTCGGCGGCCCGGGAGCGCTGTCGCCGCTCGAGACTGTGTTCGGCCTCGCCGCCGCTGCGGTCGTAACCGTCTTCATCCTCACACGGCGAAGCGCGCTCGTGCTCACGCTGCTGTCACCCGAGATCGGCCGGACCGCCGGCATCAACGTCGCCCGCCTCAATCTCCTGTTCCTCGAGATCTTCGCCCTCACGGTCGCGCTCGGGCTGCGCTACCTGGGCGTGCTCCTCATGGGCTCGCTGATCATCATACCGGCCGCCACCGCGAAGCGCGTGGCCCGAACGCTCCGCGGCATGATGGGGGTGTCGGTCGCCGCCGCGGTCACGGCGACAGTGGCCGGCACGATCATCGCCGGCCTGCTCGGCCGGGCGACCGGGCCGGTGATCATCTGCGTCGCGGCAGCGCTGTTCCTCATGAGCCTCTTCATCCGGCGAACGCCCTGACGCGCGACAGCCCCCGCGAGTCGCCTCGCGGGGGCTGCTTTCCTGCCTTGCCGATGCTCAATCCTCGAGCGGACAGGCGACGCTCACCACCGTCCCGTTTCCCTGATGGCCGGGGTTCGGGCCGTAGCCGCCGTCCTGGTGCACGATCAGGATCTGCGCGATATCACCGCTGATGGCCGGGCCGTTCTTGAGCACCGTACTGGTCACGATGATCGCGACGTTCTCCGGAATCACCGCGGGCGGATTGGAGCTGTTGCCCGGCAGCGAGCTCCAGCTGCCGCCGCAGAAGTTGTCAGCGGTCGGCGCGTAGCCCTTGAACGCCGCCACGCCGTTGCTCACGATGCCGCTCATGCCGTTGTGCATCCACCACTGCGAGCCCCAGAAGTTCACGACATCCCCGATGTCATGCGCCTCGACGTCGCCGATGACGAACTGCGGCACCGGCATCAGCTCCACCGAGAGCAGGAAGTCGTTGAAATCGTCATCACCGGGGATCGCGACGGTCTCTTCAGCGTTGTCCTCGATGCCGACCAGATACCTCGTGCCGTCCGCGTTGCGCATCAGGGCAAACTGCTGGACCGGCGGAATGCCGCTGTGGATGTCCCCCGTGGCGTCGGAGCAGTCGTAGCCCACAGCGCAGGTGAGCACGGCCGGGTGCCCGGCATGCTTGATGTAGAGACCCCAGTTCTCGCCGCCGGCCGGGTGAATGATGGCGGCGCTGTTGATCGTCTTGCTGCTCCAGCCCGCAACCGGGTGGAAGCTGTAGACGCCGCCGGTGACGGTGAACCAGCCGAGCTCGCTCGACTCCCGGGCGTACGAGCCCCTGAGCGTCACGAGGAAGCCGTAGCTCCCGCTGAACATGAATGAGGAGGCCTGCCGGTGATCGGGGCCGTCACCCCAGTAGTTCGTGTAGCCGCCGCCGCGATTGGCGAAGGAGCCCGGGGCCGCGTTCAGACAGGCCGGGTTGATCGTACCAAGAGCGTAGAACCCGATGTTGCAGTGCGAGCCGTCGTTCGAGGTGTTGTCCCAGAACTCGGTCGTGGTCCAGCCGCTCTCGTCCGCGACGATGGCGTTGGTGAAGGCACCGGCGTCGACGCCCGGCACCACGAGATCGGCCGAGCTCAGCAGGGGTGAGATGCTCGTGCTCCCGACACTCGGCGTCCCGGTGGGCGCGGTCGGCTCGTAGTCATTGCAGGCTCCAAGCGTCACCAACGCGGCCATTCCGGTCACCGCAAGGGCGTTCCGGATCACATGCAGTGTGCTCATATGGGGCATCGCTTTCAGCTTGGCCAGCGTCTTGGCAGCGGCTGGCCGACGCGCGAACCAGGAAGCCCCGGTCCGGTCGCGACGGTTCGCGGATCGCATGTGTCGACTGCGGCAAGCCGGGACGTGCAGTCGGGACGGGGAGCCACGACCAAGATGGCGCCGGTCGTTGAAGAAGCTGTGAACTGCGGATGAGAGGATCGTGGCCGACAAAAGGGCTCGGCAAGACATCTTGCCGAGCCCGCGTAAGCCACGCCTGCGATGGAATGGAAACAACTCCCGAGGAGGGACTCGAACCCCCGACCCGGTGATTAACAGTCACCTGCTCTACCAGCTGAGCTACTCGGGATTGGTCGTGACAGAGGATAATCGCGAGGCCGAACCCGGTCAACGTTCCTGCGGCCCGGACCGCGGTGGCCGGGACCCCTCGGCTAATTTGCCCTGCAGCAAAGGGTTACTGACACCTGTGAGCATTTGCTCGCAAGAATTTAATGCGAGTGTGTGCTCGCTGACAATTCGGTCGAAAATGCCGCCGGCCAGACCCCCCGTTCTGTGCACTTAAGTCGTTGTTGAAAAAGCTGTTACAGAGCCTTCGGTTCCCAATTTTCACCCCCTGGCCTACCTTCCAGCCCATGAATCTGCCCCCGCTCGCGGGCCATCTGGAGAGCAGAGCACGCCTCGCTTCCGCCTACCGAAGCGGGCGACTGCCCCAGACCCTCCTCTTCACGGGCCCGGCCGGGGTGGGCAAGCAGCGCCTGGCACTCTGGCTGGCGCAGCTGATCCAGTGCGAAGAGGCGGAATCCGAACCGTGCGGGAAATGCCGCGGGTGCCGGCAGGTACTCACGCTGCAGCATCCCGATGTGCACTGGCTCGTGCCGATTCCGCGCCCCAAGGCGGGAGACGTCGACAAGCAGGTGGAGGAAGCCGCTGAGGCCCTCGCAGCGGTTATGGAGGAGCGGCGGACCCGGCCGTTGTACGCGGCACCGGACGGGATGGCCAGTCATGGTGTGGCGAGCGCCCGGGTGCTCCAGCGGGCTGCGTCACTGACGCCGGTGGGCCGCGGACCCAAGATTTTCATCGTGGGTGAGGCCGAGCGGCTGGTACCTCAGGAGTCGAGCCCGGAGTCGGCCAACGCGCTGCTCAAGCTCCTCGAGGAGCCGCCGGCGGACAGCGTCTTCATCCTGACCGCGGTGGATGCGCGGCGCGTGCTTCCGACGATCCGCTCGCGCGCGGTGCCGGTTCGGCTCGGCCGGCTGACCGATGACGAAGTCCGGCGGTTCCTGCGCGACGAAGTGAAACCCGCGCTCGACGACGCCACTCTCGAGGCGCGTGTGCACCGCGCCGCCGGGGCCATCGGCGCGGCGGTGGCGGGAGCCGACGACGGCAAGACCGAGGAGACGGCCCGCGCGATCCTCGAGGCGGTCCTTGCGGGTCCCGGGCCGCGCCTCGAGCGGGCACTCAGGCAGCAGCCCTGGTCGGCCCGCGGCGAGTTCAGCGCGGTCCTCGACGCCGTCGCCGACACGCTGGGCGAGGCCGCCCGCGGCGCCATGGGCGAGAGAGTCCGGCGACCGGTGCCGGCCGGTCTCCTCGGCTGCGAGCCGCAGTCGCTCTTCCGGGCGATGGACTGTGTGAGCGAAGCGCGCGAGGCGGCTTACGGGAACGTGAATCCCCAGCTCCTCCTCGCGGTGCTGGGCGAAGATCTGGCGGCACTGCTGTGAAGCTGTCGCACGTGGATGAGCATGGCCGAGCCCGCATGGTCGACGTGAGCGGCAAGCCGGTCACGCTGCGGACGGCGACTGCGGAAGGCGCGGTCCGGATGAGCGCCGCTGCCTACGAGCTCGTCTCCGCGAACGGCGTCGCCAAGGGCGACGTGCTCGCGGTGGCCGAAGTCGCCGGCACGATGGGAGCCAAGCGGACCGGCGAGCTGATTCCGCTCTGTCACCCGCTCGGCCTCGACTCGATCACGGTCGAGGCGCGCCTCGCCCCGGAGTTGCCGGGCGTGCGCATCGCCGCGACGGCCACGGCAACCGGCCGCACCGGCGTCGAGATGGAGGCACTGACCGCGGTCGCGGTCGCCTGCCTCACCGTGTACGACATGGTCAAGGCGGTGGATCGCGAGATGGAGGTCGAAGGGATTCGACTGATGAGCAAGACCGGGGGAACCCGGGGAGACTGGTCCCGCGCCGGCGCTTAGCCCGCGGTTCTCTATAGCTGGGAGGAAGGCAATGACACCACCGACGAGTGACGACACCGCACCACGGAGCACCTGGCTCGAGCGTCTGCTCGTGCGCGGGAGCGTCCTGGTGACCGGTGTGCTGCTGGTCAGCGCCCTTGGTGCCTGGAGCCAGCGGAGCCGCGCTGCCGAAGCGGCGGCCGCGAGGGACAGCGCGGTGGCGCTGACGCCGGCGGAGCGGCTCGCCGCAGAGAAGTATGACGCCGCCGTCGCGGTGCGCCGGCTGGCGCGCACGCAGGCGGTCCTGAGCTATGCCGCCCGCTACCGCATTCCGGCGGAGCTGTCCGGCGCCATCTACGACAACGCGGTGGCCGAGGGAATCCAGCCGGCGATCGCATACCGGCTGGTGCAGGTGGAGAGCAACTTCAAGCGCACCGCGCGGAGCTCGGCCGGCGCGATGGGTTTCACCCAGATCCAGGTGGCGACGGCTCGCCACTACGATCGCACGGTGACGGAGACGAAGCTGATGAACCGCGATCTCAACCTGCGGCTCGGCTTCCGGTACCTGAAGGATCTGATGGTGCAGTTCGATCACGACTCGCACCTGGCGCTGCTGGCCTATAACCGTGGCCCGGCGCGAGTGGAGCAGATTCTCGAAGAGGGCGGCAATCCGCGCAACGGCTATTCGTCCGCGGTGCTCAAGGCGTACCGCCCCACGGCGCCCGCGCGCGGAGTCTCGAACTAGGCAGGAATGCGGATGGCGGTTCCGGCCTTGAGCTGTGACCGCGCCGACATGCCGTTGGCACTCATGAGGGCCTGGACCGACACGCCGTAGCGTCGGGCCAGGCCCGTCAGCGTTTCTCCCCGGCGCACCACGTGCCGCCGCGCGGCGGCTGGATGCGACACCCCGCCCGCCTTGCCGGCGAGGCGGGTCACGTGGGTCGTACTTCCCTTCGACGCGATCTTGCGGCTCGCCTGCTTGGCGCGCTGGGCAGCCGGCGGGGATACCCGCAGACGCTGCCCGGCCCGGAGACGGGACTTGGCGCCGAGATGGTTCCACGCCCGGAGCTGGCGCTGTGAGAGGTGGTACCGGCGGGCGATGTGTGAGAGCGTCTCGCCCCGGCGCACGCGGTGGAACTGCACCTCGCTCGGCTCCGGCTCGGCGATCCGGCGGGCCACGACCGTGGACATCGGGCCATCCAGCGGAACGATGACCCGCTGCCCCGCGCGTGGCGCATGCCGCCGCAGCCGCGGGTTGGCCTCGATCAGCGAACTGGTCGAGATCCCGTACCGCCGCGCGATCGCCGCGGAGGTCTGCCCGCGAGTGACGACGTGCTCCACGAAGCTCACGCGCTGCGACGCCGGCAGCTCCGCGTAGGCCGTTGCGGTGCGCTCGCCGCTCCCCGCCGGAAGCCGGACCACCGACCGCGCATGCGGCGGGGTCGCGAGTCGGAGGTACTGCGGATTCAGCTCCGCGATGGCGGCCACCGTGGTGTCGGCCAGGCGGGCGACGACGTCGAGGCCCGTCATGTCGGGCACCACGATCGAGTCGGTGACCAGCGGGCCGGCCGGGGCCACATGAAAGCCGTAGCGCGCCGGCTCCTTGGCGATGAGCGCCGCCGCGATCAGCTTGGGAACGTAGTCCTTGGTCTCGCGCCGGATGAAGTCGGTGTCGTAGAGACGGAAGAAGGTCGAGTCGCTGTAGCCCTCGTCGTCCTCGTCATCCGCCATGCGGTCGAGGCCGCGGCCGACCTTCCCGGCACCGGCGTTGTACGCCGCGGCGGCGAGGTAGAGGGAGCCGAAGCGCTCGCGGAGATCGTGCAGGAAGCGCGTGGCCGCGATCGTCGATTTCACCGGATCACGCCGCTCATCCACCCAGCCGTCGATCCGGAGGCCATAGCCGCGACCGGTGGCGCGCATGAACTGCCACATGCCCACCGCGCGCGCCGAGCTCGTCGCGACGTTCGAGAAGCCGCTCTCGATCAGTGCGAGGTACACCATGTCGCCCGGAAGCCCCTGCTCCTGCAGGCGCTCGCGGATCATCGACTCGTAGCGCGGCATCCGATTGAGCCAGATGCCCATGCGCTCGCGCGCGGGGCCCTGGAACAGATCGAGGTAGTACTGCACGCGGTCGTGATTGTTGAAGCTCGCGACATCGATGTCCCAGGTGACGCCCCCGCCCGGCGAGTGCGCGGCCGCATCCGGCAGCGTCGCGTCGTCCTTGCCGCTCGGACGTGAGGCGTCGAGCTTCTCGAGCATCTCGGCATCGGCGGCCGAGTCCGCGGCCACGTTGAGCTCGGCCGCGACTTCCGCGTCGATGCGCGTGTCGACGCTCGGTGCCGGCGGAACGACGATGCTGTCGGGATTGGGTGCGTGCCGCGCGGGATCGGTCCTGGCGGCGCTGCTGGCGCGGGTTGCGGCGGGCGACGACGGAGCGGCCGCGGGCGCAACCTCGGTCGGCGGAGCGTGCCGCTGGCCGGCGCAGGCCGAGACCAAGGCAAGACCCACCACAGTCGCGAATCGCTTCATTTGTCCTCCGATTCGAGGGCATCGCGACGGCGTCAGGCCGCCGCCCGCCGCGCCCATGAGCCTGCGCGCGGGGGCCGTGATTCGTGTTGAGTCGGACTGCGTGAGGCGCAATCTCGGAAGGGTCACACCGCCGGCGCGAACGTTAGCCGTGAGGGCGGCGATGCGCTACGAGGTGGCCAGTTCCATGCCACCGATCCCCCAAAGATTCACCGAATCCCGATCCCCCATTCGCACGGGAAGTTGGTCCCACCGGATTGCAGCAGAGCTGCAAGACCCTGCCAGAGCGGGGGTGGCGCGGGAGTGCCGCGACAGGCGAAATGCCGAGCGGCCAAGCGAAACGAGGCACAGGATACAGATGCACCGGCGGAGCTGAGCGTCGCCGGTGAACCCGGTCAGCGCATGAAGAGGCGGTTCCCCAGAATGCGGTTGGTGGCGTTCAGCACCGCGAGCGCCGCGCCCCGTGCCGGCTCCGTGTCGCTCAGATACGACCCCACCACCCGATGCGAGCGCTCGTCCGCCTGCACCGACAGCGAGACGATCACGACCGTCGCGTCGAAGGCGCGGACCGCTTTCACGCCCAGCAGCTCGAACGCGACGCCGCCCTCCACCGACTGCGTCAGCGCATGCACCGTCGCTTCGGCGGCGCAGCGCAGCTCGCCGGCCTGGGAGGCGAGGCCTTCCGACTCGCCGCTGAAGCGCTCGGAGTCCCGCCAGGTCAGCTCGACCTTGGCGCGGCAGCGGCCGTTGGGGAGTCGTTCGAGGACGAACTGCGCGAATCTGAGACGGTCCTGTACCGGGAAAGGCGCCGTGGCTGCGGTCGTCGTGGACTCGGTGGCCCGGGTGCTATCTTCACTCATGCGACTCTATCCTTTCGGCCCGGTGGTCCTGCTGGCGCTGGGATGCTCCCCACAGGCAGGGGGCGTGCCAGCCGCCTCGCCCCTGCCGTTGCGAGCCGCGATCGAGCGTCGGCTCGCCCCCGAGCGCGGGACCGTGGCCGTCGCCTTCATCGATCTCGGCTCCGGCGACACCGTCTTCCGGAACGCCGACCTCCGCTATCACGCCGCCAGCACCATGAAGGTCCCGGTCCTCATTCAGCTCGCGCGCGACGTGGACTCCGGACGCACCGGCTGGGACGAACCCGTGCCGGTCCGGAACAGCTTCGTCTCCCTCGCCGACGGCTCGCCGTTCACGCTCGACCCGGCCGACGACTCCGATTCCTCGCTCTACGCGCTCGAGGGACAGTCCGTCACCCAGCGGCGTCTGGCGGAGCTGATGATCGAGCGCAGCAGCAACCTGGCGACGAACCTTCTGATCGCGCGGGTCGATCCGGCACGGGTCAACGCCACCGCGCACCGGCTCGGCGCCGATTCGATTCAGGTCCGGCGCGGCGTCGAGGACGACAAGGCGTACGCGCGAGGACTCAACAACACCACCACGGCGCGCGACCTCGCCACTCTCCTCGCCGCAATCGAGCAGCATCGCGCCGCCTCGCCCGCGGCCACGCGCGAGATCGTCCGGATGCTGCTGGCGCAGGAATTCAACGAGGGGATTCCCGCCGGGCTGCCGCGCGGCGTACGCGTGGCGCACAAGACCGGAAGCATCACCGCCCTGCTCCACGACGCCGCGATCGTCTACCCGGCGGGCCGCGCACCGTACGTGCTCGTCGTCCTCACCCGGGGATACCAGGACGAGCGCGACGCCGCTCGTGTGATCGCCGACGTGTCGCGCATCGTCTACCGCCAGCTCACCGGCGCCGCGGCCGAGTGACGGCTCAGGCGATCAGCCCCGCCGCCCGGGCATCGGCGCCGGTCTCGATCGTCCGGATCTCGGGCAGCTGGTGCCATTCGGGGGCGAGGCGATCCAGCGCCCGCCGGAGCGCCGGCAGCGGAGCGATCGCGTCGCGCACTTCCGCCGCGAGGCCCGGCATCGGCCGCCGCGCGCCGATGAGATAGCATCCGCCGTCCTGCGCCGGGCCCAGAACTGCAGGATGGTCGATCAGCGCATCCACCGCCGCACCCAGAATTTCGGGTGCGAGGCCGAGACTCTCCGAGAGCACCATGATCCAGGGCGCGCCGGGCTCGACGCCGTGCGCCGCGGCGGCGATCCTGGCGCCGAGCGCGCCCGACGCCTGTGGCCGAAGCTCCCAGCCGGGCCCCAGCCAGTGGCGCATCTCCGGCTGCGCCTCGGCCGGCGTGAACCAGATGACCGCCGGCAGATCGAGCGCCCGCACCGCGGCAAGGGTCCGGGCCGCGAGCACGCGGTAAAGACGGAGCGCATGGTGGGGGCCGACATCGCCGGTCAGCCGCGGCTTGACCGCTCCGAGCCGCGGCGGCTCGAGCAGGATCGCGATCGCGGGCCGGAGGCTCACCCGCGGGTGAGCGCGTGGAAGCGGCGGGCGAGTTCGGCGGTGACGGGGCCGCGGCGTCCTTCGCCGACCATGCGGCCATCGAGCTCCCGGATGCCGATGATCTCCGCCGCTGTTCCGGTGAAGAAGGCTTCGTCGGCAGTGTAGACGTCGTAGCGGTTCAGGACTTCCTCCCGCACCTCGTACCCCGCTTCACCCGCCAGCTCCATCACCACGTCGCGCGTCACACCCTTGAGGATGCCGGCGTAGGGCGGCGGCGTGCGAATGCGCCCGTCCTTCACCACGAAGATGTTCTCGCCCGATCCCTCGGCCACGTGGCCGGCGCTGTCGAGCATCAGCACTTCGTCGGCGCCGGCGTTGATCCCCTCGACCCGGGCGAGGATGTGCGCCAGATAGTTGAGCGACTTGACGCGGGGGGAAAGCGACTCGCGCTGGGGGATCGGCGTGGCGGCGGTGATGACACGCAGGCCGCGATCGTACAGCTCGGCGGGCCACATGCGGATGCCGTCGACGATGATGATGATCGACGGCTTCAGGCACTTGCGGGGATCGAGGCCGAGGTCGCCGACACCGCGGGTGACGATGTGGCGCACGTAGGCATCCGTCAGCCCCGAGCGGCGCACCGCTTCCTCCGTCACCGAGATCATCTCGTCACGCGGAATCGGCACCGTGAGCCAGATGGCCCGCGCCGAGTCGTAGAGTCGATCGATGTGGTCGCCAAGGCGGAAGATCTTCCCGGCGTATACGCGGATTCCCTCGAAGACGCCGTCCCCGTACAGGAGGCCATGATCGAAGACGGACACCCTGGCGGTGTCGCGGTCGTGCCATGCGCCGTCGAGCCAGATCGTCGCCACTGAGTCTCCCGGAGAGGGTCAAAGCCGCGGAAATGTGCACGGATGGTCGCCCGCCGGACAAGCGCGGGGACCGGTCGAGTATCTTGCGGGTTCCGTTTAGCTGGAGCAGCAGATGATCGAAACACGAAGACTCGGCACCCAGGGCCTCGAGACCTCCGCCATCGGACTCGGATGCATGGGCATGTCTGAATTCTACGGTCCCGCCGACGAGCGCGAGTCGGCCGCGACGATCGCGCGGGCACTGGACCTCGGAATCACCTTCCTCGATACCGCCGACATGTACGGCATGGGACGCAACGAGGAGCTGGTCGGGCGGAGCATCCGGGGGCGCCGGAACGATGTGGTGCTCGCGACCAAGTTCGGCAACGTACGGAACCCGGCCGATCCCGCGGCCCGACGGATCAACGGCCGTCCGGAGTACGTCCGCACCGCGTGCGACGCATCGCTCCGGCGGCTCGGCGTTGACGTGATCGATCTCTACTATCAGCACCGGGTCGATCCGACGGTTCCGATCGAGGAGACGGTTGGCGCCATGGGCGACCTGGTCCAGGCCGGCAAGGTCCGCTTTCTCGGCCTTTCCGAGGCGGCGCCGACGACCGTTCGCCGGGCCCATTCGGTCCACCCGATCACGGCGCTGCAGAGCGAGTACTCGCTGTGGACCCGGGACCCCGAGGACGACTCGCTCGCCGTGTGCCGCGAGCTGGGGATCGGCTTCGTGGCCTACAGTCCGCTCGGCCGCGGGTTCCTCACCGGGCAGATCCGCACCTTCGACGATCTGGCGCCGGACGATTTCCGCCGTATGAATCCGCGGTTTCAGGGGGAGAACTTCCAGCGCAATCTCGACCTGGTGGACCGCCTGGTCGAGATCGCCCGGGAGAAGCGGTGCACGCCGGCGCAGCTCGCGCTCGCGTGGCTGCTCGCGCATGGAGAGGGTGTCGTACCGATTCCCGGCACCCGTCACCGCAATCGACTCGAGGAGAACATGGAAGCAGTCCGGCTCGACCTCTCCCCGGAGGATCTCCGGCGCATCGATGAAGTCGCGCCAAGGGGCGCCGCCGCAGGAGACCGTTACGCAGCCGCCGGCATGCAGGCGGTCGGGCTGTGAGGTCGGCGCGGGGATACGCCACCGCCGGACCGACGGCGGCGCTCGAGCCGTTCGCATTCGAGCGACGGGCGCCCGGGCCACAGGACGTCGTGATCGACATCCTCTACTGCGGCATCTGTCACTCGGACATCCACCAGGCACGGGACGAGTGGGGCAATTCCATCTACCCGATGGTCCCGGGCCACGAGATCGTGGGGCGGGTGACGGAGGTGGGCAGCAAGGTCACGCGATTCAGGGTCGGCGACCTCGCGGGCGTGGGCTGCTTCGTGGATTCGTGCCGCCGGTGCGAGAGCTGCCGGGAGGGGCTCGAGCAGTACTGCGAGGGCCAGATCGTCGCGACCTACAACAGCCGCGACAAGCAGGGTCACCCGACCTTCGGCGGCTATTCGTCGAGCATCGTCGTCGACGAGAACTATACCCTCTGCATCCCGACCGGCATGCCGCCCGACGGTGCGGCGCCGCTCCTCTGCGCCGGCATCACCACGTACTCCCCGCTCCGGCACTGGAAGGTCGGACCGGGTAGCCGCGTCGCGGTCGTCGGGCTCGGCGGGCTCGGGCACGTGGGGGTGAAGATCGCGGCGGCGATGGGTGCGACGGTCACGGTGCTCAGCACGTCGCCCGGCAAGGAGCCGGATGCGCGCCGCCTCGGCGCCCACGAATTCCTGCTGACGAGCGACCCGCCGGCGCTCAGAAGCGCCGCCCGGTCCTTCGACTTCATCCTCGACACCGTCTCGGCTCCGCATGACCTCACGATGTACCTGAAGCTCCTCGCGCGTGACGGAGCGATGGTGCTGGTCGGGATTCCCACCGAGCCCGCGAGCGTACCCGCATTCGCCTTGATGGCCCGCCGGAACAGCCTCGCCGGTTCGTCGATCGGTGGCATTCGGGAGACCCAGGAGATGCTCGACTTCTGTGCCGAGCACGGCATTACCGCCGACATCGAGCTGATTCCGATCCAGCAGGTGAACGAGGCCTACGAACGCACCATCAACGCCGACGTCCACTACCGGTTCGTCATCGACATGAAGTCGCTGTAGCGCCGCGTCCGGAAACGACGAACGGGCGGCGGCACCGTGGTGCCGCCGCCCGTTCGTCGTTCGGAGCCGGTCCTACTGGCGGCAGCCGCCGCGCGGATCGGGCTTCGGCTGGTCCACCACGACGCGATGGTCGAGGTTGGCCACGTGCATCGCGACGTCCTCCACGAGTCGGCTGATACGGGCCATGTGGTCGTAGTCGATGTACTGGGGCTCGTCGGTCACCTGATGGTAGTCCGAGTGCCCGCCGGTGGTGAAGAAGGTGATCGGAATGCCGTAGCGCGCGTACTCGTAGTGGTCGCTCCGGCAGTAGATGTTCATCGGGTGGCCGTTGGCGTCCATCCCGTAATCGAATACGAAGCCGTACTTGCCGCTGGTGTTCACCTGCTCGACGATGTTGCCGAGCTCACTCGAGAGCCGGCGCGAGCCGACCAGCTGCAGGTAGTTGGGGCTGCCCCGGAGCACCGCGCCGTCCTTCGACTTGCCGGTCACGTCCCAGGCGTTGCCCCGCCCCACCATGTCCATGTTGA
>JBLMWC010000107.1:0-9164 GCA_050257015.1 Bacillota bacterium | reverse complement strand
GGTAAGCGCCGCCATCGCCGCGAAGATGATCCCTCCGTGAATCCAGCGCATGATCGTCATTCCTCTCTGGTGGTCAGATGCCCGCGGGCACGGCGGTCCGCAGGCGCGGCAGCACGTCACCCCGATCCATGTCTTCCGTCACGATGTGCACATCGCTCGAGTCGCCGGCCGCGCCCAGCTGCGCGATCTGCGCCAGCACCAGCTCGAGGTCCTGCAGCAGCTGGCGCGAGCGCGGGTCGGCACCAGCCCGTGAATCGAGCAGCAGCCGGTTGGTGCTCAGCAGCTGGCGCGCGGCCGCAAAGGCGACCGGATCCACATGGCCCGACCGGACCGAGCTCCGGAACAGCGTGAGGAAGGCCTCCGACTGTCCCAGGTGCTGGCCGAGCGCCATGTCGTACGCCGTCGACTCCGCGCCGGCGAGGCGCTCCGTCCGCGAAACCGCGGTGGCCGGCACGCCCCGGGGCGGCGCCGACCGCGGCGCCGCAGCGAGCTCGCGTCCGTTGTCCACCGGCTCCGTTACCGCGGGAGCGCTGACGGTGTCGGTTCCACCCGGCGCCGGACGGGTCGGGGTCGTGGCGACTGACGGAACGACCGGGGCGCCGGAGCGCTCCATCCGCCGGCCGATCCCGATGCCGAGCGCCAGGAGCGCGGCGATCCCGACGCCGAGTCGGAAGAGCGGCATGAGCGACCGCCTGTCATTGCGAGGCCGCGGAGCGGCCGCGGCAATCCGGTCGCCTGACACGTCGTGCGACCCGATCGCTTCAGCGGCTCCGCCGCTTCGCAATGACGCGTCGGCGCCGGCACCGCTCCGCGCTGCCTGGATCCGCTCCCACATCGCGTCGCGCGGGGTGGCCGGCGGCTCGTTGTAGTCGCGCGCTTCGTCGCGGAGCAGATCGTCGATGCGGTCGTCCATGTCTCGCTCCTTCAGTCCGTCACGAAATCCGCGAGTGCTTCGCGGAGCCGGGCCCGGGCCCGGAACAGCTGTGCCTTGGAGGTGCCGGGCTGGACCCCGAGGGAGGCGGCGATCTCCTCGTGGGTGTATCCCTCCATGTCGTGCATCACGAAGACCGCCCGGTACCCCGGCGGCAGCGCGTCGATCGCGCCGTGCAGCCGGGTCTTGAGGTCCGGCTCCGCCTCCCGCGTCACCCGTCCCACTTCGGCGGCGTCTTCCAGCGACACCTCGCGCTGCCGGAACCGCTTCACCTTCCGCAACCCGTTGAGCGTCACCGAGATGGCGATCGAGCCCAGCCAGGTCGAGAGGGCGGATTCGCCCCGGAAATCGGCCAGGCGGCTGAACGCGCGGATGAACGTCTCCTGCACGTAGTCCTGGGCCTGGTCGAGGTCGCCCGCCATCCGGTAGACCAGGCGGAAGACCCGGTCCACATGCGCGTCGTACAGCTCCCGCTCCGCGCTTACGTCGCCCGCCAGCACGCGGGTAATCAGTCCTCGGTCGTCCACCGGGCTCCGCGCGTTGGGGTCAGGAACGTCGCGTCGGTACTCTGACACGGGGAGGGCCCAAAGGGTTTCGTGCCGCCGGATCCCCGAATCGCGGGCGGCCCGACGCAACCTTTCCGGCGTGCAACGCATCTCATGGACAGAACGGGGCGCGGGCACGGGGCCGGCGCCTGACGCAGGAGGCGAGGTGAATCATGGCTCAGATGACCGCAGCAGAGACAAAGACTCCGGCCTGCACCATCTACGAGGCCGGACGGCCGATCGGACAGGTCGTCGAGCCGCGGGGCGAGCGGGTGATCGGCCGGGGAGAAGGCACGGTACTGCTCAAGCGCTAGCAGGCCGGTGGGCCGCAGGCGGCGGGTCAGGGGTCGGATAGGGTGGCCCGTCGTCTGCGCTCCATCTTCTCGCCCGAAGTCGTTCCTTCCTTATATACCCCCAGATATACCACCGGAACCCAGGCAATTCACGCCTCGGCCCGCGGCGGTTCCTTCACGGCGCGCCATGCCGCGAGGTTGAGCTCGCTCACGAGCGCGTCGGAGGCATCCATGCCACGGGCCCAGGCCCGGACCTCGAAGTGCAGCCAGCCGTCGCCCATGTCGACGAGGACGGCGTCGGGCGCGGGGGAGTCGTTCGCCCACGGCATGCTCGCGGCGGCGGCTCGCAGCCGCTCTATGGTGAGCGCCGGATCCTGCGTCTGCGGCGCGCGCACCTTCACCTGGACCCGGCCGCTCCGTGAGGCGTAGCGCCAGTTGGTGACCCGCTGCGAGATGAAGTCCGAGTTGGGGATGATGATCGCGGTGTTGTCCTCGGCCACGATCGTGGTCGCCCGGATGGCGATGCGCCGCACGATGCCGACCGCTTCGCCGATCCGGACCTTGTCCCCCACCTTGATCGGCCGTTCGAACAGAATGATCAGTCCGCTGAAGAAGTTGCTGATGATGTTCTGGAGACCGAAGCCGAGGCCGACGCCGATGCCGGTGAGGAGCCCGACGATGGTGGCGAGGTTGACGCCCACCACCGCCTGCAGGATGATCACCGTGCCGAGCGCGGTGGCGGCGTAGCGGACCAGGCTCGCGACCTCCTCCGAGATTCCCGGATCCACGCCGCGGCGGCGGAGGACGCCATGCGCCAGCCAGCGGGTGAGCCGGCCGGTGATCCACACGAGCGCGATCAGCAGGACGATCGCGGCGATCAGCTTCGCGAGCGTGAACGGCGTGCCGGCGATCGGAGACTCGAAGGCGGACCAGATGCGGTCCATGGCTCCCTGCGGCGACTGCATCGTCATCGATCTGGCGACCTCCCGGGGGATGCGGAACCGAACGTACTAATGATAGTGGGCGCCGGCTGCGACGCGGCGGCCAGGCGGGGCATCTCCAGTAGTTGCCACCACGCTGAGAATCCGACTCGAGGAGGTCCGCCGTGACCCGCCCGTCCCGCCTGATGCTGCTGGCCGCCGCGCTCTCCGCGGTGCCGATCGTCTCGTCCGCGCAATCGGTTCCGCGCGCCGCGCTGGGGCGGGCCGAGGCGCAACTGCCCGATCCGTTCGACAACGTCACCGCGGTGCGCGAGCTCTCGGACGGCCGCGTGATCGTGGCCGACCGCTTCGCCAAGACGGTGACGCTGGCGGACTTCCGCTCCGGCGCCGCCACCGCGATCGGCCGCGAAGGGCAGGGGCCCGGTGAGTACGCCTTCCCCGCGGGGCTCGTCGCGCTTCCCGGCGACACGACGCTGCTGGTGGATCCCGGCCAGCGGCGCTTCCTCGTCATCGGCCCCGACGCGAAGCCGAAGGCGCTGCTCTCCTTTCCCGGCAACATGGTGGGACTCCTGCGCGTGCGAGGCAGCGACCGCCAGGGCCGGATCTATTTCCAGGGGAGCGAGTTGGGCGGCCCGATGCAGGCCGGCGCGCCGCTGCCCGATTCCGCGCCGGTCCTCCGCTGGGATCGTGCGCGCGACCGGATCGACACGCTGGGCCGGATCAAGGTGCCCGCGCTTCAGCGCGCCACCTCCGGCTCGGCCAATGCGCGCTCGGTGATCATGCGGATGCAGCCGTTCAGTCCGCAGGACGACTGGACGGTGGCGCCGGACGGCCGCGTGGGCGTAATACGCGTGGGAGACTATCACGTCGAGTGGTGGCAGCCGGCGGGGGCGAAGGTGAGCGGGCCGGCGGTCGCCTACCAGAAGGTGGCGGTGAGCGAGAGGGACAAGGAGCGGTTCCGGCAGGCGTCATCGAATACGCGTGGCGGCTTCCAGATGCAGATCGGCGGAGCGGGGGGACGGCGCGGAGGCGCCACGCCGCCGCCCCCGCCTTCGCTGGGCGAGCCCGACTGGCCGGCGGTGAAGCCACCGTTCCGCGACGGCACGAGCCAGGTTGCGCCCGACGGATCGCTCTGGGTCCAGCGTTACGGCGCCGCCGATGCGCCGCTGGTGTACGACGTGTTCGATGCCTCGGGCCGTCTCGCGCGCCAGGTTACCCTGCCGAAGGGCGCTCGCCTGGTCGGGTTCGGAGCCCGGAGTCTGTACGTGGCCACGATGACGGACGATGATCTGGAGACGCTGTCGCGTTATCCGCGTCCGTAGCGCGTTTGATGGGCGGTTGAGGCGGGGAGTGATCTTGGTGAGACGCGAAGCCACGATCGGCTGCAGCCTGTCTCACCGCGGTCCACCCGCAATACCCAGCGAAGCGAATGTCGTGTAGTTCCGAGTCGAGGCCGGCGGGTCCACACAGGACCTGCCGGCCGAAGACTTCGGCCGCCTTGCCGGAGGGCACGGGGGCCGGTAACGTGCCAGATCACTTCACAATCGAGCGACCGTGACGCGATTCTCGGCAGTGTTCGCCGCCTGTGCCGTTGCCGCCTGTCGGCCGGCGTCGGGGCCGCTGGCGCACGTCACGCGCGACACGCTGGCCGGCGGCGCCGTCTCGGTCATGAGCGACGGCCCGACGGCCTGGCGCGACAATACCGGCTGGCGCCTGGTGGAGCTCTCGCGCATTAGCGGTGGCGACTCCGGCTCGGGTGATCTGATCAACCCCACCGAAGTGGTGGCAGATCCGGCAGGGCGGTTGTATGTCGCCGACCAGAGCCCGACGGTGATCAAGGTGTTCGGCCGCGATGGCCGTCTCATCCGCACCATCGGGCGGGAAGGCGAAGGGCCGGGCGAGATGCGGGCGCCGATCCTCGGGATGCACGGAACCAGTCTCGTGGTCTTCGATCCCCGGCTCGCGCGCATTTCGGTCTTCGATACCTCCGGCCGCTTCCTCCGAAGCTGGCCTTCCATCTGCTGCCACTACAGCGCGATCACGGTGGACCGCGCGGGGCGCATCGCCGTGCGTACCTCGCTGGAGGACCGGGCGGACCTCAGCAGCGCGTTCATCCGCTATTCGATGGACGGCGCCGTCGTCGACACCGTGCTGGTGCCGAGCGACGGCAAGCCGAAATACGTCGAGCTCTCCCGGCGCGACAGCCGGATGCGCACCTCGCTCCCGTTCGCGCCGTGGCAGGTGGACCGGATGGCGCCCGATGGGACGCTGATTCACGGATGGACCGGAGACTATCACCTGGTGGTGAGCCGGGCCGGGCGGGACACCATCCAGATCTTCGGCCGGCGCTGGACACCGCTGCCGCTGTCCGACGCCCGCCGCCAGGAGGCCTACAACACCCTGGCGCGCCAGCTCGGCAAGCAGTGGGGGGAAGAAGCGGTCTCCCGCGCCTTCAGCGTCGGCGACATCCCGAAGTCGGCGCCGGCGATGCAATACTTCTCGGTAGACCCCACCGGTGTCCGCTGGATCAGCGTGCCCTCGGCCGACACCGTCCACGCGGTCTTCGACGTCTTCGATTCCACCGGCGTCTACCTCGGCCCGGTGCGCGCCCCGTGGGGGAACCAGTACGGTCCGGCCTACTGGGGCACGGACGAGGTGGTGGTGAGCGGGGAGAACGCGGACGGGCTGCCCGAGCTGATCCGCTACCGAATCGAACGGACGCTGCATCCGTAGGGACGGGCCAACCCTTCCGTGCTCGTGCGTGTCTGACTCGGACACCCTGCCAGGAGCCGTGATGCAGCGTTCGATCCTCCCTGCCGTCGCTCTGCTTGCCGCGTGCGGAGCGGCTCCTCGCCAGAAGCTCGCCGTCGCGAAGGTGGATACCCTCCCGAACCACATTATCTCGATCACCAGCCCCGGACCGACGGCCTGGGCCGACAGCACCACCGCGTGGCGACTCGTTCCCGCCGGCAGCATCGCCGGGGAGACCGGCACGCCGGGCGAGCTGATCGATCCCCAGAGTCTCGCGGTGGACGGCGCCGGCCGAGTCTACGTCGCCGACGACAAGCCGACCGTCATCAAGGTCTTCGGTCCGGACGGGCGCTTTCTGCACACCATCGGCCGCGAAGGTGAGGGGCCGGGCGAATTCAGGACCGCATTCCTGGCGGTCCACGGGTCGAACCTCGTGGTGCACGACCCCCGTCTCGCCCGGACGACGGTGTTCGACACGTCCGGCGCGTTGATCAGGAGCTGGAAGACATCCTGCTGCTACTACGGACCGATCGGCGTGGACACCGCGGGCCGGATCTCGATCCTGACGATGACCACACCGGATCAGAAGCGGGCGGTGAACTACGCGAGGTACACGCTGGACGGCACCTTCGTGGACACGATGATCGTTCCGCAGACCGGCGAGGCGAAGTACTGGACGGTGAAGCAGGGGAAGAACAGCATGATGTCCACCGGGATTCCCGCCGCGCCGCGGGTGGTCTCGACGCTCGATCCCTTCGGCGGCGTGCTCTTCGGCTACTCGGCCGACTACCGGATCGTGTCGAGCCGAACGGGGCGGGATACCGTGGCGACCTTCGGCCGGACGTGGACCGCCGAGCCGGTGAGCGCCGCCTGGCGTCATGCGAAGGTGGAACAGATGGTCGCGAGTCAGGGCAAGTACTGGCCCGAGGCGAGCCTCCGCGCGGCATTCCGCGAAGACGAGATTCCCGCGACGTTCCCCGCGTTCGACGCGATCTGGGTGGACGGCGCCGGCAACCGGTGGGTGCGCTCGAGCAACGGATCGGATACCGTCAGCACGCGGTTCGACGTCTTCGATCGCAGCGGGCGCTACCTGGGACCGGTCCGTCTCGAGGGGAACCTGGTGGCCTACGGCACCGCCACCTGGACCGATCACGAGCTGTACCTGAAGGCGGAGTCCGAGGACGGCACGCCCGCGATCAGGCGGTACCGTATCGAGCGGGCGCCCGCCCGATGAGCCGTAGCTCCGCCGCGGCGATCGCGCTGATCGCCGCGGCCGCCTGCGCGCGCGCCGGGCGAGTGGACGGCAGCGACGTGATGCTCTCGAAGGTGACCGGCCGTCTGCCGGAGCTCGAGCGCGTCTGGAGCCTGGCCGAGCTGCCCGATGGACGCGTCGCGATCCCGCAGTCGCAGGCGGTGCTCCGCGCCGACCTCGGCGCCGGGACGGCCGACACGCTGGGCCGGCGGGGTGAAGGGCCCGGCGAGTACAAGCAGCCGTTCCGTGTGCTCGTCCTCCATGGCGGGATCGCGATGCTCGACGGTCAGCTCTCACGCCTCAGCATCTGGAACCTCGACGGCACCGTCCGCTCCACCGCGCCGGTGCCGCGCTACGTCTCGTTCG
This sequence comes from Bacillota bacterium, assembly GCA_050257015.1. Taxonomy (GTDB): domain Bacteria; phylum Gemmatimonadota; class Gemmatimonadetes; order Gemmatimonadales; family GWC2-71-9; genus JAICUF01. The sequence goes on along the minus strand of JBLMWC010000107.1, from coordinate 2,085 downwards.
GCGGCGTGCTCGATACGCTGGGCCACGCCTTCTTCGAGCAGCTCCCCGCCAACATCTCCATCGGCGACATCAACGAGGCCGGCCGCGCGAAGGATTCGACGGCGGTCTACCGCATGACGCTGCCGGGACCGCAGTACGACACCGTCGCGAAGATCTACGAGATCGGAAAGGTCACGATCCGCTTCGGCGACGGCGCCACCTTCCGGCCGCGACTCTACCAGACGCCTGACGTGTGGGGCGTGCTGCCGGACGGGACGCTCTGGATCGCGCGCGGGCGGGAGAACCGCATCGACCGGATGACGGCAGACGGGAAGTGGACGATCGGGATACCGCGGCCGTGGACCCCGATTCCGGTGACGAAGGCGGACTGGCGGAAGATGCACTCGTTCCCCGGCCTGCCATCGTCGTCGGTGCTCGACACGATGTACGAGCCGATGGCCGAATCGAAGGGACCATTCGCGGAAGCAGTGGCGGCGCCTGATGGCGAGGTCTGGACGCGACTCCACCAGCAGGCGGGCTACGCGCGCGAGCGGTACGCCATCTTTCCCGTGAGCGGAGCCTCGACCCGGACGGCCTCGCTGCCGCTGGGCCGGATTCTGGTCGCCATCACGGCGCGGAACCTCTACACGATCCACGAGGACGCCGACGGATTCTGGGAGCTGGAGCGGTTCGACCGGCCGGAGATGGGAGCATGAAGCGGCGGCTGCTCGTTGCGGCGCTCGGAGCGCTGGCGGGATGCGCGCCGTCGGAGCGGGGCGCGTCCGCACCCGATGTTCCGCGCTGGCGGCTCGAGCCGATCGCGACCCTGGGCGGCCCGGCCGACACCGGCTGGACCCGCCTCAAGGATGTCGTGGCCGATGCGCACGGCACCATGTACGTCCTCGACGAAGGCGCGGCCCAGATCCGCGTCTTCGACTCATCCGGCGCGCCGCTTCGGGTGATCGGCCGCAAGGGCGCCGGTCCCGCGGAGTTCGGCGAGGCGTATGGCATGGGGATCGGCTGGCTGGGTGACACGCTCGCCGTGCTCGACCCCGGGAACGGCAGACTGGCGCGTCTTACCTCCACCGGCGGCTGGGTCGGGGCGTGGCCCGCCAAGCGGATCACCGGGCGTGACGTGCGCCTCCGGCAATCGGGGCTGGCGGTCTATGCGCCCGACTGGCGACCGGCCGGCGGGAAGCCGCAATCGCTCCTCGTCCGCTACACCGCGAGCGGCGCGGGGGACACCCTCGTCATGCCGGACCGTCCGGCCGACCAGCCCGGCGCGATCGTCTGCCCGGCAGCGGGCGCGATCCGGTTCTTCGCCATTCCGTTCGCCTACGGCATTCTCTCCGTGCCCGGGCCCGCCGGCGAGCTGGTCACGGCGCGAAGCGATGCCTACCGCATCGCCGTCGTCTCGCCGACCGGTGATACGCTCCGTACGATCAGCCGGGACGTGGCGCCGCTGGCCGTCAGCGATTCCGAGTGGTCGGCGGGGCTCGCGGAATACAGGGAGTTCCGGGAGAAGAATCCCGCCGCCAGCTGCGATCCTGCGTCCCCCGCGCGGGTGCGGCTCAAGCCGGTCCTGCGGAACCTCGTCTTCGACGATGCCGGCGCTCTCTGGGTCGAGCGTCGCGCTGACGACGGCGACGTGCTCGATGTCTTCGACCGCGCCGGGAAACTGATCGGGACGCTGTCGGCGCCGATGCACGACGCCGACATCCCGATCTACGTTCGCGGCGATCGGTTGTACACGATCACGGTGGACGAGGCGACGGGCGCACAGGCGGTGAGCGTGTACCGCGTGGTGCGGCCGTCGGTCGTGCCCGCCGGATCCCGGACGTAGCGATGCGCTGCGATGAGCTGTCAGATGTGACAGTGGCGGCGCCCGGGCGTGACGCGCATGTTGGATCGGTCGCTACCCTCGGGGTGCGCGAGCATCGATGCGTCCTTCTGGCCCCGCCGGGCATCTCCCAGCACACACCCAGTTGCAGTGCGTCTTCAGCGGATTGAACCAATGACCGTGACTCGTGCCGCCGTGCTCACGCTGGTCCTCGTGCTTCCGCTGACCGGCATGGCCTGCAAGGAGAAGGCGGCAAACGCCGAGGA